>NZ_FNKA01000002.1:0-307506 GCF_900101335.1 Quadrisphaera sp. DSM 44207 | reverse complement strand
CGTCCCCGGGCGCCACGTCCGGCGCCTGCACCAGCTCCCGCAGCGCCGCCTCCAGGTGCTCCTCGAGCACCGCGCGCGCGCCCAGCAGCTCCAGGTCCCACTCCCAGCGGTCCAGCAGCCCGCCCGCGCCGCGGTAGTGCGCTTCGTACAGCAGCCACAGCGCCAGCTGCAGGTCCTCGTCGCCGAGCACCTGCGCCGCCTCCCGCCCGGGCGCCACGGCGCGGGCGGCGGCCACCACGTCCGCGGCCGTCGCCCCCTGCCCCGCGACCAGGCGCAGCAGCGCCTCGCTGACGTCCCCGCGGGCCTGCGGCAGGCGCACCCGCGCCGCCTCCGGAGCCTGCACGCTCATCCTCGTCCGTCCTCCTCGATGTCCTCGTCCTGACCGGGCCGCAGCACCACCGCGGGTACCACCGCGGGTACCACCTCGGGCAGCGCCGCGGCCAGCGCCGCGGGCACCGCTGCGGGCACCGCCTCGCGCGGGGCGCCGCCAGCGGGTAGGCAGGTGCCATGCCCACCACGCACGACCCGCACGAACCGCACGACCCCCGCGCCGTTCCCACCGGCGACGCCGATGGTGACGCCGGTAGGAACGGCGCTGCGACGACCGCCGGTGCCACCGCCGGTGCGGTGCCGCCGGAGGTCAGCATCACCGTCTGCCCCGACGGGCCGCTGCTCGTGCGCGGCCCGGTCGTCGTCGCCGGCGCCGACGGCCGGCCGCTCGAGCAGCGCCGCCGCACGATGGCCCTGTGCCGCTGCGGCGCCACCGGCATCGCGCCGTTCTGCGACGGCTCGCACAAGGTGGTGCGCACCGGCCGCTGAGAGCACCCGCGTCCTCCCGCTGCCGCCGGACCACCCGCCGGAACCCCGGCCCCGCCCGACGCTAGGCGAGGGCGCACGCGTGCGCACCCCGTCGTCCTGCAGGACGACGGGGTGCGCACGCGGGAGGGGTCAGCCGGTGCGGCGCGCGGCGCGGCGGGCGGCCAGCTCGTCGGGGAGGTCGGAGGCGTCGTCGGCGCGCTCGCTCGGCAGGGACGCCAGGGCGCCCTCGACCTCGCTCCACACCCGGCCGACGGCGATCCCGAACACGCCCTGCCCGCCCTGGACGAGGTCGACGACCTCGTCGGCGGAGGTGCACTCGTACACGCTGGCGCCGTCGCTCATCAGCGTGATCCGCGCCAGGTCCTCCACGCCGCGCTCGCGCAGGTGTGCGACGGCGCTGCGGATCTGCTGCAGGGAGACCCCGGTGTCCAGCAGCCGCTTGACGACCTTGAGCACGAGGATGTCGCGGAAGCCGTACAGGCGCTGCGTGCCCGAGCCGGTGGCCGCCCGCACGCTGGGCTCCACCAGGCCGGTGCGGGCCCAGTAGTCCAGCTGGCGGTAGGTGATGCCCGCCGCCTTGCAGGCGGTGGGGCCCCGGTAGCCGACCTCCTCGTCCAGCGCCGGCCGGTCGTCGGCGAACAGCAGCCCCTGCGCCGCCGCGGTCGCCCCCCGGAGGCCTCCGCCGTCGCCCGTGCCGCTCACGCTGACCTCCCTCTCCCCGCCCCCCGGGCCGGCTGCCGTGCCGGCTCCGCAGGTGGAGCCGGCACCGCCGGCACCACCGGGAGGTCGTTCGAGCTCGACCGTACGGCCGCGCACGACCAGCGTCAATGCGCCCCGCCGGAGCCGATCGGGCGTGTCGCTCCCGGCGTGTCTCGACCTGAGGTCGAAGGTCAGGTACAGCTGGAGAAGGCCCTCACGGGCGGTCGGTGCCGGGCTGGTCCGGGCCCTCGGCCGGAGGGGCCTCGAAGTCCTCCGCGGAGACCTGGTCGAGGAACTCGCGGAACTTCTCGACCTCCTCCTCGTCCTCCTCCGGCACGGGCACGCCGCCCGCCTCCAGGACCGACTCGGCCCCGAGGATCGGGCACTGCACGCGCAGCGCCAGGGCGATCGCGTCCGAGGAGCGCGAGCTGATGGTCGTGCCGCCGTCGAGGACCAGCTCGGCGTGGTAGACGTTGTCCTGGACCGCGACGATGCGGACCTCGACCAGGCGGCGCCCGACCGCGGCGATCACGTCGCGCAGCAGGTCGTGGGTCAGCGGGCGGGGCGGGACGACGCCCTGCTGGGCGAAGGCGATGGCGCTGGCCTCCGGAGCGCCGATCCAGATGGGCAGGAAGCGGTCGCCGCCGCGCTCACGCAGCAGCACGATCGGGTTGTTGGAGGGCATCTCCACCCGGACGCCCACGACATCGAGCTCGCGCACCGCCCCACCGTAGCCCGCGCCGCGCGCGGGCGCGCCGGGCGCCGGCGATCTAGCCGCGCGGCCCCTCCAGGGCGCTGCGCAGCAGCGACTCGTGCAGGCGCAGCAGCGACCCGGCGATCTCGCGCCCGACCTCCTCCGCGCGCGCCCCTGCGCCGCCGCGCTGCTGGCGGCGCAGGGGGCTGACCACCTGCTCGACCAGGGCCGCCTCGCGCTCGGCGGCGGTGCGCAGCGGCCGCAGGTGGCGCGGCTCGATGCCGTGCTCGGCCAGCTCGCGCGCGCAGCGCACGACGTCCGCGGCATCCGCCGGGTACGTGCCCGCCGGGCTGCGCGCGAGCAGCCCGTGCTCCTCCAGAGCCTCCACCAGGCGCCCGTCGCCGCCGGCGAGGGCCACCAGGTCGGCGCGGGCGGCGCGCCCGCGCGCCGCGCCCGTCGGCGCCGCCTGCTCCTCGCGGCCCTCGCCCGCGGCGGCGTCCACGCGCCGCGGCGGGCGCACCGGCCCGCCGGGCAGCGCCGGGGGCTCCGCGCCGCGGTCCACGGCCGCCAGGTAGGCGCCGATCACCCGCAGCGGCAGGTACCGGTCGCGCTGGAGGGAGAGGACGAAGCGCAGCCGCTCGACGTCCGCGGGGCTGAACTTGCGGTACCCGCTGGGGGTCCGCTGCGGGGAGACCAGCCCCCGCTCCTCCAGGAAGCGCAGCTTGGAGTGGGAGACGTCGGGGAAGTCCAGCTGCAGCTCGGCCAGGACCTCCCCGATCGTCAGCAGCGGGGAGGGGACCGGGCGGCGCGCGGCAGCGTCCCCCGCAGGACCGGCCGTCACCGCCGCCTCACCGGTGCTTCCGGTAGGGGTGGAACGTCAGGCGGTACTTGCCGATCTGCACCTCGTCGCCGGCGTGCAGGACGACGTCGTCCACGCGGTCGCGGTTGACGTAGGTGCCGTTGAGGCTGCCGACGTCGCGCACCCGGAAGGCCTCGCCGTCGCGGACGAACTCCGCGTGCTTGCGCGAGACCGTCACGTCGTCGAGGAAGATGTCGCTGCTGGGGCCGCGCCCGGCGGTCGTGCGGTCGGCGTCGAGGAGGAAGCGGGCTCCGGCGTTCGGGCCCCGCTGGACCACGAGCAGCGCCGAGCCCTCGGGCAGGGCGTCGATGCTGCGCTGCTCGTCGGTGCTCAGGCCCGCCTCGAGGTCCTCGCCGCCGGGCGCGGCCGGGACCGCGGGGAACGACATGGTGGTGTCGGCGACCTCGCGGCGCGCCGGCAGGCCCTCGTCCTCGCGGTCGGCGCCGCGGCGCCTGCGCCGCAGCTCCTCGCCCTCGCTCACGGACCCTCCTCCGCTCGACCCGACAGCACCGACCTCGACAGCACCGACCTCGACGGCACCGGCGTGCAGCGCAGGTCCGCAGCCCGGACGATCATCAGGGTAGCGGTCGCGGACGGCGCCCACAGCCTCCACCGCAGCCTGAACCCGCCCTCACCCTCGACCTCAGGTGCAGACCCCGCCCGACTGACCCTCGCCGTGCCGGCTGACTCGGCTCACCCGCATCACCCGGCGCGGGTGATGCTGGCGCGGTAGCCGGCGGCGTCCAGCAGGCCCTCGACCGCCGCAGGGTCGTCCGGGCGCACCTCGAGCACCCAGCCGTCCCCGTACGGGTCGGAGTTGACGAGCTCCGGGCTGCCCTCCAGCGACTCGTTGCGGGCGGTGACGACGCCGCTGAGCGGCGCGTACAGGTCGCTGACCGTGGTCGTGGACTCCAGCTCCCCGCACACCGCGCCGGCCTCGACCCGATCGCCCAGCCGCGGCAGCGCGACGTAGACGATGTCCCCGAGCGCCCCCTCGGCGTAGGCGGTGATGCCGATCCGCACCAGCCCCTGCCCGGCCCGCACCCACCCGTGCTCCGGGGTGTACCGCAGGTCCTCGGGGCACTCCACGTCGGCCATCACGGACCCTTCGGGAAGCCAGGCCGGGGCCCGTGCCGCGCGCGGCGGAGCGAGGGCTACGAGCTGGAGGGGGGATCGGCCGGGCGAGCGTACTGAGGCTCGCTCGGCGCCCGCAACGCCGAGACCTCGACCACCTCGAGCTCCTCGACGGCGGCCGTGCCGCCCTCGCTGGTCACCGTGGGGATCACCCCGCCGGGGAAGTCCATGGCCGAGGCCAGGGTCTGCGCGCTGCCGATGGCGAGGAAGACGAACGGGGAGTCCAGCTCCTGCCCGTCGACGAGCACCGAGCCGTCCGCGGCGTCCACGAACGCGGTGCTGGCCACCACGCGCACGTCCCCGACCTGGATCGCCTCCGCGCCGGCGTCGCGCAGCTCCTGCACGGCGCCGAGCAGGACCGCCGCGTCGACCTCCGGGCCGGCCACGGTCAGGCGGATGCCCGGCCCGGTCGCGCCCGCGGTGCCGGCGAGGATCGACAGCTGCTCCAGGCGCTCCTGCGCCAGCTCGCGGGCGGCGGCGCTCTGGTCGCTGCTGCTGACCAGCTCGTCGCGGGTGCGCTCGAGCTCGCGCACCTCCCGCGCCAGCCGGTCCCCGCGGTCCCCGGCGTCGTCGAGCAGGCCGATCAGCTCGGACTGGCGCAGGGAGGTCAGGTCCTCCCCGGTGTTCGAGCGCACCTGCACCGCCAGGGCCAGGCCCAGCAGCAGGCACAGCAGGCCCGTGAACAGCTGCGCCCGCGTCGGGCGCGGCAGCAGGGCGGCCCGCAGCCGCGCCCGCCCGGCCGCCGACGGGTGCCGGCCACCGCCCCGCCGCACCTGCTCCTGCTGCCGCACCTGCGGGGCGGGGGGTCGCTGCTCGTGCTCGCTCATGCCCGGCTCACGCCTTGAACAGGTGCCGCCGGATCGCGGCGACGTTGGAGAAGATCCGGATGCCGAGGACGACGACGACGCCCGTCGACAGCTGGCTGCCGACGCCCAGCTGGTCGCCGAGGTAGACGATCAGGGCCGCGACCACGACGTTGGACAGGAACGAGACGACGAAGACCCGGTCGTCGAACAGGCCGTCGAGCAGGGCCCGCAGGCCGCCGAAGACCGCGTCCAGCGCCGCGACGACGGCGATCGGCAGGTAGGGCTGCAGCCAGGCGGGCACCGTCGGGTCGAGCAGCAGCCCGAGGACGATCCCGACCAGCAGGCCGAGCGCGGCGATCACGGGAGGGCCTCCTCGGCGGCGGGGACGTCGGCGGGCTCGGCGGCGGGGACGTCGACGGGGACGTCGACGCCGTCCGGCAGTGCCCGGGCGTAGGACAGCTGCTGCTGCTGGTGGGCGGGCAGGTCCAGCTCCTCGGCGGCCTGCAGCGCCACGCCGAGCCCGACGTCGCGCTGGGCCTGCGTCAGCCAGCTGCTGGCCCGGCTGAGCGCGAACCGCGCGGCGAGCGCGTTCGGGTCGCCGATCGCCTCGACCCGGTACGGCGGGGACAGCGGGCGGAAGTTGACCAGGACGGCGCTGCCGGCGTTGCGGATGGCCGTCGTCCCCGTCAGGCGCTCGCCGTTGATCGCCACCGCCTCCGCCCCGGCGCTCCACAGGCCGTTCGCGGTCACCTGCAGGTCCAGGTAGCTGACGCGGTGCAGCCCGTCCGAGGGCGCGCGCGGGTCGTCCGAGGCCGCGCCGTCCGGGGAGGGGCCGTCGTCCAGGGTCACCACCAGGCCCGGGCCGGTCACGGGCGCGGACCCCGAGGCCACCAGCAGCCCCGGATCGGCCTGCGGGGCGTCCGGCTCCCCCGCCAGCGCCCGCTCCTGCACCGCCGCCACCTGCGCGCGCAGGGCCTCCGCCTGCGCGGCGGCGCGGTCGGCGGCCGCGGTGCGCTCCTGGATCTGCTGCAGCAGCGCCGCGCGGTCCCCCGCCGGGGCCGGCACCCGCAGCTGCAGCACCGCCGCGGTCAGCAGCAGCCCGGCGAGCACGGCCGCCGCCGCGGTCCCGCCCGCCCGCCGCGACCAGCGCCACCCGGCGCCGGCACCGTCCCCAGCGCCGGCACCGGTGGTGGCCGCCTCGGCCCGGGCCGCGCGCTCGGCGGCCGCGGCCGCGTAGCCCGGGTCCAGGGGCCGCTCGGTGACCTCGCGCAGCAGCGTCATCGACGCGTCCGGGCGCAGCGCTGACCGGCCCCCCGGCGCCGCGTCGGCGGGCCGGCGCGGCGCGGGCGAGGGGGCGGGTCGGCGGGCGGGCGCGCTCACGAGCGGCCGACCTCGCTCGGGGCACCGGTGGAGGCGCGCGCCACCGGCGGGCCCGCGGCGCGCACGACCTGGCGCACCTGCCGCAGGTACAGCAGCCCCGCCCACCAGTACAGGCCGGTGCCCCACCACGCGAAGGCCCAGCCCAGGGCCCGGGCGACCTCCCCGACGCTGCCGGCGACCTCGCTGAGCAGGATCAGCGGGAACGCGTAGAGCAGGCAGAAGGTGGCCGCCTTGCCCAGGTAGTGCACCGGCAGCGGCCCGTACCCGGCGCGGGTGAGCACCGGCAGGGTGGCGAAGAGGAGGAAGTCGCGGGCGACGATGAGGACGACGACCCACCACGGCACCAGCTCGCGCCAGGCCAGGCCGAGCAGCGTGACGAGGATGTACAGCCGGTCCGCGGCCGGGTCCAGCAGCTGACCCAGGCGCGTCTCCTGGTGCCAGCGGCGGGCCAGGTAGCCGTCGACGTAGTCGCTGAGCCCGGAGGCGGCGAGCACCACCAGCGCCGCGACGTCGCGGTGGGTGAGGATCAGCCAGGCGAAGACGGGCACCAGGACGAGCCGCGAGAGGCTGAGCAGGTTCGGCACGGTCAGGACCCGGCTGCTGATCGCCGACTCGGGCACGGGCCCCCCTCCGCCACTCCGCTGGCGCAGGCGGTGGCGGCGGCCTCGCGAGGCCGCCGCCACCGCCTGCTCAGCACCGAGTCGGGACGGCGGGATTCGAACCCACGACCCCTTGACCCCCAGTCAAGTGCGCTACCAAGCTGCGCCACGTCCCGGAGCCCTCGCGGGCCTGCGCCCACCCTACCGCGACGACCGACCGCCCGGCGTCGGCTCCCTGCGCGCTGCGTCAGCCGCGCCCGCGGCGCTTCTCGCGCACCCGCACCGAGACCTCCACCGGCGAGCCCTCGAACCCGAACTCCTCGCGCAGGCGCCGCTCGAGGAAGCGGCGGTAGCCGGCCTCGAGGAACCCCGAGGCGAACAGCACGAAGCGCGGCGGCCTCGTCGACGCCTGCGTGCCGAAGAGGATCCGCGGCTGCTTGCCGCCGCGCAGCGGGTGCGGGTGGGCGGCGACGACCGCCCCGAGGAAGGCGTTCAGCCGCCCGGTGGGGATCCGCGCCTCCCAGGAGGCCAGCGCGGTGTCCAGGGCCGGGACCAGCCTGTCCACGTGGCGCCCGGTGCGCGCGGAGATGTTCACCCGCGGCGCCCAGCGCACCTGCACCAGGTCCTGCTCGATCTCCCGCTCCAGGTAGTACCGGCGCTCCTCGTCGATCAGGTCCCACTTGTTGAACGCCAGCACCAGCGCCCGGCCGGCCTCGACGACGGAGGAGATGATCCGGGTGTCCTGCTCGCTCAGGCGCTCGTTGGCCTCGAGCAGGACGACGGCCACCTCCGCCCGCTCCAGGGCCGCCTGGGTGCGCAGCGAGGCGTAGAAGTCCGCGCCCCTGGTCTGGTGCACCCGGCGGCGGATGCCCGCCGTGTCCACGAAGCGCCACGTGCGCCCCCCGAGCTCCACCAGCTCGTCGACGGGGTCGCGCGTGGTGCCGGCGGTGGGGTCGACCACGACCCGCTCCTCGCCGGCGAGCTTGTTGAGCAGGCTGGACTTGCCCACGTTCGGGCGCCCCAGCAGCGCCACCCGCCGCGGGCCCTGCTCGCTCGGCGCCGGCCGCTGCGGCGGCAGGGCGGGCAGCGCCGCGAGGACGGCGTCCAGCAGGTCGCCCGAGCCGCGCCCGTGCACGGCGGAGACCGGGTGCGGCTCCCCCAGCCCCAGGGACCACAGCGACGCCGCGTCGGCCTCCCCGCGCGCGTCGTCGACCTTGTTCGCGGCCAGCACCACCGGCTTGCCCGAGCGGCGCAGCAGCCGCACCACCGCCTCGTCGGTGGCGGTGGCGCCCACGGTCGCGTCCACGACGAAGATCACCGCGTCGGCGAGCTGGACGGCGACCTCGGCCTGCTCGGCCACCCGCGCGTCCAGGCCGGAGACGTCGACCTCCCACCCCCCGGTGTCGATGACCGTGAACGGCCGACCCGCCCACTCCGTGGTGTAGCTGACCCGGTCGCGCGTCACGCCCGGCACGTCCTGGACGACGGCCTCGCGCCGCCCCAGCACGCGGTTGACCAGCGTGGACTTGCCCACGTTCGGCCGCCCCACGACGGCGACCACGGGCAGCGGCCCGCTCCCCCCCTCCTCCGCCGCGCCGGGGGTGCCCTCGAGGACGGCGAGGTCCTCGGGGTTGAGGTCGTACTCCTCCAGGCCGGCGCGCAGCGCCCGCGTCGGGTCCGTGCCCGCGTTCCCGGCTGAGTCGTGCACGCTTCCGTTATCAGCTGCGGCCGGGGTGCTGCGGTCCTCGGTGCTCATGGTCGCCCTCCTGGCGCCGCGGGGTCGGGCAGCGCGCTCACGCCGCGGAGTCCTCGACCAGCTGCAGCACCGCCGCGACGGTCTGGTGCAGGTCCATCCCGGAGCTGTCCACCGTCACGACGCCGTCCGCGGCCACGTGGAAGGTCGAGACGGTGGAGTCGTCGCGGTCGCGGCGCAGCACCTCGTCGCGCGTGCGCTCGACCGCCTCCGCGTCGGTGCTCCCGTGCAGCTCGCGCGCCCGCCGGGCCAGGCGGGCGCCCTCGTCGGCGGTGAGCAGCAGCCGCACGTCGGCGTCCGGGGCCACCACCGTGGTGATGTCGCGGCCCTCGGCGACCACGCCGGGACGGCCCGGCGCGGAGGCCTCGGCGAGGATCTCGCGCTGGCGGCGCAGCAGCTCCGCGCGCACGGCCGGGTTGGTCGCGACGGCGCTGACCGCGGTCGAGATCCGGCTCTCCCGCAGCGCGGCGCTGACCTCCCGCCCGGCCACCAGCACGCGCGGGGCGGCGGGGTCGGGGACCATCCGCAGGTCCAGCGCCCGGGCCGCGCGCGCGACCGCCTCGGCGTCCTGCAGGTCGACGCCGGTCTCCAGGCACCACCAGCACACCGCCCGGTACATCGCCCCGGTGTCCAGGTACGCCAGCCCCAGGCGGCGCGCGACCTCGCGCGAGACGGTGGACTTGCCCGAGCCGGACGGGCCGTCGACGGCGACGACCAGGCCGCGGGGCTGCTCGGGCACGGGGGTCCTCCAGGAGGGACGGGAACGGGGGCGGGTGGGGCGGGCACGAGGGTAGTGCCCGCGCCGGACGCCGCCCGGATGGCTAGGCTCCCCGCACGTGAGCGCAGCCGAGGGCACCCCTGCGAGCGCGGCGGGCGCCGACGACGAGGTCCTGCAGGCCCTGGCCTTCGCCGGGGACCTGGTGACCCGCTCCGGGCACGAGGCCGCCCGGCGCCAGGTGGGCGTGGTCGAGCAGCGCAAGCCCGCGGCGGCCCTGACCGGGTCGGTGGTCACCGAGGTCGACCTCGACGTCGAGCTGGCCGTGGACGCCGCCCTGCGCGAGCGCTACCCGCACGACGGCCTCGTCGGCGAGGAGCGCGTGGACCGCGCAGGCACCAGCGGGCGCACCTGGGTGGTCGACCCGGTCGACGGCACCCTCAACTACGCGCGGCGCCTGGGGCCGTGGTCGGTGGTGCTCTCCGCCTGGCGCGGCGACGCGTGCGAGCTCGTCGCCGTCTGGACCGGCGGCGTCCTCTACACCGCCGCGCGCGGGCGCGGGGCGCACCGCGACGGCGAGCGGCTGCAGCTGCCGGCCACCGAGGTCGAGGCAGGCGGCATCGTGCGCGTGCCCGCCGCCCTCGTGCCGGCCGTGGTGCGCGCCGGCTGGCTGCCGAAGATCGTCGAGTCCTCGGCCGCGGAGGTCGCCTCGGTCGCGGACGGGCGCGTCGTGGGCTCGGTGCGCCTGCGCGGCGAGCGGCGCGACCTGCACGGCCCGGCGCTGCTCGTCGCCGAGGCCGGCGGCACGGTCACCGCCCCCGACGGCGGCCCGTGGGACGGCGCGACGCGGGGCCTGGTCCTGGCCGCGCCCGGCGCGCACGCGGCGCTGCTGGACCTCGTGCCGGCGCAGGCCGTTCCCAGCGCCGACTGACGCGCCCTCGCCGGAGGGCCCGCACCGGAGGGCCCGCACCGGGAGTCCCGCCCCGCCAGGGCCCGCCTCGACGGGGCGTCACCCGGCGTGGACGGCCCAGCCCCGCTCGCGCAGCACGTCCTCCAGGCGGGAGCGGGCCGCCGGCAGCACCGACAGCTCGGCCAGGCCGACCGGCTGGCCCGGGGAGTGCTCCAGGCGCAGGTCCTCGAGGTTGACCCCGGCCTCCCCCACCTCCCGCAGCAGGCGCGCCAGCTCCCCCGGCGCGTCGGGGACGAGGACGGCGACGACCGCGTACGCGGTCGGCGGCGCGCCGTGCTTGCCGGGGATGCGCGCCCGCCCCGCCCCGCCCTCGGCGATCACCCGCGCCAGCGCGGCCCGCGCCCCCGTGCGCGCCGGCCCGGCGCCGGACGCGGCCCCGTCCCCCGGTCCCCCGTCCCCCGCTCCCCCGCGCGCCAGGTCCTCCCCCGCCAGCTCCTCCAGGGCGGCGAGCACCGCGTCCAGCCCGTCGCGCACCGAGCGCAGCACGCTGGCGACCGGCGCCGCGTTGGCGCCGAGGATCTGCACCCACAGCGCCGGGTCGGAGGCGGCGATGCGGGTGACGTCGCGCAGCCCCTGGCCCGCCAGCGCCACCGCCCCCTCCGGCGCGCGGCGCAGCTGGGCGGCGACCAGGCTGGCCGCGACCTGCGGCACGTGCGAGACCAGCGCCACCGCCTCGTCGTGCTCGGCGGCGTCCATCACGAGCGGGACGGCACCGAGGTCGTCGGCGAGGTCGCGCACCGCGGCCAGCGCCTGCGGGGTGCTGCCCGGCGCGGGGCACAGCACCCACGGCCGGCCGGCGAAGAGGTCCCCGCGCCCGGCCACCGCCCCGGAGCGCTCCCGGCCCGCCAGCGGGTGCCCCCCGACGTAGCGGCGGACGTCCGCGCCGGCGGCGAGCAGCTGAGCCAGCACCGTGCGCTTGACGCTGGCGACGTCCGTGACCACGGCCCGCGGCCACGCCGCCAGCTCGGCGGCCACCACCTGCGCGGTCACGTCGGGCGGCGCGGCGACGAGCACCAGGCGCGGCTCGCCGTCCGCGCCGCCCGCGCCGCCCGCGCCGCCCGCGCTGTCCGTCCCGCCCGTGCTGGTGCGGGGGCCGGTGCGGGGGCCGGCGAGGCGGCCGGCGCCGAGGTCGCGGGCCAGGGCGGCGGCGGCCGGGGAGGGGTCGGACAGGACGACGTCGACGCCGCGCGCGCGCAGGCCCAGCCCGGCGCTCGTGCCCAGCAGCCCGGTGCCCACCACCCGCACCGGGCCGGGGGTGCGCGCCGGGTGCACCGGGCGCGGTGCGGGCGCGGTCACTGGGCGATGTCCCGGCGCAGGGCCGCGGCGCCGCGCAGGTACACGTGCTGCACCTGCGCGCGCGTCGCCGGCGTCTCCGCCAGGGCCATCAGGCGCACCACGCGCGGCAGGGCGCCGGCGACGTCGACCTCGACGCTGCACATCAGCGGCACGTCGCCCATGCCGAGCTCGCGGGCGGCGACGGCGGGGAACTCGCTGTGCAGGTCCGGGGTGCAGGTGAACTGGATCGAGACGAGGTCGTCCACGTGCAGGCCGTTGGCGCTCATCACCGCGGCCACCAGCTCCCGCGTGCTGGCGAGCAGGTGCTCGCGCTCGTCGGCGTCCAGCTGGACCGCGCCGCGCACCGCGCGCAGCGCCATCAGCGCTCCCCGCCCCGCCGCGCCGGACGCGCTGCCGGGGCCCCGCGCAGGCGACCGAGCTCCTCGCGCGTGAGCGGGCGCGTGGCGCCCGCGCGCAGGTCCCCCAGGTGCACCGGGCCGATCCGGGTGCGCACCAGGCGCAGCACCGGGTGCCCGACCGCGGCCAGCATGCGGCGCACCACGTGCTTGCGGCCCTCGTGCAGCACCACCTCCACCACCGCGCGCCCGGGCACGGAGTCGACCAGGCGGAAGGAGTCCGCGCGCGCCTCGCCGTCCTCGAGCTCCACGCCCGCGCGCAGGCGCCGGCCGACGTCGCGGGCCACGGGCCCGGCGACCTCCGCCAGGTACGTGCGCGGCACCTCGAAGGAGGGGTGCTGCAGGCGGTGCGCGAGGTCCCCGTCGTTGGTCAGGAGGATCAGCCCCTCCGTGTCGGTGTCGAGCCGGCCGACGTGGAAGAGGCGCTCGGGGCGGTCCGCGACGAACGCGGACAGGTCCTCGCGCCCCTGCTCGTCGCGCATCGTCGAGACGACGCCGCGCGGCTTGTTCAGCGCGAGGTAGACCTTGGAGGTGTCCAGCTGCAGCAGCAGCCCGTCGACCTCCACCTGCGCGGTGCCCGGGTCCACGCGCACGCCCAGCTCGCGCACCGCGCGCCCGTCGACGCGCACGCGCCCGGACTCGATCAGCGCCTCGCACGCGCGCCGAGAGCCGAGGCCGGCGCCGGCCAGCACCTTCTGCAGGCGCACGCCGTCCGGGTCGTGGACGTCGCCGCTGCGGTCGGGCTCCCGCTCGTCCCCGCCGCGTCCCCGGGTGGTCCTGGCCTGCCTCACCGGTCGCTCCCCATCAGGTCGTCGAGCTCGTCGAGCTGGTCGTCGGCGGGCAGGAACGGCGCCAGCGGCGGCAGCTCGTCCAGGCCGCCCAGCCCCGTCCGCTCCAGGAACGCCGCGCTCGTGCGGTACAGCAGCGCGCCGCTGGCCGGGTCGGTGCCCTCCTCCTCGACCAGCCCCCGCGCCACGAGGGTGCGCACCACGCCGTCGACGTCGACCCCGCGCACGGCCGCGACGCGCCCGCGGGTGACCGGCTGCCGGTAGGCGATCACCGCGAGGGTCTCCAGGGCGGCGCGCGAGAGCCGCGCGCTCTGCCCGTCGACGACGAAGCGCTGCACGAGCGGCGCGACGTCGGGACGGCTGTAGACGCGCCAGCCCGCGGCGGTGCGGCGCAGCTCGAAGCCGCGCCGGTCGGCCCGGTACTCCTGCGCCAGCTCCTCCAGCGAGCGCACCACCTCCGCCTCGGGCAGGCCCAGCGCGGACGCCAGCCGCGCCGCGGGCGCGGGCGCGTCGACGACCATGAGCACCGCCTCCAGCGCCGCGCGCACCCCGCCGGGCACGGCGCCGGGGTCGAAGCCCCGCTCCTCGGCGCCGTGCCCGGCGTCCTCGGGGACGGGGGCGCTCACGGCAGCACCGCCGGGGGCGGCGGGGAGGCCACGCCCGCGTCGGGGTCGGGGTCCCACCGCACGAGCAGCTGCCCGAGCGGCTCGGGCTGCACCAGCTGCACCCGCCCGCGGCGGTAGAGCTCCAGGACGGCGAGGAAGCGGCCGACGACCAGCGCCGCGCCGGCCCCCGCGCCGCCGTCCCCGCCGCCGGCCCTCGCGCCGTCCCCGGCGTCCTCGGCCGCGACGAGCTCGGCGAAGGTCGCGGCGCCGCGCCGCCGCAGGCGCTGCTCGAGCAGGGCCACCTGCTCGGGGACGCTCACGGCGGGCGCGTGCAGGTGCTCGGTGGTCACGCCGGGAGCGCGGGGGCGCGGGCTGAGCGCCGCCGCGGCGAGGGCGGCCAGCTGGTGCGGCGTCGTGGCCAGCACCAGCTCGGGCAGCGCCGCCGCCAGGTGCGGCTCGGGGGGCACCGAGCGGGGCACGCGACGGGCCTCGTCGGCCAGGCGCTCCCCCAGCACGGCCGCCACCTGGGCGTAGGCGCGGTGCTGCAGCAGGCGCGCGAAGAGCAGGTCGCGCGCCTCGAGCAGCGCCACGTCCTCGGCGTCCTCGACCTCCGCGGCGGGCAGCAGGCGCGCGGCCTTGAGGTCGAGCAGGGTGGCCGCGACGAGGAGGAACCCGCTGGCCTGCCCCAGGTGCTCCGCGGCGCCGGCGTCCTCGCCCTGGGACGCCCGGCGCAGGTGGGCGATGAACTCGTCGGTGACGGCGGCGAGCGCGACCTCGGTGATGTCGAGGCGGTGCTTGGCGATCAGCCCCAGCAGCAGGTCGAAGGGCCCGGTGAACACGTCGAGGTGGACCTCGAAGGACGGCGCGTCGCGCGAGGTGAGCACCCCTCCGGGCACGTCCCCGCCGGCGCCCCGGCCCGCGCTCGACGACGTGCCCGAGGACGCGCTCGAGGACGCGCCCGAGGACGCGCGGGGGGACGGGCTCGGGGACGTGCGCGCGGGCAGGGCGGCCACGCTCAGGCCGCGCCGCCGCGGGCGACGAGCTCGCGGGCCAGGCGCCGGTAGCTCTCCGCTCCCGCGTGGTCGGGCGCGTAGGTGGTGATCGGCTCGGCGGCCACGGACGCGTCGGGGAACTTCACCGTGCGGGCGATGAGGGTGTCGAAGACCCGGTCGCCGAAGGCCTCCACGACGCGGGCGACGACCTCGCGGCTGTGCAGGGTGCGCGGGTCGTACATGGTGGCGAGGATCCCGTCGATGCGCAGCGCCGGGTTGAGGCGGTCCTGGATCTTCTCGATCGTCTCCACCAGCAGCGCCACGCCGCGCAGGGCGAAGAACTCGCACTCCAGCGGGATCATCACCCCGTGCGCGGCGGTCAGCGCGTTGACCGTGAGCAGGCCCAGGGACGGCTGGCAGTCGACGAGGACCACGTCGTAGTCGTCCAGGACGGGGCGCAGGCTGCGCACGAGCGCCTGCTCGCGGGCGACCTCGCTGACCAGCTGCACCTCGGCCGCGGACAGGTCGATGTTCGCCGGCAGGATGTCCACGCCCGGCAGCCGGGTGGGGCGCACCACCTCGTGCACCGGGGTGCGGCGGTCCATGAGCAGCGTGTACACGGTCGCGTCGAGCTCGTGCGGGTTCACGCCGAGGCCCACGGACAGCGCGCCCTGGGGGTCGAAGTCGACGAGGAGGACCCTGCGCCCGTACTCCGCGAGCGCCGCGCCGAGGTTGATCGTCGTCGTGGTCTTGCCGACGCCGCCCTTCTGGTTGCACATCGCGATCACCCGCGCGGGGCCGTGCTGGTCGAGCGGCGGCGGCACGGGGAAGTCGACGAGGGGGCGCCCGGTGGGACCCAGCGCAGCCGGCGCCGCCGGCGCCTGCAGGTCGCTCGTCATGAGCAGCGAGGCTACCGCAGCGGGCACCTGCGCAGCCGGGCGCGGCAGGGGTGCGGTGAGCTGCGGCGGGGGTGCGGCGGGGGTGCGGCGGCCCTCAGGCCAGGGCCCTCGGGTGGGCCGCGGCGTACACCTCGCGCAGCGTGTCGGCGGTCACGAGCGTGTACACCTGGGTGGTCGTCACGCTCGCGTGCCCGAGCAGCTCCTGCACCACCCGCACGTCCGCCCCGCCCTCGAGCAGGTGCGTGGCGTAGGAGTGGCGCAGGGTGTGCGGGGAGACCGGCGCGCTCGCGCTGCCGACGCCCGCGCGCTCGGCGGCGCTGCGCAGCACCGCCCACGCGCTCTGCCGCGACAGCCGCGCCCCGCGCGAGTTGAGGAAGACCGCCGGCCCGGGGCGCACAGCGCAGGCCGCCAGCGCCGGGCGCGCCCGCACCAGGTAGGCCGCCAGCGCCTCCAGCGCGTAGCTGCCCAGCGGCACCACGCGCTCCTTGCCGCCCTTGCCGCGCAGGCGCACCACGGCCGGCTCCCCGACCCCGTCGGCCCCGCCGGCGGGCACGTCGTCCAGGTCGAGCCCGACGGCCTCGCTGATGCGCGCGCCCGTGCCGTAGAGCACCTCCAGCAGCGCCCGGTCGCGCAGGGCGGTCAACGCCTCCCCCGCGGAGGCCGCCTCCAGCAGCCGCTCCACCTCGCCCACCCCGATCGCCTTCGGCAGCCGGCGCGGGGCCGCCGGCGGGCGGACGGCGGCGGCGGGGTCGGCGGCCGTGGCGCCCTCGAGGACGAGGAAGCGGTGCCAGCCGCGCACGGCGACGACGGCGCGCGCGGCCGAGGACGCCGTCAGCGCCGGGCGCCCGTCCTGCCCCGAGCGCAGCGCGAGCACGAAGGCGGAGACGTCCTCCTCGCCCACCTGCGCGGGGTCGCTGCGCCCCGCGGCGCGCAGGTGCTCCGCGTAGCGGGCCAGGTCGCGCCGGTAGGCGGCCAGGGTGTTCACGGACAGCCCGCGCTCGACCCGCAGGTGCGCCAGGTACTGCTCCACCGCCCGCTCCAGGGCGTCCGCGCGCCGCGGGGGGGCCGGCGCCGCCCCGCTCAGGAGAGCACCCGCCCGGCGCGCCGCAGCCCGCGCGCGACCGGCTCGGCGCCCTGGGCCGGGGGAGCGGCGACCCGGCGCTCCTGGTCCTCCAGCTCCCGCGGGATGCCGACCCTCACCGCGCCGTCCTCTCGCTCGGGGCCGCCGCGGCGGCCCGACGGGCGCGCCCGCGCGCCGTCCGGGCAGCGACCGCGGCCGGACGGCGCCAGTCTAGGGTCGCGGGGGTCGCCGGCGAGGGAGGTCGCGATGGCCGCGCGGCGGCACGCGGGAGGCCCGCAGCGCAGGAGCGGGACGCGCCCGCTCCTGCGGGCCGGCCTGTGGACGACGAGCACGGGCTCGGTGGAGCTGGTGCCGGAGCGCGGGGACCCGCTGTCCTGGACGCTGTACGTCAACGGCGTGCCCAGCTCCCCGGTGCACCTGGGCGACCCCGCCGTGCTGGAGTTCGAGTACCTGCAGTGGATGGCCGACGCCGTCGACGTCGCCGCGCCCGCGCCGGCGCCCGCGCCGCTGCGCGCCGTGCACCTGGGCGGCGGGGCGTGCGCCCTGCCCCGGCACCTGGAGGCCGTGCGCCCGGGCTCGCGCCAGGTGGTCGTCGAGCTCGACGCGGAGCTGGCCCGCCTGGTGCGCGCGTGGCTGGACCTGCCGCGCTCCCCGCGCCTGCGCATCCGCGTCGACGACGCGCGCGCGGGCCTGGCGGCGCAGCCGGACGCCAGCGCCGACCTCGTCGTCCGGGACGTCTTCGCCGGCGACACCACGCCCGAGCACGTGAGCACCGTGGAGTTCCTCGCCGACGCCGCCCGCGTGCTGGCCCCCGGCGGCCTGTACCTGGCCAACGTCGTCGACCGCACCTCCCGCGTCGGCCTGCGGGCGGAGGTGGCCGCGGCGCAGCGGGTCTTCGCCTCCGTCGCCCTCGCGCTGGAGCCCGGCGTGCTGCGCGGGCGCCGGCACGGCAACGCCGTCCTGGTGGGCAGCGACGCCGCCCTGCCGGTGGCGGAGCTGGTGCGCCGCCTCGGCTCCGGAGCGGCCCGGGCCGCGGTGCTGCACGACGACGCGCTGCGCGCCCTGAGCAGCGGCGTCACCGCCCCGCGCGACGGCGGTGCCGACCGGAGGACGTGACCCGATCGTTATCACCGCGCGCTCGCCGCCGCGCACGCGGAGTGGTTGCATGCGAAGCCGCGCGGCGACGACGCCGCGACGGAAGGAGATCATGACCATGACCGCGAGGACGCGGCGCACCACGGCCCTGGCCGGTGGCCTGGGCGTGGCGGTGCTGCTGGCCGGCTGCGGCGCCGACGAGGTCGAGAGCGGCGGCAGCACGGGCGGCAGCGCGCAGGAGGCCGAGGCGGCGCAGGACTTCGACTGCAGCCCCTACGAGGAGTTCGGGGAGCTGGACGGGGAGACCGTCTCCGTCTACACCTCGATCGTCGACCCCGAGGACGCCGCGCACATCGAGTCCTACGCGCCCTTCGAGGAGTGCACCGGCGTCGAGGTGCAGTACGAGGGCTCGCAGGAGTTCGAGGCGCAGCTGGTCGTGCGCGTGCAGTCCGGCAACGCCCCGGACATCGCCTTCATCCCGCAGCCGGGCCTGCTGGCCACCCTGGTCGGCACCGGCGCCGTCGTCCCCGCCCCGGACGCGACCGAGGCGAACGTCGACGAGCACTGGGACGAGTCGTGGAAGACCTACGGCACCGTGGACGGCGAGTTCTACGCCGCACCGCTGGGCGCCAACGCCAAGTCCTTCGTCTGGTACTCCCCGTCCGCCTTCGAGGAGGCCGGCTACGAGGTGCCGCAGACGTGGGAGGAGATGATCGCCCTCTCCGACGAGATCGCCGCCACCGGCGCCAAGCCGTGGTGCGCCGGCATCGCCTCCGGTGACGCCACCGGCTGGCCGGCCACCGACTGGCTCGAGGACGTCGTGCTGCGCACGGCCGGCCCCGAGGTCTACGACCAGTGGGTCAACCACGAGATCCCCTTCAACGACCCGCAGGTCCTGGAGGCGCTGAACACCGCCGGCGAGATCCTCAAGAACCCCGCGTACGTCAACGGCGGCCTCGGCGAGGTGCAGTCGATCGCCACCACCGAGTTCGGCGACGCGGGCCTGCCGATCCTCGAGGGCTCGTGCTGGATGCACCGCCAGGCCTCCTTCTACCAGGCCAACTGGCCCGAGGGCACCGAGGTCGCCGAGGACGGCGACGTCTTCGCCTTCCCGCTGCCGCCGATCGGCTCCGAGGGCGCGGCCCCCGTGCTCGGCGGCGGCGAGTTCACCGCGGCGTTCGACGACCGCCCGGCGGTGCAGGCGTTCCAGACGTACCTGTCCTCGGACGAGTGGGCGAACATCAAGGCGCAGGTCTCGCCCGCGGGCTGGACCAGCTCCAACACCGGCCTGGACCCGGAGAACCTGACCTCCCCGATCGACCAGCTGGCGGCGGAGCTGTTCCAGGACCCGGAGGCGGTCTTCCGCTTCGACGGCTCCGACCTGATGCCCGGCGCCGTCGGCGCCGGCGCCCTGTGGGACGAGCTGACCAACTGGATCGCGACGGACAAGGCGTCCGAGGCGGTCCTGCAGGACGTCGAGAACGCCTGGCCGGCGTCCTGAGCAGCTAGTCGGGAACACGGCTCGACGGCACCGGCGCCGGCGAGCATGGTCCGTCCCACTCCGGAGCCGGGGGTTCGCGGGACCACCGCGGGCCCCCGGTTCCGCTGTCCGAAGGAGGTCTGAGCGGTGGAGTGGTTCCTCGACGCGCAGACCACGGGGCACAAGCTGGCCCTGATGGTCTTCGCCGTCCTGCTGTTCGCGGTCGTGATGGGCGTGATCCTGCTGGCCGTCGACCGGCCCAAGCGGGTGCCCACCTGGCTCGTCGTCGCCGGGTTCCTCGGGCCGGCCCTGGCGCTGCTGCTCGTCGGGCTCGTCTACCCGGCCCTGAGCACGATCAGGGGCTCGTTCTACAACGGCGACGGCTCGGCCTTCGTCGGCCTGGCCAACTACGCGACCGTCTTCACCCAGGACAACTTCCAGATCGTCCTGCGCAACACCGTGCTGTGGGTGGTCCTCGTCCCGCTCGTGACGACGCTGCTCGGGCTCGTCTACGCCTACCTCGTGGACCGCACGCGCTTCGAGAACCTCGCCAAGGCGCTGGTCTTCCTGCCGCTGGCGATCTCGATGGTCGGCGCCGGCATCATCTGGCGGTTCGTCTACGAGTACCGGCCCGACCAGCCGGGCGTGAACCAGATCGGCCTGCTCAACCAGCTGCTGGTCCTCGTCGGCGCGGAGCCGCGCCAGTTCCTGCTCAACGCGCCGGTCAACACCTTCTTCCTCCTCGCGGTGATGATCTGGATCCAGACCGGCTTCGCGATGACGGTGCTCTCGGCGTCCATCAAGGCGATCCCCGACGACATCATCGAGGCCGCCCGCCTCGACGGGGTCTCCGGGTTCGCGATGTTCCGGCACGTGACCGTGCCGAGCATCCGCCCCGCCCTGGTCGTCGTCGTCACCACGCTGGCGATCACGACGCTGAAGGTCTTCGACGTCGTCCGCGTCATGACGGGCGGGCAGTTCGAGACTTCCGTGGTGGCCAACGAGTTCTACACGCAGTCGTTCGTGCAGTTCAACTTCGGCCTCGGCGCCGCGCTGGCGGTGCTGCTGTTCATCATCGTCATCCCGATCATCGCCTACAACGTCCGCCAGCTGCGCCTGGCCGAGGAGGTCCGATGACCACCGCGACCCCGACCGTCCCCGTCGCCACCGACCCGCGGGCGGGGAAGCTCACGCGCGCGGAGCGCCGGGCCGTCGAGGCGAAGACGAAGCTGAGCTCGCCCGCCGCGTCGATCATCGCGATCGTCATCGCGCTCCTGTGGACGGTCCCGACGCTGGGGCTGCTCATCACGTCCTTCCGCCCCGAGGCGGACATCCGCAGGTCCGGCTGGTGGTCCGTGATCACCGATCCCACCTTCACGCTCGACAACTACAACCTCGCGCTCTACGGCAGCGAGAACCTGCTCACGTTCTTCGTCAACTCCCTCGTCATCACCCTGCCCGCGGTGGTCATCCCGATCACCCTGGCGCTGCTGGCCGCGTACGCCTTCGCGTGGATCCCGTTCAAGGGCAGCAACCTGCTGTTCGTCGCGGTCTTCGCCCTCCAGGTGGTGCCGATCCAGGTCACGCTCATCCCGCTGCTGAGCCTGTACGTCGACCTCAACCTCAACGGGTCGTTCTGGACGGTGTGGCTCTCGCACGCGATGTTCGGCCTGCCGCTGGCGATCTTCCTGCTGCACAACTTCATGAAGGACATCCCCGCTTCGCTCGTCGAGGCGGCCCGGGTGGACGGCGCGGGGCACGTGAAGATCTTCTTCCAGGTGCTGCTGCCGCTGCTGACGCCGGCGATCGCGGCGTTCGGCGTCTTCCAGTTCCTGTGGGTGTGGAACGACCTGCTCGTGGCGCTGACCTTCGCGGGCGGCGCCCAGAACGTGCGCCCCCTCACCGTGGAGGTGGCGCGGCTGGCGGGCGAGCGCGGCTCGGACTGGTACCTGCTCTCCGCGGGCGCCTTCATCTCGATGATCGTGCCGCTGGTCGTCTTCCTCGGGCTGCAGCGCTTCTTCGTCCGGGGCCTGCTGGCCGGCTCCGTCAAGGGCTGAGCCGGCCCCGATCTCGCTCAGCCGGTCAGCCGGCGCGGCCGGTGAGGGCGAGCAGCACCCGCTGCGCGTCCTCACCGGCCGCCGCCGCGTCCGGGGCCGGCGCCTGCGCCTGGGCGTCGGGGCCCGGCGCGCCGGCGCGCAGGTGGGCCACCGCGCGGGCGGCGCACACCGGGTCCAGCCGCTCCTCGAGCCCGCACGCGCGCGCGACGTCCCACGTGGCGAGCAGCAGCCCGAGCAGCAGCTGCTCGGCCAGCTCCCCCGCCGGCACCGGGCCGGAGCCCAGCGGCACGGGCGTGACCAGGTCCTCCAGCGCCGCCCAGCCGGTCAGGGACCCCTGCAGGGCCGCCTCCCACGCCGGCACCGCGTCCTCGTCCACCGGCGCGCCGGTGCCCGGGCGCAGCCCGGCGAGCACCTGCTGCGCCCAGCGGTGCTCGGCGGTCACGTCGGCCACGACGTCGCGCACGCGGGCGCCCCCGGGCGCGGCGGCCTCCCAGCACCCCCCGCTGCGCGGCAGCGCCCGCAGCCGGCGCGCCAGAGCGGCCGCGGCCACGGGCAGCAGGTCGCGGGCGGTGCGCGCCCGCACCGACAGCAGCGCGAGCGCGTACGCCTCCTCCACGTCCTCGTCGACCACGCGCCGCACCCCGGCGCCGTCCTCGACCACCACGGCCACCGCCCCGTCCTCGGGCCCGGAGCGCAGCCGCTCCAGGGAGCAGAACGCGGGCCCGAGCAGCTCGCGCAGCTGGGACTCGCGCGGCAGCCACAGCGCCTGCTCGGCCGCCACGGAGTCCAGCGCCCACTCGGTGGTGCCGTTGAAGCCGAGCACCCGCCCGCTCGGGTGGGCGTGGGCCTCGATGGTCATGTCCGAGAGGACGAAGACGTCGGCGTCCATGTCGCGGTCGAGGATGACGAACCGGTCCCCCCGGCCCGGCTCCCACGGCAGCCCGCTCGCGCGCAGCGCGCGGGCGGTGCGCAGGCAGATCACGCCGCGTCCGTCCCGCCGTCCTGCGCGTGGCCGTCCTCGGCAGCGTCCTCGGCACCGTCGGGACCGTCGGCGTCCTCGGCACCGTCGGCACCGTCGGCCCGGCCGCCGCGCACGAGCTCGGCGACCACCGCGAGGTCGGCCACGAGGGCCCGGTAGGCCTCCTCGCGCACGTCCTCGGGCACGCGCAGCACCGAGGACGGGTGGGCGGTGACGACGAAGACGACCCGCCCGCGGGAGGTCTCGCGCTCGATCGGCCGCCCGCGGTCGCGCATCACCTTCACCTCCGTGCCGAGCAGGGAGCGCACGGCGGTCGCGCCCAGGCACACGACGACGCGCGGGGCGACGGCGCGCAGCTCCTCCACCAGCCACGGCCGGCACGCGGTGATGTGGGCGGCCTCCGGGGTGGCGTGGATCCGCCGCTTGCCGCGCGGGGTGAAGCGGAAGTGCTTCACGGCGTTCGTGACGTAGGTGTCCGCCCGCTCC
This sequence comes from Quadrisphaera sp. DSM 44207, assembly GCF_900101335.1. Lineage (NCBI taxonomy): Bacteria > Bacillati > Actinomycetota > Actinomycetes > Kineosporiales > Kineosporiaceae > Quadrisphaera > Quadrisphaera sp. DSM 44207. The sequence goes on along the minus strand of NZ_FNKA01000002.1, from coordinate 284,925 downwards.
AGCCCGGCCTCGTCCACCGCGCGCTGCAGCAGCTTGCCGGCGGGGCCGACGAAGGGGATGCCGCGCTGGTCCTCCACGTCCCCGGGCTGCTCCCCCACGAGCACGACGGGGGCGGAGGGGTTGCCGGCGGAGAAGACCACCTGCGTGGCCGGCTCCCACAGCTCGCACCCCCGGCAGGACGGCGCGGCGGCGCGCAGCGCCTCCACGTCGCCGCCCGCGGGCACCCACTCCTGCGCGCCGGGGCGCTCGGCCTTCCCGGCCTTCCCGGCCATCCCGGCCTGCTCGACCTGCTCGCCCTGCTCCTCCTCGTTCGCCACTGCCCTCAGCTCCTCACGCCGTGCTCGACGGCTTCCACAGGTCGATGCCGGCCTCCACCGCGTGCTGGTCGATCTGCGCGGCCTCCTCGTCGGTGAAGCCCAGCTGCTGCGTGGCGCCCACGTTGTCCTCCAGCTGGCGCACGCTGCTGGCGCCGACGAGCACGGAGGTGACGCGCTCGTCGCGCAGCGCCCAGGCCAGCGCCATCTGGGCGAGGGTCTGCCCCCGCTGCCGGGCCATGTCGTTCAGGGCCCGCACGCGGGCCAGCGTCTGCTCGGTCAGCTGGTCGGCCGGCAGCGACCCCGGCCGCGAGGCGCGGGAGCCCTCGGGCACGCCGTCGAGGTACTTGCTGGTGAGCAGGCCCTGGGCCAGCGGCGAGAAGGCGATGCAGCCGACGCCCTCGTCGGCGAGGACGTCGAGCAGGCTCTCCCCGCCGTCGGCGCCCGGCTGCTCGATCCAGCGGTTGAGCATCGAGTACGAGGGCTGGTGGATCAGCAGTGGGGTGCCGAGGTCGCGCAGGATCGCCGCCGCCTCGCGGGTGCGCGCCGGCCCGTAGGAGGAGATCCCCGCGTAGGTCGCCCGCCCGGAGCGCACCGCGGTGTCCAGCGCCCCCATCGTCTCCTCCAGCGGGGTGCTGGGGTCGAAGCGGTGGCTGTAGAAGATGTCGACGTGCCCCAGGCCCATCCGGGCCAGGGACTGGTCCAGGCTCGCCAGGACGTACTTGCGCCCGCCGCCGCCCTGCCCGTAGGGCCCGGGCCACATGTCATAGCCGGCCTTGGTGGAGATCACCAGCTCGTCGCGGTGGGGCGCGAGGTCCTCGCGCAGCACCCGCCCGAAGTTGACCTCGGCGGAGCCGTAGGGCGGGCCGTAGTTGTTCGCCAGGTCGAGGTGGGTGACGCCGAGGTCGAACGCGCGCCGCAGGACGGCGCGCTGGGTCTCCAGGGGCGTGGTGTCCCCGAAGTTCTGCCACAGCCCCAGGCTGACCGCGGGCAGGTCCAGCCCGCTGCGCCCGGTGCGGCGGTAGGGCTGGACGTCGTAGCGCCCGGGGTCGGGGCGGTAGTCGGTGCGCGCGTCGGCACGGACGGTGCTGTCGGTCACGCGGTCATCCTGCCGGGCGGCGCCGCTGCGCGCCCGAGCAGCGGCGCCGCCCGCTCGGCGGCCGGGGGGCCCCGACCTCGGTCAGGGGCGCGCCCAGGTCCTGCACGACGTGCCCGAGGGGAGCGTGCGGGTGCGCCGGCACCACCAGCACCCGGCCGCGGCGCGTCGGCGGCGGCAGGTCCTGCAGGTCCTGCAGGTCCTGCAGGTCAGCGGGCACGCGCACCCGCAGGACGCCGGCGCGGGGCCCAGCCGGTCGCCCAGGCGCCGGGCCCAGGAGGTCGCCCGGCAGGGAGCTCAGGAGGTGGACTCGTAGCGGCCGCTCAGGAGCCGGCGCGGCCGCATCGCCGCGGTGCCGGTGCCCGTGCCGCGCTGCAGGCCGGCGACGAGGTCGGCGAGCGCCTGCTGCGCCGAGACGCTGGGGGACCAGCCGAGCTCGAGCACGGCGCGCCGGGTGGACAGCAGCGGCACGGCGGCCGCCAGGTCCACCCAGCCCTCGCTCGTCGGCTGCAGGCGCAGGCGCCAGGTGAGGGCGGCCAGGGCGCGCAGCGCGGGCAGGGGCAGCGGCGCGGCGCGGCGGGCGCCGAGGGCGCGGGCGAGGTCGTCCGGACCCAGCGGCGGGTCGGCGGCGACGTTCAGGCCTCCGGGCAGGCGCGCGGTCAGCGCGCGCCACAGGGCGTCGGCGAGGTCGTCGGCGTGCACCACGGGGACGGCCAGCCCCGGCGGCAGCGGCAGGGCGGGCAGGCGCAGGCGCCCGAGCAGCGCGACGGGCAGCAGCGGCCCGAGGAAGTAGCGGCTGATCTCCGCGCCGGCGTCGGCCTGCAGCACCAGGCCCGGGCGCACGCGCGTGACGACCGTGCCCGGGGACGCCGCCTCCGCCTCGTCCAGCACCCGCTCGGCCGCGACCTTGTGGCGGCTGTAGCGCGACGACGCCACCCCGGTCGTCGGCCAGTCCTCCCCCACCCGCTCGCCGCGGCCCGGGGCGTAGACCCCGACCGAGGACAGGTGCACCAGGTGCGGCACGCCCGCGGCGACCGCGGCCTGCGCGACGCGCCGGGTGCCGTCGACGTTGGTGGCGCGCAGGCGCGCCTCGTCGTGGCTGGGCTGGATCTGCCACGCGCAGTGCACGACGGCGTCGACGCCGTCCATCGCCTCGCGCAGCGCGGGCGCGGCCCAGTCGCGGGCGATGTCGACGGCGTGCCAGCGCGCCCGGGCCGCGGGCGAGTCCTCCGGGCGCGGCACGCGCCGCGCGACGCCGGAGACGGCCACGCCCTCGCGGGCGAGCCGGCGCAGCAGGGCGTGGCCGACGTTGCCCGTGGCGCCGGTGACGAGGACGCGCCGGGGTCGGGCTCGGGCATCGCGCACGGGCCCACCCGACCACGTCGGCGCGCGCGGCGCACGCGGGCGCTCTACCGTGCCGGGCATGAGCGAGAACGCCTCCACGAGCCCGGACACGCCCACCGGGAGCAGCACCGAGAAGGACCCGTCGGACTGGGTGACGGGTGACGAGCCGGCGACCGGCGCGCAGAGGAGCTACCTGAGCACCCTCGCCCGCGAGGCCGGCGAGCAGGTGCCCGAGGACCTGACGAAGGCGCGCGCCTCCGAGCTGATCGACGAGCTGCAGTCGCGCAGCGGCCGCGCCGGCGGCGGCCAGCAGGGCTGAGCCCAGCGGCTGGGGTGGAGCGAGCTCCTCTGACCGCCCGAGCGGGCGGTCAGAGGAGCTCGCCGACCTCCAGGACGACGTCCACGCGGTTGCCCGGCGGCGCGAGCGGGCACGCCCACGCCTCGTCGTAGGCGCACGAGGGGTTGTAGAGGAAGTTCAGGTCCAGGACGAGCTCCTCGGCCCCGCCCGGGCCGGGCGCGCTGCCGAGGTCGGCGCCCTTGACCGTGTCGAGCAGGTAGCGGCCGCCGCCGTAGCTGGCCGAGCCCGACCCGCCGTCGCGCACGGGCACCCACACGCCGCCGCCGTAGCCGGTCAGCCACCACACGTCGAGGTCGCCCACGGGGGTGCGCACCCGTCCCAGGCGCGCGAAGCGCACGGTGCCGTCGGTGCCGGTGCCCACCTCCAGCCGGTCCGGGGCGTCGCCGGTCGCGGGCTCCAGCGCGGCGGTGAAGCGCAGCCGCGGGTCGTAGGGGGCCACCGGCAGACCGGTGCGCCGGCGCGGGTCGTGCGGCGCCAGCGGGCTGTCGGGGTGCTCGGCGAACAGGGCGTCGCGGCCGGCGCGCCACAGGGCGTGCCCGTGCGCCGGGTCCGGCGCCGCGCGCACCTGCGCGTACAGCTCGGCGACGCGCCGGCGCCAGGCGAGCAGCGTCAGGGAGCCCTCACCCACGGGCGGGCTCGAGCAGGTCGTGCGCAGGGCGCGTCCGGTCCTCCAGCTCGCGGCTGGTCGCGGTCACCGCGCCGTGGACGGCTCCCCGCAGCTGCTCGACCTCGGGCTCGACGCGCCCCTCCTGCACCACGCCCGACCGCTACCCGCCCCCGGCTGCGGGAAACCGCGCCCGGCGCCAACCGCCCGCCCGGGCGGGCCGCTACATCAGGCCCGCGGCGCGCAGCCGCTCGGCCAGCCCCTCGCCGTCGGGAGCGCGGAACTCGGGAACGGCGCCGGGGCGGGCGGGGGCGCCGGGGCCGGGGCCGGAGGGGCTGGGCGCGGTGCTGCCGCGGGAGAGCACCTGCTCGGTCGGCGTCAGCTGCCGGATGGCGATGGCGCTCACGCGGTCCGGGTGGGCGTCGGCGAACTCGTGGTAGATCTCCGGGTCGTGCTGGCCGTCGTCCCCGACGAGCAGCCACCGCACCCGGGGCAGCTCCTCGGCCAGGCGCCGCAGCGCGGCGCGCTTGTGCTCGCGCCCGCTGCGGAACCAGCCGGTGTTCGTCGGCCCCCAGTCCGTCAGCAGCAGCGGCCCGGCGGGGAAGCCGTGGCGCGCCATGAAGCGGGTCAGTGTCGGCGCCACGTTCCACGCGCCCGTGGACAGGTAGAGCACCGGGGCTCCGGGCGAGCGTCGCGCGGCGTCGGTCAGCAGCGCCGCCATGCCGGGCACGGGCCGGCGGGCGTGCTCGTGGAGCACGAACGTGTTCCACGCGGCGATCAGCGGGCGCGGCAGGGAGGTGACCATCACGGTGTCGTCGATGTCGCTGACGACCCCGTGCTCCACGTCCGGGCCGACGACGACCACCGGGGCGCTGCCCCCCGCACCGCCGCCGGGCAGGCCGAGGGCGAGGGCGTGCACGCCCGGCGGCAGGTCGGCCTCCAGGACGGCGTCGACGTAGCCGCCGCGGTCGCTGGTCAGCTCGTGGGTGCGCCCTGCGACGTCCACGCGCACCCGCACCCCGTCCAGGGGGGCGCTGACGAAGCTGCGCCACCCCCGCAGCGCCTCGACCGCCTCGGCGGCGACCTGGCGCAGCTGGTCGGGCGTGCCGCCGGGCCGGCCGAGGCGCGAGGGCCAGGCGCTCGGGCGCCGTCCGCCGGCGGCCGGCGGGGACGCCGGCGCCCCGCCCGGCTGCGCGTCCTCCGGGTGCCCCGGGCGCGTGAGCAGCACCCGGGCCATCACCCGCACCCACCCCGGGCCCCCGTACCCCGCGTAGGCGACCACGCGCGGGGTCCAGCCGCGCCGGCGCAGCCGGGCGGCGAGCACCCGGTGCACGCGGTCCTCGATGCGCGCGGCCCGGTGCAGGCGCTGCTCGATCGTGTCCGCGAGGGTCTCCGCCAGGCTCTCCGCCCGCTGCCGGTGCTCCACGCTCCGGAGTCTGCCAGCCGCGGCCGGTCAGGCCGCAGGACCGGCCTCGCGGGCCAGGCGCCGCAGCTGCGAGGACAGGTAGGGGCGGGCGCGCCGCTGCCCGCCGCGGGCCTCGATCGCGTCCTGCAGCGACGCCAGCACGGCCGCCAGGGCGTGCGCGTCGGGCTGCCAGCCGCGGCGGCGGCACTCGAGCAGCCAGTCCACGGGCGCGGCGTGGCCGCGCTGGGCGTTGCAGCGCCGGCAGGCGGCGACCTCGTTCTCCGCCCACGACGGCCCGCCCTTCACGCGCGGCACCAGGTGGTCGGTGGTCGGCGGCACCAGGGAGCCGAACGCGCGCCCGCACCACAGGCAGCGGCCGCCCTGGCGGGCGACCGCTGCCTGCAGGCGCGCGGCGCGGTCCGGGGAGGCCGCGGGGCGCTCGGGGAGCGGGCTCAGGGCCGGAAGACCACCTTGACCGTGCCGTCCCGCTTCTCCTGGAACGCCTCGTAGGCGGCCGGCGCCTCCTCCAGCGGCACGTGGTGGGTGGCGAAGCCGTCCACGCCCAGGGGGTCCGCGTCGGTCAGCAGCGGCAGGATCTCGTCGACCCAGCGGCGCACGTTGGCCTGGCCCATCCGCAGCTGCACCTGCTTGTCGAACACGTACAGCATCGGCATCGGGTCCGCGGAGCCGCCGTAGACGCCCGAGAGCGAGACGGTGCCCCCGCGCCGCACGGCGTCCAGGGCCAGGTGCAGCGCCGCGAGGCGGTCCACGCCGGAGCGGCGCACGAGCCGCTGCGCGACCGCGTCGGGCAGGAACCCGACGAGGGTCTGGGCGGTCTTGGCGACCGGCGAGCCGTGCGCCTCCATGCCGACGGCGTCGACGACGGCGTCCGCGCCGCGCCCGGCGGTCAGGCCCTTCACGGCGTCGGTGACGTCGTCCACGGCCCGCGGGTCCAGCACGGTGGCGCCGCGCTCGGCGGCGCGGGCGCGGCGCTCGGGCACCGGGTCCACGCCGATGACGGTGGACACGCCCAGGTGCTGGGCGACGCGCACGCACATGTCGCCGATCGGCCCCAGGCCGAGGACGAGGAGGCTGTCCACGCGGGCGCCCGCCTCGCCCACGCCGGCGTAGCGCACGGCCTGCCACGCGGTGGGCAGGACGTCGGAGAGGTAGAGGTAGCGGTCGTCCGGCGGGCCCTGCGGCACGGGGATGGGCCCGTAGTGCGCCTGCGGCACGCGCAGGTACTCCGCCTGGCCGCCGGGCACCTGCCCGTACAGCTTCGTGTAGCCGAACAGGGAGGCGCCGAAGCCGGTGTCGCGGTTCTGGGTGGTCTCGCACTGGGTCTGCAGGCCCTGGGAGCACGTCCAGCAGGAGCCGCAGGAGATGTTGAACGGGACGACGACCCGGTCGCCGGGCCGGATGCGGCTCACAGCGCTGCCGACCTCCTCCACCACGCCCATGGGCTCGTGGCCGAGGACGTCGCCGGGCTCCAGGAACGGGCCGAGCACCTCGTACAGGTGCAGGTCGGACCCGCACAGCCCGCTGGAGGTCACCCTGATGATCGCGTCGGTCGGCTCCTGGATCTCCGGGTCCGGCACGGTCTCGACGGACACCGAGCGCTTGCCTTGCCACGTCAGGGCTCTCATGCGCCCCACCTACCCGGGGAGATCAACAGGCAAACGAGGACCGGCGGGCGCGCGCGCTCACCGCCGCCGCGGCGCGGGCCCGCGCGGGGGCAGGCGGTGCAGCTGCACGTCCGCCAGCGCGCCCGCGCGCACGGCGGCGGTCAGGTAGGTGCAGGCCGGCTGGCGGCGGCGGTCGGTCGGCGAGCCGGGGTTGAGCAGGCGCAGCGCGCCGCCGTCCGGGCGCGCCGCGGTGGTGTCCCAGGGGATGTGGCTGTGCCCGAAGACGAGCACGTCGGCGTCGGGGAAGCGCGCGGCGCAGCGCGCCTCGCGCCCGGCCGCGGCCCCGGTCTCGTGCACGACCGCCAGGCGCAGCCCGGCCACGTCCAGGCGGGCCACCTCGGGCAGGCGCGCGTGCAGGGCGGGGCCGTCGTTGTTGCCGGCCACCCCCACCAGGGCCCGCGCGCGCCCGGCGAGGGCGTCGAGCAGGGCGGCGTCCACCCAGTCCCCCGCGTGGACGACGACGTCGGCGGCCTCCACGGCCGCCCACACCGGCTCGGGCAGGTCCCTCGCGCGCTTGGGCACGTGCGTGTCGGCGAGCAGGAGCAGGCGGGTGGCGGAGGTCACCGGCCCAGGGTGGCGCACGCGCGGTCGGGGAGGGCCGGCGCGGTGCAGCACAATGCTGACCCGTGCCCACGGCCCTGCTGCTCGAGAACATCCACCCCCAGGCCACGACGGTGCTGGACGCGGCCGGGGTCGAGGTGCTCACCCGCTCCGGGGCCCTCGGCGAGGACGAGCTCACCGCGTCCCTGGGCGGCGTGCAGCTGCTCGGCATCCGCTCCACCACGCGCGTGACGCAGGCGGTGCTGGACGCCGCGCCCGACCTCGTCGCGATCGGCGCCTTCTGCATCGGGGTGAACCAGATCGACCTCGCGGCGGCCGCCCGCCGGGGGGTGGCGGTGTTCAACGCGCCCTTCTCCAACACCCGCAGCGTGGTGGAGCTGGCGCTCGCGGAGGTCATCGCCCTGACCCGGCGGCTGACGGAGTTCAACGCCGCCCTGCACGCGGGGGTGTGGGAGAAGTCGGCCACGGGCGCGCACGAGGTGCGCGGGCGGCGCCTGGGCATCGTCGGCTACGGCAACATCGGCAGCCAGCTGTCCGTGCTGGCCGAGGCGCTGGGCATGACCGTGGGCTTCTACGACACCGCCGAGAAGCTGGCCCTGGGCAACGCGCGGCGCTTCTCCAGCCTCGAGGAGGTGCTCGCCTGGGCGGACGTGGTGACCCTGCACGTGGACGGGCGCGAGGGCAACGGCGGCCTCTTCGGCGACGAGCAGTTCTCCCGGATGCGCCCGGGCGGCCTGTTCCTGAACCTCTCCCGCGGCTTCGTCGTCGACCACGAGGCGCTGCACGACCACCTGGTCTCCGGCCACCTCGCCGGGGCGGCGGTCGACGTCTTCCCCGAGGAGCCGGCCCGGCGCGGGGACCCGTTCTCCTCCCTGCTGCGGGGGCTGCCGAACGTCGTCCTCACGCCGCACATCGGCGGCTCGACCGAGGAGGCGCAGGAGGACATCGGCCGCTTCGTCGCGGGCAAGCTGCGCGACTACGCGACCAGCGGCAGCACCTCGCTGAGCGTGAACCTGCCGCAGGTGGTGCCCGACCGGGTGCAGGTGCACCGCCTGGCCCACCTGCACCGCAACGTGCCGGGCGTGCTGGCGAAGGCCAACTCCGTCCTGGCCGACCACGGGGTGAACGTGGTCGGCCAGCAGCTGACCACGCGCGGGGAGCTCGGCTACGTGCTCACCGACGTGCCCGGGCGCGTGGACGACGACGTCGTCGCGGCCCTGCAGGCCCTGCCGGAGACGGTGCGGCTGCGGGTGCTGCCCGCCTGAGCCCCGCGCGGCCGCTCAGCGGGTCCAGCGGCGCAGGCCCTTGCGGTCGGCCGCCTCCCACGCGCGCCGGGCCTCCTCCTCCGCGGCGCGCGCCCGCTCCTCCTCCAGGGCGTGCAGGCGCCCGTGCGTGAAGGACGCCTCCCCCGCCGCGGAGGCGGCCTGGGCGACCCGTCGCAGCAGCCGGCGCGTGCCCGCGGTGTCGTGGTGGGTGCCGAGCGCCCCCTGCAGCCGGGCCATCGCGGCCGCGTAGCGGGCGGCGTCCTCCCCTGCCACGGGCACGAGCGCCTCCGCGGCGTAGCGGGCGCGCTTGGCGGCCGTGCGGACGGCGTGCAGCAGCTCCTCGCGCTCCTCCGGCTGCGCCGCCGCGGCGGCCCGCGCCGCCGCGGCCACCCGCCGGTGGTCCCCGGCCACCCGGCGGGGCAGCACCTCGCGCGCGGGCCGCTCGGCCTGCGGCGTCAGGGGCGGCCGCTCGCGCAGGTCCGCGAGCGCGTCGAGCAGCCGCAGGTAGCGCCGGTCGTCGAGCGCGGCGCGCGCCGTGCGGCGCCCGGAGGCCACGGCCCGGTCCAGCTCCGCCTCCAGGCGGGCCCGCACGGGCCCGAGCACCAGCTCCGGCGGCTGCGCGCCGAGCAGCTCCAGCAGGTGCTCGCGGGCGACCTCGGCGTCGCGCAGGCGCCCGAGCCGCTCGCCCAGCCAGGCGACCTCCGCGCGCAGCGGGTCGGTGACCTCGCGGTCCAGCAGGGGCCTGCCCGTGGCCAGGGCGCTGCGCAGGCGGCGCGCGGCCACCCGCATCCGGTGCACGGAGTCCGGCTCGTCCTGGCGCACCGCGGGGTCGAGGGCGACCAGGGCGTCCGCCTGGGCGCGCAGGTGCGCCAGCCACACCTGACCGGCCGGGCTCCTGGGCTTCAGCGGCTTCAGCGGCTCCGGCGGCGGCGCGGTGCGCTGCCCGGGCGGCTCGGGCAGCTCGCTCAGGCGGTCCTCCAGCGCGCGCCGCAGCTTCGACTGCACGCGCGCCCGGCGGGCGCCGGCGGCCTCCAGCGCCGCGACGACGGCGCTCAGGAGCTGCTCGTCGCCGGCGACGAGCTCGACCTCCACCTCCCGCCAGGTCCGCGTGCTCACCGCGCCGTCGGGGCCCGGCACCTGCGCCTGCACGCGGTCGTCGGCGACCTCGGCGAGCACGAGCGGGCGCCCGTCCTCCCCCGGCGGGCCGAGGACCGGGCGCACCGAGCGCGCGGTGCGCAGGCGGGCGGCGGTGGTCAGGCGCTCGGTGCGCACGATGGCGCGCACGAGCCCGGTCAGCTCCCGCGGCCCCGACGGCGAGCGGGAGCCCAGGGGGGCGCGCACCTCCACCCGGTGCCCGTCCGGGCGCGGCAGCTTCAGGTGCCACCCGGCGTCCTGCCCGCCGGTGCGCCGGCGCAGGGTCGTGCGCGCGCGCAGCAGGCGCAGGTCCGGGGTGTCGAGGTAGCGGGCGTCGAGGACGTGCTCGACGACCTCGCCGACGCCCGTGACCCCGACCTCGCCGGCGCCGGTCAGGGCGCCGGCGAGGTCGGGGAGGGTCCAGTCCTCGGGGACGTCGAGGGCCACCTCGACCTCCGCGTGCCGCTGGGGCCGCGCCGCCGTCGCCATGATCCTCATCGTGCCCCACGCGCCCGCCCGCGGGCACCCACCCCGGTGTGGCGCGCCCGGCGCGGCTGGTCTTGACTGTGGGGGTGTCGCCGGGCGCGGACGCCCGGGCGGAGGAGGAGCGATGGTGCAGCAGGAGGTCCGCGGCCCCGCGGACGCCTCGGGCCGGGCCGGGCGGCTCGGCGCACGGGTGGGCGAGCGGGTGACGGGGCTGTGGCCCGTGCTGCGCCAGCTCACCGGCCCGGACCGGACCGGCCGCGGGGCCGCCGTCCGGTCCGCGCGCACGGACCGGATCAGCGCCCGCGTGACCTCGGCCGACCGCGTGGTGGACTCGGTGTGCCCGTTCTGCGCCGTCGGGTGCGCGCAGAAGGTCTTCGTCAAGGACGAGCAGGTCATCCAGATCGAGGGCAACCCCGACTCCCCGGTCAACCGGGGCCGGCTGTGCCCCAAGGGCAGCGCCAGCAAGTCGCTGGTGACCTCCCCCACCCGCGTGACGACGGTGCGCTACCGGCGCCCGGGGGGCACCGAGTGGGAGGACCTCGACCTCGACACCGCGATGGACATGATCGCCGACCGGGTGATCGCCGCGCGGCGCACGGGCTGGAAGGACGTCGACGAGCAGGGCCGGGTCCTGCGGCGCACCCACGGCTTCGCGAGCCTGGGCGGCGCGGCGCTGGACAACGAAGAGAACTACCTGATGAAGAAGCTGTTCACGGCCCTGGGCGCGATCCAGGTCGAGAACCAGGCCCGGATATGACACTCCTCCACCGTCCCCGGTCTGGGGACCTCGTTCGGTCGTGGCGGTGCCACCAGCTTCCAGCAGGACCTCGTCAACGCTGACTGCATCCTGATCGAGGGGTCGAACTTCGCCGAGGCCCACCCCGTGGGCTTCCAGTGGGTGATGGAGGCCAAGCTCCGCGGCGCGAAGATCATCCACGTCGACCCCCGCTTCACGCGGACGTCGGCGGTGGCGGACCAGCACGTGGCGATCCGGGCCGGCTCCGACATCGCCTTCCTCGGCGGCCTGATCAACCACGTCCTCACCAACGAAGCCGACTTCCGCGAGTACGTGCTCGCGTACACCAACGCCTCGGCGATCATCTCCGAGGACTTCCGCGACACCGAGGACCTCGACGGCCTGTTCTCCGGCTACGACGCGACCACGGACTCCTACGACGCGGCCACCTGGCAGTACGCCGGCGACGAGGCGTCCTCGCGGGACCACGCCGAGGACAGCGCCGGCCACGGCGACGAGCACCGCCCCGAGAGCGGCCCGGAGCACAGCGCCGCCAGCCAGGGCCAGGCCTACGGCAGCGGCGGCGCGAGCATCGCCGGCAAGGCCCGTCACCGGGACGAGACGCTGCAGCACCCCCGCTGCGTCTACCAGATCCTCAAGCGCCACTTCTCCCGCTACACCCCCCAGATGGTGGAGGAGGTCTGCGGCGTCCCCCAGGACCAGTTCCTGGAGGTCGCGCGCACCCTGGTGGAGAACAGCGGGCGGGAGCGGACCACATCGCTGGCGTACGCGGTGGGCTGGACCCAGCACACCACCGGCACGCAGTACATCCGCGCCGCGGCGATCCTCATGACCCTGCTGGGCAACGTCGGTCGCCCCGGCGGCGGGATCATGGCGATGCGCGGGCACGCGAGCATCCAGGGCTCCTCCGACATCCCGACGCTGTTCAACCTGCTGCCCGGCTACCTGCCGATGCCGCACGTGGAGAAGCACCCGGACCTGGCCTCCTACACCGGCCCGGACGGCGGTCGCACCGGCTTCTGGGGCAACATGCCCGCCTACACCGTCAGCCTGCTCAAGGCCTGGTGGGGCGACGCCGCGACGTCGGAGAACGACTTCTGCTTCGACTACATCCCCAAGATCAGCGGTGACCACGGCACCTACCGCACCGTGATGGACCAGATCGAGGGGATCGTCAAGGGGTACTTCCTCTTCGGGCAGAACCCGGCGGTGGCCTCGGCCAACGCGCGCATGCAGCGCCACGGCCTGGCGAACCTCGACTGGCTGGTCGTGCGCGACCTGCAGATGATCGAGTCGGCCACGTTCTGGCAGAACGGGCCGGAGATCGAGACCGGCGAGATGCGCACCGAGGACATCGCCACCGAGGTGTTCTTCATGCCGGCCGCCTCGCACGTGGAGAAGGCGGGCACCTTCACCCAGACCCAGCGGATGCTGCAGTGGCGCGACAAGGCCTTGGACGCACCGGGCGACGCCACCTCCGACCTGTGGTTCACCTTCCACCTGGGCCGGATCATCCGGGAGAAGCTCGCCGCCTCCACCGACGAGCGCGACCGCCCGATCCTGGACCTGACCTGGGACTACCCCCTCGACCACGAGGGCGACCCCGACCCCCAGGCGGTGCTGCGCGAGATCAACGGCACCGGCCCGGACGGGCGCGCGGTGCCCGACTACATCGCGCTGCGCGCGGACGGGTCCACCACGTCCGGGTGCTGGATCTACGCCGGGGTCTACAAGGACGAGGTCAACCAGGCGCGCCGGCGCAAGTCCCGCCACGAGCAGGACCTGACCGCCAACGAGTGGGGCTGGGCCTGGCCGATGAACCGCCGGGTGCTCTACAACCGCGCCTCGGCCGACCCGCAGGGCCGTCCGTGGAGCGAGCGCAAGAAGCTCATCTGGTGGGACGAGGACGCCGGGCGGTGGGTCGGGAACGACGTGCCGGACTTCGAGGTGACCAAGCGGCCGGACTACGTGCCGCCGGAGGGCGCGAAGGGCCCCGATGCGCTGGCCGGTGACGACCCGTTCATCATGCAGGCCGACGGCAAGGCGTGGCTGTTCGCGCCCTCGGGCCTCTCCGACGGCCCGCTGCCGGTGCACTACGAGGCCGCGGAGTCCGTGACGGGCAACCGGATGCACCCGGACCAGGTGTACAACCCGGCCCGGCGCACCTTCCCGGGCCCGGGCAACCGGGGGAACCCGACGGGCAGCGAGGTGTTCCCGTACGTCTTCACCACCTTCCGGCTCACCGAGCACCACACCGCCGGGGGGATGAGCCGCACGCTGCCCTACCTGTCCGAGCTGCAGCCGGAGATGACCATCGAGGTCTCCGCGGAGCTGGCGCGGGAGCGGGGGCTGGAGCACCTGGGGTGGGCCACGCTCGTCACGGCGCGCTCGGCGATCGAGGCGCGGGTCATGGTGACCCCGCGGCTGCGGCCGCTGCGCCTCGGCGACCGGGTGGTGCACCAGATCGGCGTGCCGTGGCACTGGGGCCCGAACGGGCTGTCCAAGGGCGACGCGGCCAACGAGCTGGTCGAGATCGCCCTGGACCCCAACTCCCACATCCAGGACAAGGTGGGCACGTGCGACGTCCAGCCCGGACGGCGCCCTCGCGGCCCGGAGCTGCTGGAGTTCCTGGCCGACTACCGCCGTCGCGCCGGCCTGCCGGCCGACACCGACGCCCCCAGTCCTGACGGAGGACACCCGTGACGAGCACCACCGATCCCGCCCTGTCCTCCGGGTACGGGGAGGACCACCCCCCGCGGATGGGGTTCTTCACCGACACCAGCGTCTGCATCGGGTGCAAGGCGTGCGAGGTCGCGTGCAAGGAGTGGAACCAGGTGCCGGCCACCGGCGACCTGGACATGACCGGGTGGTCCTACGACAACTCCGCGATGCTCGGCGGCTCCACCTGGCGCCACGTGGCGTTCGTGGAGCAGACCGTGCCCCGCAAGCCGGTCTCGCTCGGCATGCCGGGCGTGCGCCCCGACGACGGCCCCTTCGACGCCAGCACGGCCGTGGAGCTGATCGACGGGCCGCCGGTGTCCGCGCCGCCGGGCGAGGAGTCCGCCCAGGGGCCGTCGGGGTCGGTCGAGGGCGTGCGCTGGCTGATGTCCTCGGACGTGTGCAAGCACTGCACCAACGCCGCGTGCCTGGACGTGTGCCCCACCGGCGCGCTGTTCCGCACCGAGTTCGGCACCGTCGTCGTCCAGGACGACGTGTGCAACGGGTGCGGGTACTGCGTGGCCGCGTGCCCCTTCGGCGTCATCGGCAAGCGGGAGTCCGACGGCCAGGCCCACAAGTGCACGCTGTGCTACGACCGGCTGGGCGCCGACCTGGAGCCGGCGTGCGCGAAGGCGTGCCCCACGGACTCCATCCAGTTCGGGCCGCTGGACGAGCTGCGCGAGCGCGCCGACGCCCGCCTGGCGCAGCTGGTCGAGGCCGGGGAGCCGAAGGCGCAGCTGTACGGGCGCGACCCCGACGACGGCGTGGGCGGCGACGGGGCCTTCTTCCTCCTCCTCGACGACCCGGAGGTGTACGGCCTGCCGCCGGACCCGGTGGTCACCACGCGGGACCTGCCGTCGATGTGGAAGCACGCCGGCGCCGCGGCGCTGACGATGGTCGCCACCGTGGCCCTCTCCTTCGCCACGGCCGGACGGCGCCGGTGACCGGGGTGGCCGGTGACCAGGGGGCGATGCCGCAGAACGAGCCGGACCTGCCCGAGGTCCCCTCCGGGCGGGCGGGCGGGGGCTCGCAGGCCGTCGCCGAGGGGCTGCCCTTCGAGCGCCACAGCGAGCAGGGCACCGGGCGGCGCGGGGGCAGGAGGCGCCGCAGCGCCGAGACCCTGATGGTCCCCGAGGCGGACTTCACGTCCTACTACGGGCGCCAGGTCATCCACACCCCGGCGTGGAAGGTCCCCGACGTGCCCGCCTACCTGTACCTGGGCGGGCTGGCGGGCGCCTCCTCGGTGCTCGCGGCCCTCGCCGACGCGACGGGGCGGCCGTCGCTGCGCCGCGCGGGGCGCCTGGCGGCGTCGGGCGGGTCGGTGGCCTCCGTGGTCTTCCTCATCCACGACCTGGGGCGCCCCACGCGCTTCCTCAACATGCTGCGGGTGTTCAAGGTGACCTCGCCGCTGAGCGTCGGCTCCTGGATCCTCTCCCCGTTCTCGACCTTCGCGGGCGTGGCCGCCGTCGCCGAGCTGCCGCAGCTGGCGCTGCCGGTGGTCGAGAAGGTCGCCGGGCCCCGCCTGGCGGGCCTCGCGGGCGTGGTGCTGCCCTGGGCCGGGAGCGCCAGCGGCGTCGGCGCCGCGCTCTTCGGGCCGCCGCTGGCCACCTACACCGCGGTGCTGCTCGCCGACACCGCCGTGCCGTCCTGGCACGAGGCCTACCCGGAGCTGCCGTTCGTCTTCGCCGGCTCCGGGATGGCCGCCGCCGGTGGCGTGGGCATGATCGCCGCCCCGACGGCCGAGGCGGGCCCGGCGCGCCGCCTGGCCGCGCTCGGCGCCGGGCTGGAGCTGGCGGCGAGCACCCGGATGGAGCGGCGCCTGGGCCTGCTCGCGGAGCCCTACGAGCACGGCCGCGCCGGCCGGCTGCTGAAGCTGGCGCGGGCCGCGCTGGCCACCGGCGCGGTCGGCGCGCTGGTCGGCGGGCGCAGCCGGGCGGTCTCCGCCGTCGCCGGCGCGCTGCTGAACACCGGGGCGGCGCTGACCCGCTTCGGCGTCTACGACGCCGGCGTGGTCTCGGCGAAGGACCCCAAGTACACGATCATCCCCCAGCGGCAGCGCCTGGACGCCCGGCGCCGCGCGCAGGAGGAGGGCCGCGACCCCGCGAGCGCCGACGACATCGGCGCCGGCACGGGCAAGGGCGCGCACACCGGCTTCGCCGGCACGGAGACCGCTGCCGGCTCCGGCACGGGCACCGAAGGCCAGGCGTAGGGCCAGGTGTAGCGCCCGCCCCAGCGGGTACCCGTCCACGACCCCATCCCCGACCCGATCACCCGACTCCTGGAGGTCCCCCGTGGCCCGCAACACCCTGTCCCGCTCGCTGCACGACGTCGGCCTGGCGGCCTGGTTCGGCGGCACGCTGGCCAACGCCGTCGCCCTCAACGCCGCGGCCGCCGCGGCGGACGACGCCAAGGACCGCGGCGCGGTCGCCAACGCCGGCTGGGACCGCTGGACCCCCGTGAACGCCGCCGCGATCGGCGCGCACCTGATCGGCAGCGTCGGCCAGCTGCGCGGCAACCGCGACCGCATCGCCCGCCAGGAGGGCGTGTCGGAGATGTCCACCATCAAGACCCTCGTGACCGTCGCCGCGCTCGGGGTGACCGGCTACAGCCGCGTGCTCGGCCGCAAGGTCTCCGACTACGGCCCCGTGCCGGCGAAGTCGGGCACCAAGGCCGCCCGCCGCACTCCGCCGGACGTCGCCGTCGCCATGGCGCAGCTGCACACCCTGCAGTGGATCATCCCCGCGCTGACCGGCACCCTCGTGGTGATCAGCTCCTTCGCCGGGGAGCAGCAGCGCGCCAGCGAGCAGGCCAAGGGCTACGCGCAGAAGCTCGGCAGCTGACCGCAGGCCGCTGCACGCGTGCGAAGGCCCCGTCCCCTCCTCGGGGGGCGGGGCCTTCGCACGCGTGCAGCGGGTGCGGTGGGTGGGTGCGGTGCGCTGCGGCTGCCCTCAGCGCACGAGCAGGACGGCGTCCTGGCGCGGCACCAGCTCGCCGACCACCGGCGCCCCGGGCACCTCCCCGGCCACGAGCAGCCCTCCGGAGGTCTGCGCGTCGGCGAGCAGCAGCAGCTCCTCCTCCGGCAGCGACGAGGAGGTGTGGGGGCGCACCCAGTCCAGGTTGCGGCGGGTGCCCCCGGAGACGTAGCCGTCCGCGAGCGCCCGGCGCGCGCCGTCCAGGTAGGGCACCGCGGCGGCGTCCACCACGGCGCTGACGCCCGAGGCGCGGGCGAGCTTGTACAGGTGGCCGAGCAGCCCGAAGCCGGTGACGTCGGTCGCGCACCGCGCCCCGGCGGCGAGCGCGGCGCGCGAGGCGTCCCGGTTCAGCGTCGTCATGGCCGCCACGGCCTGCGCGAACACCTCGCCGGTGGCCTTGTGCCGGGAGTTCAGGACGCCGATGCCCAGCGGCTTGGTCAGGCTCAGCGGCACCCCGGCGCGTCCGGCGTCGTTGCGCAGCAGCGCGTCCGGGTCGGCCAGGCCCGTGACGGCCATGCCGTACTTCGGCTCGGGGTCGTCGACGCTGTGACCGCCCGCCACGACGCAGCCGGCCTCGCGCGCGACGGCCAGGCCGCCCTCCAGCACCCGGCCGGCGACCTCCATCGGCAGCACCCCGCGCGGCCAGCAGAGCAGGTTCAGCGCCACCAGCGGCTCGGCGCCCGTGGCGTAGACGTCGGAGAGGGCGTTGGCCGCCGCGATCCGGCCCCAGTCGTACGGGTCGTCCACGACGGGGGTGAAGAAGTCCGCCGTCGCGACGACGGCGCGGCCGCCCTCGACGCGCACCACCGCGGCGTCGTCGCCGTCCTCCAGGCCGACGAGCAGCTGCGCGCCCGGCACGGCCGGGGCGACCGCGGGCCCGAGGAGCCCGGCGACGACGGACTCCAGCTCCCCGGGCGGGATCTTGCAGGCGCACCCCCCGCCGTGGGCGTAGCCAGTCAGCCGCAGGACGTCGGGAGCAGCGCTCACACGACGATGCTAGGCGCCCTGCCCGCACGCCCCGCGCCGCGGCCGGGGTAGCGTTCTGGAGCGGCCCGCGGGCCGTGGAGGCGTCTGGGCACCTGGTGGTCCCCGCGGTCTTCAACACCGACGAGACCGAGCACCTCGGTCTGGCGGGTTCGATTCCCGTCCGCCTCCGCCGCGCTCCTCACCGTGCCCGCAGGGTCAGCCCCGCCCGGGCCCGTCCGGCTGCTGGCCCGGCTGCTGGGGCTGGGTCGGCTCGCCGGGGCCGGCCGGGTCCACGGCCAGCGCCCGGACGAAGGCGGCCAGGCGCGCGGCCTCCGCGGCGCTGAGGTCCTCGGGCAGGGCGAGGTCGACGCGCAGGCCGCGCCGCAGCGGGAACGGGTAGTGCAGCAGCGCCGCCCCGGCCGTCGCCCCGGCCGTCGCCCCCGCCGTCGCCCCCGCCGTCGCAGCGGACGCCGGGGCCGAGGGCTCGGCGGACCGCCGGGCGGGTGCCGGCGGTCCGCCGTCCCCGCTCGCGCGCGCGGCGTCGAGGATGGCACCGACGGCGGCACCGAGGGCGGGCACCGCCTGCAGCGGCGCGGGCGCCCGCTCGGGCGCCGCGCGGCGGCCGGCTCCGTCGCGGCGCGCGCGGGTCGCCGGGCGCCACGTGGGGTCGTCGACGAGCCACTTGCGGTACATCGCCACGCTGGTGCGGAACCGCTGGTCGTAGTTGGACAGGCTGCGCTCGGCCAGCTCGCCGCGGTGGCGGGCGCGAAAGCGCGCGAGGACGGCGTCGACGTCGAGGGAGCGCAGGTCCAGCTCCTCCCACCCCGGCTCGTCCTCGAGCACCCGGCGGCAGCCGGTGCGCAGCGCGTTGGCGGTGCCCTCGACGAGGGCGCCGGTGCGCACCAGGTAGGCGAAGAAGGCGATCAGCCCCGCGCCCGTCCCGGACCCGGGGCCGGCCGCTGCGGCCGCGTCTGCGCTCACGGCGCCCAGCATGGCAGGGCGCGGGCGGCTAGCGTCGGGCCGTGCTCGTCGTCGAGGAGCTGGCGCTGCTGCTGGTGGACGCGGGCTCCGGCGCGCCGGTCACCACAGCGGCCACCACGGGCCCGCTGCTGGCGGCAGGGGTGCTGCGCGAGCTGGAGCTGGCCGGGCGCGTGCGCGTCGAGCCCGCAAGGGCGCGGGGCGGCTCCCGCGTCGCGCTGCTCGACCCCGCCCCCGCCGGGTCCGCCGTGCTCGACCGCGCGCTGGCCGCCGTCGCCGAGCGCGCGCCCTGCCCGGCCTCCCGGCTGCTCACGCCGCTCGGCCCGCTCGCGCGCGGGCTGGCGCAGCGGGTGCTCGCGGACCTGGTCGCCGCGGGAGCGCTCGCCGAGGAGCGGTCGCGGCTGCTGGGTGTGCTGCCCGTCGTGCGCCACCGCGTGCTCGAGCCCGCCGTCCTCGACGCCGTGCGCGCGCGGATGGCCGCGGCGCTGACCCGGCCGCCGGGCCCCGACGCGCGCGCCGCGGCCCTGGTGGCCCTGCTCGCCGCCGCCGGCGCGCTGGTGCGCGTGCACGACCCGGGCGCGCTCGGCACGACGCGCCGCGAGCTGCTCGCCGCCGGGCGCGCG
Source organism: Quadrisphaera sp. DSM 44207 (assembly GCF_900101335.1). Lineage (NCBI taxonomy): Bacteria > Bacillati > Actinomycetota > Actinomycetes > Kineosporiales > Kineosporiaceae > Quadrisphaera > Quadrisphaera sp. DSM 44207. The sequence continues at coordinate 265,659 of NZ_FNKA01000002.1, read as the reverse complement.
GCGATCGCCGCGGACCCCGTCGCCGCCGCCCTCGCCGACGTCGTGCGCGGCGCCGGCGCCACCGCCGGCAGCGGCAGCGGTGGTGGCGGCTGAGCGCGCGGAGCCACGACCTACGCTGAGGCGGTGACCAACCCCGTCGACCAGCGCCGGGCGGTGCCGCGCACCGACGCCGTGCTCGCGGACCCCCGGCTGGCCGACCCGCTCGCGCGCCTCGGGCGCAGCCTCGTCAAGGACGCCGTCGCGGCCGCGCAGCAGGGCGTGCGCACCGGCGCCGTCGACCCCGGCGCCGTGGTCGACGCCGTCCTCGCCGCCCTGCCGGCGCGGGCGTCGAGCCTGCAGCCGGTGCTCAACGCCACCGGCGTGCTGCTGCACACCAACCTCGGGCGCGCGCCGCTGTCCGCGGCCGCGGTGGACGCCGTGGTCGCGGCGTCCGGCACCACCGACGTGGAGCTGGACCTGGCCACGGGGCGGCGCGCCCGGCGCGGGCGGGAGGTGCTCGCCGCCCTGGCGGCGGCCGTGCCGGCGGCGGAGGCCGTGCACGTGGTCAACAACGGCGCCGCCGCGCTCGTGCTGGCCGCCACGGCCCTGGCCGCCGGCCGCGACGTCGTCGTCTCGCGCGGGGAGATGGTCGAGATCGGAGACGGCTTCCGCCTGCACGAGCTGGTCACCTCCACCGGCGCCCGGCTGCGCGAGGTCGGCACCACCAACCGCACCAGCGCCCGCGACTACGCCCGCGCCCTCGACGCGGACGGGGACCGGCCCGTCGGCATGGTGCTCAAGGTGCACCCGTCGAACTTCCTCGTCACCGGCTTCACCGCCGCCGCGACGGCGGGCGAGCTCGCGCCGCTGTGCCGCGAGCGGGACGTGCCGCTCGTGGTCGACACCGGATCGGGCCTGCTCGCCCCGCACCCGCTGCTGCCCGACGAGCCGGACGCCGGCAGCGCCCTGGCCGCCGGCGCCGACCTCGTGACCGCCAGCGGCGACAAGCTGCTGGGCGGCCCGCAGGCGGGGCTGCTGCTCGGCCGCGCCGACGTCGTCGAGCGCCTGCGCCGCCACCCCCTGGCCCGGGCGCTGCGCGTGGACAAGCTGACCCTGGCGGCCCTGGAGGCCACGCTGCGCGGCCCCCGGCCGCCCGCGCTCGAGGCGCTGGCCGCTCCCGCGGGCGCCGTGCGGGCCCGAGCGGAGGCGCTGGCGCGCGAGCTGGCCGCGCGGGGCCTCGACGCGCGCGCCGTGGACAGCACCGCCACCGTGGGCGGCGGCGGCGCCCCGGGCGTGCCGCTGACCAGCGCCGCGGTGAGCCTGCCGGGCGCGCTGGCGGCGCGGCTGCGGGCCGGGCGGCCGCCCGTGCTCGCGCGGGTGGAGAAGGACCGCTGCCTGCTGGACCTGCGCTCGGTGCCGCCGGCCCAGGACGCCGCCCTGCGCGGCGCGGTCCTGGCGGCCGGCTGAGGAGCGCGCGTGCACGTCGTCGCCACCGCCGGCCACGTCGACCACGGCAAGTCCACGCTGGTGCGGGCGCTGACCGGCATGGAGCCGGACCGCTACGAGGAGGAGCGCCGCCGCGGCCTGACCATCGACCTCGGGTTCGCGTGGACGGCGCTGCCCGGGGCCGCCCCGGGCGAGGACGCCGAGGTCGCCTTCGTCGACGTGCCCGGCCACGAGCGCTTCGTGGCCACCACGCTCGCCGGCGTCGGCCCGGTGCCCGCGGTGCTGTTCGTCGTCGCCGCGGACGGCGGGTGGATGCCGCAGTCCAGCGAGCACCTGGACGCCCTGGCCGCCCTCGGGGTCTCCTCCGGCCTGCTCGTGGTCACCCGCTGCGACCTCGCCGACCCCGCTGCGGCGACCGCCGCGGCGCGCGAGCACCTGGCCGGTACGCCGCTGGCCGGGGTGCCCGACGTGGCGGTCAGCGCCACCACGGGCGCGGGCGTGGACGAGCTGCGCGCGGCGCTGCTGGGCCTGGTGCGCTCGCTGCCGGCCCCCGACCCCGCGGCGCCCGTGCGGCTGTGGGTGGACCGCGCGTTCACCGTGCGCGGCGCGGGCACCGTGGTCACGGGCACGCTGCCGGCCGGGACGCTGCGCACCGGGGACGCCCTGGCCCTGCCGGGCGGGCGCACCGCCGTCGTGCGCGGACTGCACCAGCTCGGCCGCCCGGTCGGGTCGGCGTCCGCGGTCTCGCGCGTGGCGGTCAACCTGCGCGGGGTGCCCGCCGGGTCGCTGGGCCGCGGGAACGCCCTGACCACCCCGGGCACCGCGGTGGAGGCGGAGGAGGTCGACGTCCTCCTGCGGCGCACGGGCCGGTCGGGCCCGGGTCCGTCGGGCCTAGGCCCGACCGGCCCGGGTCCGTCGGGCCTGGGCCCGGGGAGCCGGGCCGGTGAGGTGCCGCGGCTGCCCGAGCAGCTGGTGCTGCACGTCGGCTCCGCCGCCGTGCCCGTGCGGGTGCGCGAGCTCGGCCCGGACAGCGCCCGGCTGCGGCTGCACACCCCGCTGCCGCTGCGCCTGGGCGACACGGGCCTGCTGCGCGACCCCGGCGCGCACCGCGTGGTGGCCGGGACCACGGTGCTGGACCCGGCGCCGCCGCCGCTGCGCCGGCGCGGTGCGGCGCGCGAGCGGGCGGCCGCGCTGGCCGGCCTGGACGGCACCCCGGACGCGGCCGGTGAGCTGGAGCGGCGCGGCACGGTGCGCGCGGGCGACCTGGTCGCGATGGGCATGGCCCCCGACGACGCCGCCGAGCTGGTGCGGCGCGCCGGCGCCGCGGGCTCCGGCGTCGTCACGGACGGCGAGTGGCTGCTCTCCCCCGCCGCGGCCGCGCGGCTGCGCACCCGCCTGCAGGGCGAGCTCGCGGCGCACGAGCGCGACCGCCCCCTCGAGCCGGGCCTGCCGGTGGAGGCGGCGCGCCGGCGCCTGGACCTGCCGGCCGCGAGCCTGGTGCCCGCCCTCGTCGCCGGCCTGGCGGGCGTGGCGGTGCGCGAGGGGCGCGTGGTGCGGGCGGACCGGCCGAGCGGGCCGAGCCTGCCGGGGCCGGTGCAGGCCTCCGTCGACGCCGTGCTCGCCGACCTGGCGCGCGCGCCCTACGCCGCCCCGGAGGCGCACCGGCTGCGCGAGCTCGGCCTGGGCGCGCGCGAGCTCGGCGCCGCGGTGCGCGCCGGCGCCCTGGCCCGGGTCGCCGACGGCGTGTACCTCTCCCCCGCCGCCGTCGCGGACGCCGCCGCGCCGCTGCGCGCCCTGCCGCAGCCGTTCACCCTCAGCGAGGCCCGCCAGGCGTGGGGCACGAGCCGGCGCGTGGCGGTGCCGCTGCTGGAGCTGCTCGACGCCCGCGGCGCCACGCGCCGGCTGCCGGACGCCCGCCGCGAGGTCGCCAGCTGACCGCTCGGTGCCAGCCGCGGCGCAACCGGACCGGGACGACGCGCCGGGGGTCGCAGCCGTGGTGGACATCGACACAGGTGTGCTGCCGCCGCTGCAGGCGTCGGCACCTACACCCATTAGATGCGGCCGAGGCCGTAAGAGCCCATCCGCACCTCCTTGTGCACGGCGCAAGCTCGCATTCCGGCGCTGGGGCGAACCGCACCTGCTCGCTCGCCTCGAGGCGCGATGACGAGTCCGCGCTCGCGATGGTCGTCGGTGACGTCACGGAGTGGGGAGAACAGATGAATCGGCGGCGTCAGCGCGTTGCACGCACAGCGGGCTTCGCGACACCGGTCGTACTGGTAGCCGGACTGGTCACCGGAAGCTCGGTGGCCTACGCCGAGGCTTCTGTCACCGAGGTGACCGAGGCCGACGCGATCGCCGAGGCGATCTCGGTGGTGGACCCCATCGCTGCGGACGTCATCACGCCGGTGCAGGAGGGCAACACGCTCTCGGTCGATTCTGGAGAGGCGGTCGTCGACATCCCCTGGCCGCGCCAGAGGGGGTGACCCTCAGCCAGGGAGCGCCCGGCGCGGACCCGCTGCCGATCACCATCGGCTTGCCGGAGGCGGCTGCGCTGGAGGAGGCCGCGGTCGCTGACGATGGCACCGTGGTCTTCGCCAGCGAGTCCGACCCGGTCGACGTCGCCGTGCAGGCCATCGACACCGGCGTGCGCCTTCAGACCGTCCTTGCCGACGCCTCGGCTCCTGCCCGTTTCGACCACCCCATCGACCTGCCTGCAGGAGCGACGATCAAAGTCGTCGGAGCTGCTCAGGCAGCTGCTGCGCTCGAGGCGGCGAAGACCGCTGACGCCATCGCCTCCGGTGAGGCTCCTCCGCCCGCCGAGGCGATCGTTCCTGCCGAGGATGCAGATGGCCAGCCCACGGTGGTCCTCTTCGTCGGCGCCGATGGCGACCTCCTCGGCGCTCTGGCCCCGGCGTGGGCCAAGGACGCTGCAGGCCAGGACGTTCCTACCCGGTACGAGGTGAGCGGCGACGTGGTCACGCAGGTGGTCGAGCACGCGGATGACTCGAGGGTGACCTACCCGGTCGTAGCCGATCCCTACGCCGGGCGCACCCTGTTCAGCTAGGCCCAGTACTACCCGACCGGGTACGAGAACCAGCCCAAGTACTCGATGAAGAAGTCGACGTTCGGGGAGAGGGTTCACATCGGGCAGGTCACCGGTGGCATCGTCAATCCCGCCCTGGGTCAGTGGATCTTCACGACGCAAGGCTGGTCCGAGATCACCTCTCGACTTCCGCGCATGACGAGCAAGGCCACGATCCGCCATCAGCACGACTGCCACGTGCTCGGAGGATACTTCCAGCGCTTCTCCGGCCCCACGTGGGACCTCGAGAAGATCCGGGCCGACAAGCCGAACTGGCGGTGGACCGTGCCGCTGCACACCTGCAACTGGTAATACCAAAGCTTCTCGACGTGGCAGGGTGAGTTCCGTGGACGGGGCTCACCCTGCCACCATGCTGGGAGGGTGATGAAAGCCAGGTTCGTCATGCCAGCAGCCGCCGTGGTGGTGGCAGTCCTGGTGGCGTAGACGCTCGGTGCGGCGTGGGTCGAGCGACGCCAGTTCATCGACGTCAGCGACGTCGTCGTCAGCCAGGTCCAGAATCAGCCACCCATGGTGCACGAGGACGGCACACCGATCTTCCGCGGGAGCGAGGACGTCACGCAGCGGCTGTGTGGAGCGCACGTGGATTGCACCGAGGCGATCGCCACGGACGGCGTGACCTTCTACAAGTTCGGCAACCGCAACGACGCGGCGGCGTTCTCCAGGTCGCTGGGGAGCGACGGCTACCAGTCCGACTGGATCGTGGTCGAGTTCACGGACCCGGCGTTCACCGCTCAGGACCGCCAGATGCTCGGGGGGTTCGTGGACGACCTGTGGGGCTCAGACTGAGCAGAAGCGGGAGTGCGGGAACCGCCGATGCGCCGGTGCCGCCGCAGGCATGGGCCTGGCGCGAGAGCAATGGGTCAGCAACGGCAGCGGGTGACGTCGCGCGCGGGCAGCCACACCCACCAGGTGCAGCCGCGCCCGTAGAAGCGCATGTGCACCGCCTCCCGAGTCCACTCGGTCGCCCAGGCCAGGCGCTCGTCGATGATGCCGTCCTCCCACAGGATGCCGCGTGCACCTCGTGCTCGGTGCTGCGCTCCCCACCGGCGGCCCGCCCGGTGGGACCACGCACGTGCCCGGTACCGATCCGGTTCAGCACCGCCGGCGGGAACTGCCCCGCCCTCGGGCACAGGATCGCCGCGGCCGTCGGCGGCAGCGGCGGCTCGTCTGGGTGCACCCGCAGGACCGTACGCATGTTCGATCCTCAGGGCGCGGCGGCTGGAGCCCAGTCGCCGCCCGGTGCCTGGGCCAGCCGAGCCGTGCGCCGGCGTTCAACCAGCCCGCTGCGCTGCTGTCGCCCACCGAGCCTCACCGAACCCCGACGCTGGGTTGCCGCGCTCTGAGCCGTCGCAGAGGACTACCCTCCATGACGCTGACGGCGCCCGCTCTCACGGACGCTCGTCCTGTCGGTGCCTGCGCACACCGTCATCTGCCGACGCCAAGAGCAGGGAGCCGGGATGTTTGAGCGCGACGTCGACTACCCGAAGGCCGTGGCCAGCTACGACGACGACGGCGTCGACGCGGCGATCGAATGGTGCTGCCAGTACCTAGGCGACGGCGACACGCTGACCGTGTGGACCAGCTTGACGTCCAACCTGCGGAACTGCCCGCAACTAGAGCGGCTCGTCACCCGGCATTCCAACGTCGAGCACGTCACCAGCAGAGGCGTCGGGCTCATCCGCAGGAAGGGCCCGGTGCTGATGGCATGGGCAGACATGGACGACCTCGGCGAGCTGACGCGCCATGGCGGTCACCACATCCGGGCGCTGTGCGTCATCACCGGGAACGAGGACACACTGAGGCCGTGGGTGTCAGCCGTCGGGCCAACGGTCCTTGGCGACGGATCGGCTTGGGAGCAGTCGACCCCTCAGCTGCATCCGGTTGTGGTAGAGGCGATGAAGGGCCTCACGATGACGATCAACCACAACAACACCATCTCAGCTGGCTTCGAGAAGGACATGGTGGTGAGCAGCCTGCTCGCGCTCCACAACGCCGGCATCGAAATGGACGGTGAGGCCATGCAGGGTTGGGCGCTGGCCAATGGATGGTCCGGCAAGAACCCCGAGCGGCTGGCGAAGTACGTCGAAGACATCAACGCCGGAAAGCGCCCCCGCTGTCGCTCTGGGCTACGCGCGGACTACGTCGACATCCTCCGACGCCGAGCTGCTGGAGACGAGTAACACCCGCCGGCCGTCCCGACAAAAACCTAGGGACCGCCGAGCAGGCGTGGCCTAGTCGCTGGAACCCGTAGGGGCTGTAGGGCCTGGCACATCCGGTACCTGGTCAGCTGTCCTTGGTCCTGTCGGGGGCAGCAGGAGCGTCCACCCCGCTCCGGGCGCTTGCCCTGGAACCGGTAGCCGCGGAGGGTCGACGTCGGGGTCAGCAACGAAGACTCGGGCGTGCTGGCGCATCAGGGGATCGGTGACGACGACCCCAGCGTCGAGCGCGGCCCGCGGCACCGGCAGGAGCCCGTTGGAGGCGAGGAGCTCGACGAAGCGCAGCGTGGAGACGGTGTGGATCATGACGCGGCAGACCAAGGGCGCGGCTGCGCGGTAGCGCTCGCGAACACCGGCGATCCCCGTGGCGGCGAGACGCTCGAGGTCGTGGTGAACAACGTCGCCGTACAGCCAAGCAAAGGCGAGCTGGTTGTCCGCCACGCTCGACGCCGCAGCTTCGGGCTGGCCGTCCTGAAGCGGCGCGACCTGCATGTTGTACGCGTGCAGCCCGGTGCCACGCGGATCGATGGCGCGCCAGGCGGCTCGCAGCCGCTCGAAGTGCTCGCCCCGTCCGGCATGCCCGTCACCTCGGAGGAAGAAGCCGATCGCCTTGAACACAGTGCCATAAAAGACGACCTCCTTTTCCAGGAGCAGTGGCCGGACGCGCGCGGCGGCGGACTCCACCTGCTCCTCGGGAGGCAGGTCCTGCACGAACACTGAGGTTTTCTCACCAGGATTGACGTTGGCTGCCTTGTCACCGATGTCCGCGGTCGAGGGTGATCAGGACCAGGACGGCGGCGGCGATGGTGGTGATGCGCCAGGGGTCGAGGCTGACGTGGCGCAGGGCGGCCCAGCGTTCGGTGAGCAGGGCGTGGGCGCGTTCGGCCGGAGCCCGCAGGGCGGTGATCAGCTGGTTGTGGGCCCGGTTGTCGGGATCGAGGTCCTGGTTGCCGGCGGGGCGGTGGAAGGGGGTGTGGATCCCGATGCCGGCGCCGCGGTAACCGGCGTCGGCCAGGACCGCCAGACGGCCGGGGCGCAGCGCGGCGTGGGGGTAGAGCGCCCCCAGGGCGTGGGTGCGGGCGGCGGCCAGGTCGTGGGTCGCGCCCGGCGAGACTGGTGAGATCCAGATCGGGAAGCCGCGGGAGTCGGTGATGACCTGCAGGTTCCCTCCGTGATGGCGGTGCTTGCCGGAGTACCAGGCGTCGTTGCCCCGCGGGGTGCGTGCGGCGACCCGGTCGGTGGGCACCAGCGTGCCGTCCAGGCACACGAACACCTCCCCGCTGCGGTGAGCCCGCTGGAGGACCTCATTCAGCTCAGGAGCTTGGTCGGCGATCGCCTCCAGACCTTCGTGCAGGTAGCGGTAGGCGGTGGCGATGCTGATCCCGGCGTCGCGGGCGAGGGTGAGCAGGTCGATGCGCCAGCGCAGCCAGCGCACCACCAGCAGCACCTGGACGTGGACGGTGGCCGCCCGCTGCCACGGACGCGCGCTCGGGCTGCGGCGGGCGCGGGCGACCAAGCCGGTGACGGCCTTCAGGGTCAGCGCGCAGATGCTCAGGCGGGCAGGATGGGACACAAGCGGGCTCCCGGGGAAGAGGGAACGGATCTTCGGCGAGACCACCCTCGCCTCGAGAGCCCGCCCTCTTCCACTCGATCACCGCGCCCACCTGCGACGATGCTTACCGAACCACGGCCCTCACCGGCAAAGCTGGTGAGAAAACCTCACTGTTCCACCGGTAGCCGGATCGGACTCGAGGCGGATCGTCACCTGAGCGACCTCGAACAACCGCCGCGGATCCGCAGCAAGCGAGTGCGCCGCGACACGGCGAGCGCGTAGCACGAACGCGGTCAAGCAGTGCTCGAAGCGCCGCCTCACCTCGCCTTCCGATGAGCTGGCAGAACTCGCTCCTCCGGCGTCGTCGGGCGTCGTCACGGACACCAGTGTGTGCCGCGGTCCTGAGCACCGGACGGCGGCTAGCGATGCAGTGCAGGCCGATGCACCACCACGCCGCCGTGGTGATCTTGAACAGGCGCGGATCACCAGGGAGCCGAAGTATCAGAGCATGCAGGCACACTCACCTCATGAGCGACAAGGCGCATCCGGCGCAGGACCAGCGCGAGACCTCATCGCTATCGGCTTCGCGCGAGAGCAAGGGTGCGGTGGTCGTCACCACCACCGGCTTGCCGGTGGGCTACACGCCGCCGTCCGCGGCGCTGATGCCGCGGTCGTCGGCGGGTGATGGCGGTACAGCAGCGGGCTCCGGCGATGCCGCCGCGGCCGGCAACTCCGGAGACTGAGTGGTCCCGGGCAGCGGGCTCGCGCTGCTAGCTCTACTGGCCCTGGTACCGGGGTGGCTGTTCCTGCAGCTGCGGCGGCGCCACGCACCACTGCAGCAGAGTGCCGGCCTGGGCCAGTTGCTGGAAGTCCTCGCCGTCGGGCTGGCCACGACTGGGATCGCCGGCGTCGTGCTTGCCTTTCTCCCGCACCGTTGGGTGCCGTTCTTGGTCGACCTTCAGGCTTGGGCCGACCTCGGTGGCTCCTACGCCACCGCCAACCCCCGCCGCATCCTGGCTACCGCCACCGTGCTGCTGGTCCTGGCAAGCCTGCTCGCCTGGACGGGTGATCGCGTGTTCCGGCGCCAACGCACCGAGCTGTACCTCGGCCCCGGAGCATGGGTACATGCACTCCGAGAGCGACCCAAGGGCACGGTGCCCTACCTCGGGCTCGCCCTACAAGACGGCACGCTGGTCGAGGGCCTCATGCACAGCTGCAGCCTCGAAGCGTCCGAGACCCGCGACGTGGCGCTGATGGCGCCGATCCGAGTCACCCCTCCTACGGCCACCGAAGCGAACACGGTGGACATGCAACGGCTCGTAGTGCCTGAGCGCGAGATCCGCTACATCACCGTGCTGCACCTCCCCGAAGCGTCACCGGCAGGCCGCTGACCGCTCCATCCGCAGCTGTGGATGGAGCGGTCAGCGGCGATGGATCGACAGCAACGTCATTATGATCAGCCTCGTCGTCGTCACTATCCTCAACACGTCAAGCTTGAGCCCGCCTCGACTCCCCAGTCGTCGACGGACAGTTCCTGGTCACAGGACCAGCCCGTCGGTGGCGTTGTCCCGGAAGAGGCTGTCTTCGCGGATGTAGCGGCGGACCATGGGCAGGCAGGTGTGCCCGGTCTGCTTCATGATCGCGCGTTCGGATTTCCCGGCGGCGGCGGCAGAGGTGGCGAACCCGGCGCGCAGGGAGTGCCCGGCCAGGTCCAGGTGGCCCAAGCGGGCGGCGGTGGCGGTGCGCTGGACGATCCGGGCAACCGCACGGTCCGACAGCCGGGCCCGGGCTATCTGGCCGTGACGGATGATCGGGCGGAACACCGGATCAGCCCAGCGGCCGCCCTCGAGCACCCGTCCCCGCTCCCCCGCGGTCGAGTCAGTGCCTGCGCTCAATGCTGCGGCCACGACCACGACGTCGAGCGCATCCACCCACCTTTGGTAGACCTCGACCGGGCAGGAGTCCGCGGATCCGGTGTGCAGCATTGCGATCCGCCGCCCGGCGGCGTCCTGGTCGGTCTTGGACCGGCGCAAGGTAACGACCAGACCGTGCTCGTCGACGCGCACGTCGTCGAGGTCGAGGCCGACGAGCTCGGAGCGGCGCAGCGCGCCGTAGAAGCCGAGCACGAGCAGCGCCCGGTCCCGGGCGGCGAGCACGGCCTTGGTCGGCTCCGGCTCAGGGTCGGGAAGGGCGTCGAGCAGGCGGCGCACCTGGTGCGCCAGCAGCGGGTCCTTCGCGTCGGCGGCGACACCGTGGACGCGGCGGATGCCGGCCAGGGTGGTGCGCACCAGCGGACTGCTCGTCGGCGAGGGATGGCCGGCGGCCTGGTGCACGGCGCTGATCGCGGAGCAGCGGCGCACCAGTGTGGCCACCTTCAGCCGCTCGGCGTGCTCGGCCAGGTACAGCGCCACCGCCTCCGCAGGGGCCGGCAGCGGCGGGTACGGCGCCCCGGCCCCGTCGCGCTGGGCGGCGCACCAGGAGGTGAAGTGCGCCCAGTCACTGGCGTACGCCCGCCGGGTGGACTCCGCGCGCGCCGCAAGCAGGTAGCGCTGAGCGGCGACCCGGCCGGCTGGCGCTACCGCGCCGGGCGGTACCAGGACGGCAGGGACCAGGGCACTGTCCTGTCCGGCGCCGGAGGCTGCCAGCCGCTCCCTTGAGCCCGCTCCCACCCTCAGCCCAGCACTCGGACTCGGGTGCGGTGGCGTGCTCATCGGCGCAGCGCCGCGCGGGCTTGGGCGAGCAGCTCCTCGTAGCGGCGCCGTCTCCGCGCCGGGCTGACCGGGTCCACGGGCAGGCCCAGGGCGCGAGCGTGCCAGTAGACCAGCTGCTGGTCGGCGGCCGCCGCGCCCAGCTCGTCCAGCACGCCGCCGTTGGTGAGGACGCTGGTGTCTTCCACTCCGAAGTGCTCGAGCAGCTCGACAGCCAGCTGGCGGGCGACGCGCACTTGGACCGCAGACTTCTCGAGGCTCCCCTTGGACATCGTGCCATCTGTGTGGTGGGAGTGAGCACGCCCACCGGTAGGTCCACCGCGCCGGCGGGAGGATGCTCCCCGGTGGGCTGGCCGTCCTGGTCGCGGTGCTCGTCGACGATGCGGACGCCGAGGGTCCTGGTGGGGTGCGTGCCGCGGCGGATCAGCCGATCCGGGAGCAGCAGGTGCGCCTGCACGCTGATGGCCGGCACCGGCTGCGCACTGGCGGCGCGGATGTGGTCCAGGATGAACTCGAGTTGGGTGAGCAGCCACATCTCTAACAGGTCCCGGGCACGAGCGTGTACGTCGGGCCGCGCGTGCTGCTGCTTCCGCTGCTGTTCGTCCTCGGCTGGGTCGCAACCTCCATGCTCTACCAGCTCTCGACACTGCTCCATGACGTCCCACTGCGTGAGCCGTCGGTGCGTGATGGGCTGACAGGCGTCGCGCTCTACCTCGCGTTCTACGTGCTCCACGAGGGCGCGCACGCGGTCACGGTGCGCGCCCTCGGCGGTCGGATCGTGCGCTTCGGCATCCGCGTGGGAGGTGCTCACGTCGTTCACGCCGGCCTGATGCACCGACCGGGAGCTCGAGCACTTGTCTCCCTTGCCGGGCCGGTGGTGCACCTGGTGGCAGCTGCAGCGCTGGCCGTGTTGGCCGTCGGGGATGACTGGAGCCGGACCGAGCACGCTGCGGTGCTCGCCGTCGCGGTGGCCAACATCGCCGAGGCGGTCGCCAACCTCGTGCCCTGGCGCGGAAGGCGGCGGTGCTCCGACGGGTGGAGGGCTCTTGCTCACACCCGCGAGCTAGTGACCAGGCGCCGTTCCCGCTGACGTCGATGAGGCGATGACCGCCCTGCGGCAATGCCTCGCCTGGGTGGTGGAGTGGACCCGCGACGCCGTGCACGTGGGCTTCTACGGCCGCGGCTGCACCCGGTGGGTGTAGCTGCCCCTCCAGGACGTCACTCGTTGCTGCTGTTGACCTACGCCCTCGCGCCAGGCCCATGCCTCCAGCGGCAGCGGCTCGGCGGACTCTGCCGCGGTGGCCGCGGCCGTTGGCACGTCATCCAGCGCCAGCATCGGCGAGGGGTCCGGGGCGGGTTCAAGCACGTGCCAGACCATCGGCGGTCGCACCGGCGCCGGGTGGGGCGAGTCCTTCACGCCGGCGAGCACGGCGATCAGCTCACGCCGCGCCTCGCCCCGGTCCCCACTCATGCTCGCCAGCGTGATCGCCCGTGACGAGGTGGGCAACGGCCCAGGCTGTTGCGCACCCGCGCGGTCAACCTGCAGGACCACGCCCGACAACGGGCGCGCCCTGAACGACCGGATGCGTGGCTAGTCGCTGCGGCCCTTGCGCTTGGCCAGGTCCGCCTGCAGACGCCGGCGCAGCGCGGCCAGGCGCTGCACGTCGGCCTTGGTCCTCAGCGGGATGGTGGCCCCGCGCAGGCGCTTCTGGGCGCGGTCGGCGGGGATGGCGCCGGCCGTGGCGGGTCGCTCCGGAGTGCTCATGTCGCCTCCGTCTGGTCATCGAAGAGTTCCGTCAGGCCGAGGGCGGCCTGGACCTCGAGGTCAGTGTGCGCCTCCTCGGCGAGGCGTTCAAACAGATCCAACGCCAGGCTGCCGTCCAGTCGGGCTTCCTCACGCTCTGCGGTCGCCCGGTCGTAGATCCACGTCAGGGCTTCCCACCACCGCTGCTGGCGTTGGTCCTCTCGGTCCTCGGCGGCTTTCTGTCGGGAGGCGAGGTAGACCAGCGCCGCGCCGAGCAGGGCCGCGAGACCACCGAAGCCGGGGGAGATGAGGAAGCGGCCGAAGCCGGCGTCCCAGAACCCCGGACCGGGCGTCGCTACGGCTGTTGCGGTGCTCAGCTGCCAGATCACCGGGGCGTGCACGTCTCGGAGGCTAGGGCACCGACCTCGCCGAGGTGGTGGCCGTGCTCGGGCCTCTCCGGAAGTGAGGGCCGGGGGTGGGGGCAGCGCCCCGCAGTGTTCTGCGGTGCCCGCAGGGCGCCGTCCACCACGGGTGAGGGATCGAGGCAGACTCGAGGGCACTGGTGAGCTTCTCCGTCGTTCGGGCGAGGCGCAGCCATGCCGCGCCGGTGGGTCGCCGAAGGAGGGCGGGGCCTCGTGATGGTCTCCGCCCGCTCTCAGACCCGGTGGTCGTTCTCGACCGCAGGCTGGCGCCGTCGCGCCGTCGAACATCGCTCCTACGGCGCCGTTGCCGGCTGGCCCGACGACCGAGGCCGTGTCGCGAGGGGATCCGCCTGCGAGGGGTCTTCCTCGAGCAGCTTGGTGCCGCGACGTCGCGGTGGACGGTGGTGAGGTCGCGCCCGAGCACGGACCACGCCCAGCGCCTGGTCCGCGGGTCAGCGGTCGCCTTCTGCGACCCTGGGCTCGTGGCTGGTGAGCTTGTGCTGGAGGAGTGGCTGCGCCAGCGGTGCGCGCAGTACGCCTAAGACCTGCGCGGGGTGTTCCGGCGGTGGGAGCCACCCGTGGTCGCTGGTCGCGGCCGACGAGGTCGAGCTGGAGGCACAGCTGGCCGCGGGTGGACATCAGCTGGCGCTGCCGAGGGAGCCGGCGGTGCTGGCCAACGTCCTGGAGATCAGCATCGTCGACTTCGTCCTGGCCGGGCTTGAGGAGCTGGACGGGGAGGAAGCGTGGTCGGGCGGTACATCGCCGTGAGCGGACCGATCATGCATGGGCGAGGGATCGATCGATGCCCCGTCGGCGATTCACCACAGATCACTTGAGTTAGAAGTGATTCTTGGGTTGCTGGACATGCCTCTACCTCTCGACAGACAGTGGAGCCTTGAGTTACTTCCAACTTCTGGAACTCACGTGACTCGGGTAACTCCGTGGTCCCCTAGGTTGCAAGCGTTCCTGGAGTCGCCAGAGTCCGATAATCCCTGGGAGGACTGGATGCCCCCGTCAGCCGCTGTGCGCCCTCGCGGGCAAGGAGAACGGGCGGGCCACCTTCGAGTTCGTGCGCATCGACGACGAAGTGCGGGTGCGGTGGCGCCGCATCGGCGACCACAGCATCTACTGCAACCCCTGACTCCTGCGTACGGCGGCCGCGACCGCCACCAGCGAGCCCAGCAGGGCGCCGTGGCGACGACCGCGCTGCCTCAGCAGGTCGTTGCGCTGAGCGCTTCCATCGAGGAGGAGACCGCCTCCGCGGACAGCCACCAGCACTCTGCGCCGAAGGGGTCAGATAGGGATGTCGACGTAGTCGGTCAGTGCCCGCCACGCTCCCGGCGCCCGCGCCGCTAGGCGAGCGGACCTGTCTGCCGGCGCCTCCGAGGCCGGTGAGGGTAAGCCGGTCCGCGGCTGGCAGCGGCCCGAGGTCCGGGCCGTTCAGGTCGGCGATGGCGGTGGTGGGCACCTGGTGAGTGCGGTAGGCGCCCAGCTGCGGCACCTGCCCGGCCAGGGTGTCCTGCCGCAGCGGGGAGAAGGCGTCGAGGTCGAGCAGGTCCTCGATCGAGCTGGTCCGGTCCAGCGCGTACCCGGTCGCGGCCAGCGCCCGTTTCCCGTCCGCTGGGTCGGGGTCGGGGTGGGCGGCGACCTCGTAGAAGCACAGCAGCAGCTGCACTCCGCGGCAGAGCGGGTCCTCGCCGTCCAAGATGGGCCCGGCGGTCGCGGCGCCGGCCAGGCCGGTCCACGCCCCGTCGTCGCGAGGGCGGCTGGCCGGTTCGGCGCGGTCCCAGTCGTGGCGGGCGAGGACGGCGTGGTGAGCGACGGCGTGCCACACCCGCCCGGTGGGGGTGGTCGCGGGCCGGCTGAGCAGGGAGCCGAGCGAGCACACCGGGCGGGGTCAGCGGTCCGGCTCAGCGGTCGGGGCCGGGGCCGGGCTGGCAGTGCGGGCACCACCACGTGCGCCGGCGCCCGGGGTCCCCGGGCACCTCCTCGACCATCCGGACGCTCGTCCCGCACCGCCGGCACGGCTTCCCGGCGCGCCCGGCGACCCAGTGGTCCTCGCCGCGGCGGGTGTTGCCGGTGGTGACCTGGTACCCGGTGGTCCCGGCGGCGGAGGCGCGCAGCGCGCGGGCGGCCAGGGCCACCAGCCGCGGCAGGTCCACCTCCCCCACCGGCGTCCACGGGCTGCGGCCGATCAGGAAGCACAGCTCGTTCGCCCACAGGTTGCCCAGGCCCGCGACGAGCCGCTGGTCCAGCAGCGCGGCGGCCAGCGGCCGCTGCGGGTCGGAGCCGAGGCGGCGCACCGCCTCCGCGGCGTCGAAGTCCGGGGCCAGCAGGTCGGGGCCGAGGTGGCCGACGACGTCGTGCTCGCGCGCGGTGGGCAGCAGCTCGACGACCGGCATCCGCAGCGCCGCCGCGGTGCGCCCGCCGCCGGGCGCCGCCGGGTCCTGCGCGGTGACGAGCACCGCGCGCACGTCCGGCACGAGCCGCGACGGCAGGCGCCGGCCCGGGTCCAGCAGCGCCCACTGCCCGTCCATGCGCAGGTGGGTGTGCAGCGTCAGCGGGGTCTCGCCGCCGCGGGCGAGGCGGGTCAGCAGGTGCTTGCCGTGCGTGGCGGTGCCGAGCACGCGCCACCCGGCGAGGTCGGCGGTGGCGTGGGCCGGCACCCGCAGGCGCCCCACGGCGAGCTCGCGCCCGGCCAGGGCGGTGTCGAGTGAGCGCGCCACCCGCGCGACGCTGTCCCCCTCCGGCACGGCCCGCTCAGCGCCCCGCCGCGGCCCCGACGGGGCCGCTCACCGCACGGCGCGCGGGGCGTGCGGCGACTGCGCGCCGCGGCCGCCGTGCAGCAGGGTGCGCACCTCGTCGGCCGTCGCGACGGCGCCGAAGACCGGCGTCCCGGGCTCCTGGTCCTCGCTGTCGGCCAGCGTGCCGCCGTCGACCGGCGTGAAGCCGAGGCGGTCCACCAGGCGGCTGACCAGCGCCTTGGCGTCCTCGTCGTCCGCGGCCACGGGCACCCCCAGGCGCTCGGGGTCCTCGGCGGGGCGCGCCCCGCGCTCGAGCTGCTCGGCCGGCAGGGTGTTGAAGGCCTTGACCACCCGAGCGCCGGAGAGGTGGGCGGCGACCAGCAGGGACGACGCCGTCGTGCCGCCCTCCACCTCCGGCGCCGGCCCGTCCCGCTCGGGCAGGTGGTTGGTGGCGTCGATCACCACGCGCCCGTCGAAGGCGCGGGCGGGCAGGTCGCGCACGGCGCCGAAGGGCACCGCGAGCACGACCATGTCGGCGACCTCGGCCACCTCCTCGACCGTGCCCGCGGCGGCGCCCGCCTGCGCGCCCAGCCGCGCCAGGGACGACGGCCCCCGCGAGTTCGCGACCGCCGCCGCCAGCTTCGCCGCCCGCGCGCGCCGCAGCAGCGCCGACCCGACGGCGCCCGACCCGATGATCCCGATCCGCACGCCCCCAGCAGACACCCGCGGGCCCGCGCGCGCACCCGCACCAGCCCCTCGCGGCTACTCGGCTCCTCCCGGCTGCTCCCGGCTGCGGGTGCGCCCGGCGGCGCAGCGCCTGGCGTGGACGCGGACCGGGCTCCCGTCCCGCACCCCTCCACCGACGAGCGGCTCGCGCGCCGCGGGGCGCTCCCGCACCGGCCACGGCCGGTGCGGGAGCGCCCCGCGGCGGGTGCGGGCCCGAGGCCCGCCCGCTCAGCCCTTCTGCCCGATGACCCCGTGGGGGTCGAGGACGTACTTGCGGGCCGCGCCGGAGTCGAACTCGGCGTAGCCGCGCGGGGCGTCCTGCAGGGAGATCGGCGTGGCGTTGACGGCCTTCGCGATCTGCACCCGGTCGTGCAGGATCGCCATCATCAGCTGCCGGTTGTACTTCATCACCGGGCACTGGCCCGTGGTGAAGGACAGCGACTTCGCCCAGCCGGTGCCCAGGTCCAGGGAGAGGGAGCCCTTCTTGGCCGCCTCGTCCACCCCGCCCGGGTCGCCCGTGACGTACAGGCCGGGGATGCCCAGCGCGCCGCCGGCCGCGGTCAGGCCCATCAGGGAGTTGAGCACCGTGGCGGGCGCCTCCTGCTTGGCGCCCTCGCCGTGCCCGCGGGCCTCGAAGCCGACCGCGTCGACGCCGCAGTCGACCTCCGGCACGCCGAGGATCTGCTCGACCTGGTCCTTCGGGTCGCCCTTGGAGACGTCGACCGTCTCGCAGCCGAAGCTGCGGGCCTGCGCGAGGCGGTCCTCGTTGAGGTCGCCGACGACGACCACGGCCGCGCCCAGCAGCTGCGCGCCGACCGCGGCCGCCAGGCCCACCGGCCCCGCGCCCGCGATGTAGACGGTGGAGCCGACGCCCACCCCGGCCGTCACCGCGCCGTGGAAGCCGGTGGGGAAGATGTCCGAGAGCATGGTCAGGTCAAGGATCTTCTCCATCGCCTGGTCCTTGTCGGGGAACACCAGCAGGTTCCAGTCGGCGTAGGGCACGAGCACGTACTCGGCCTGGCCGCCGACCCACCCGCCCATGTCGACGTACCCGTACGCCGAGCCCGGGCGGTCGGGGTTGACGTTCAGGCAGATGCCCGTCTTGCGCTCCTTGCAGTTGCGACAGCGACCGCAGGCGATGTTGAAGGGCACCGAGACGAGGTCGCCCTCCTTGACGAACTCGACGTCGGGGCCGACCTCGACGACCTCGCCGGTGATCTCGTGGCCCAGCACGAGGTCGGACGGCGCCGTGGTGCGTCCGCGCACCATGTGCTGGTCGGAGCCGCAGATGTTCGTCGAGACCGTCTTGAGGATGACGCCGTGACGCACCTGCCGGCCGACGTTGGCGGGGTTGACGCCGGGGCCGTCCTTCAGCTCGAAGGTGGGGTAGTCGGTGTCGATCACCTCGACCTTGCCGGGACCCTTGTACGCGACCGCCTTGTTGCCTGGCACTCGAAGCCCGCCTCCCTGCCCGCACCGGGGCGTCGTCGAGGGCGCGGTCCGGCCGAGGATCGGGTCAGGCGCGCCCGCCCGGGCGGCGGCGTCTCCTGTGACGTCGCTGTCCCGGGGTGCTCGCACGGTAGGCCGGGCGGGTGAACCTGGCAAGGCCGGTGGTCGCCGTCGCCGAGGCGGCGCATGCGCCGCCTCGGCGACGGGTACCCGGCGGGGATGGCGAAGGACGAGTTCCGCGAGGGCGACCACGTGAGCTGGAAGAGCCACGGCTCCACGACCTCCGGTGAGGTGGAGCAGGAGATCACCGAGGACACGAAGGCCGCCGGGCGCACGGTGCGGGCCAGCGAGGACGACCCGCAGTACCTCGTCGAGAGCGACAGGAGCGGCCGCGAGGCCGTGCACAAGCCGTCCGCGCTCGAGCAGGACTGAGGTCCCGGCCGCGGCCGCCGCCGCGGCGTAGCGTTCGGGCATGGACGACGCGCCCGCCCGACCCCGCGTCCGCTACTACGCCGCGCAGTCCCTCGACGGGTACCTCGCCGAGACCGATCACTCCATCGCGTGGCTGACCGGCTACACCGGGCACCCGGCCGACGGCGAGCCGCTGGACGGCGACTTCGAGCGCTTCGCCGCGGACGTCGGCGGCTGGGTCATGGGCGCGCGCACCTACGAGTTCCTGCTGGCCGAGATGGACGGCGGGGCCGCCTGGCCGCACCCGGACGGCCCGACGTGGGTGCTCACCTCCCGTGATCTGCCCGTGCCACCGGGCGCTGATGTGCGCCTGACCAGCCGGCCGGCGCGCGAGGTCGTCGCCGAGGAGGCGCTGCCCGCGTCGGGCGGGAAGGACGTGTGGCTCGTCGGCGGCGGGCCGCCCGCCCAGGACCTCGTGGACGCCGGGCTGCTCGACACCGTGGAGCTGACCGTCGTCCCCGTCGTGCTGGGCGCCGGCGTGCCGCTGTTCGCCGGCCGGGTCGAGGAGCCCTTCGCGCTGGAGCGGGTGCGCCCGTTCGCCAACGGCATGGTGCAGCTGGTCTACCGCGCGGTGCGCCCCGAGGCGTGACGGCGGCGGGCTCAGCCCAGCGGGCGCACGGCCCCCAGCAGGTGCACCCGCTCCCCCGCGCGCGAGCGCACCACGACGTCCCAGCCGCCCTGGGCCGGGCGTGCGGCGGCGAAGGCGAGCGCGGCGGGCAGCAGCACCGGGCGGCGGAACTGCACGTCGACGCGCACGGCCTGCGGCAGGCGCGGCTCGAGCGCGGCGAGGGCGCGGGCCGCCGTCCACATGCCGTGGGCGATGGCGCGCGGGAAGCCCAGCGCCCGGGCGGCGAGCGGGTGCAGGTGGATCGGGTTGACGTCGCCGCTGACGGCGGCGTAGCGCCGTCCGGTGTCGGCCGGCACGCGCCACAGGGCCGTGGTCGGCATCGGCGCACCGTCGTCGCGGGGGCCGGTGGGCGCCACCCCGGTCGCCCCGGCGGCGGCGTCGGCGGCGTCGCCGATGTCGGCGACCTCGGTGGGAGCGGCGTCCCCGGACGTGCGGGCGCCGCGGGCGAGGTAGGTGCTGCGCCCCTCCCACACCGCCTCCCCGCCGACGTCGACGCGCGCGAGCAGGTCCACCGTGGCCCCGCGCGGGTGCGGCACCAGGCGCTCGGCGCGCACCTGCACGCTCGGCCGGTCGGTGAGGCTCAGGCGCCGGTGCGCCACCACCTGCTGGCGCACGTGCACGAGCCCCAGCAGCCGGAACGGGAACGCCTCGGTGACCATGAGCTGCACCTGCAGGGGGAAGGCGAGCAGGTGGGGGTAGGGCAGCGGCACGGCGCCGGCGGCGGGGTAGCCGCAGGTGCGGGCGTAGGCCGCGACCCGCTCGGCGTCGACGTCCACCTGCCGGAGCACGAGCGTGCGCTCGCCCAGCCCGCCGCCGCGCCGGCCCCCGGCCAGCGAGCGCGCGTACAGGCGCGCCAGTGACGGCGGGGCGCTGACGAGCACCTGCTCGCCGGCCGCGGGCCCGCTCATGCGCCGATGAGGTTCTGGCCGTCCACGCGCACCACCTGGCCGGTGACGCCCGCCGAGGCGGGCTCGGCCAGCCACGCGACCGCCTCGGCGACGTCGACCGGCAGGCCGCCCTGGTGCAGGCTGCTCAGGCGGCGTCCCGCCTCACGGGTGAGCAGGGGCGTGCGCGCGGTCATCTCCGTCTCGATGAAGCCCGGCGCGACGGCGTTGACGGTCCCCGACCGCTGCGCGAGCGCGGGAGCGAGGGCGCGCACGGCGCCGATCAGGCCGGCCTTGCTGGCGGCGTAGTTCGTCTGGCCGCGGTTGCCGGCGATGCCGCTCATCGACGAGACGGCGACCACGCGCGCGCCCGGTCGCAGCGCGCCGTCCGCGGCGAGCAGCGCGTCCGTCAGCCGCAGGGGCGCCGCGAGGTTCACGGCCAGCACCGAGGCCCACCGCTGCGCGTCGAGGTTGACGAGCAGGCGGTCGCGCGTGATGCCGGCGTTGTGCACGACGACGTCCGCTCCCCCGTGGCGGGCGAGCAGGTGCTCGAGCAGGCGCGCGGGCGCACTCGGCGCCGTGACGTCCATCTGCAGGGCGGAGCCGCCGGTGCGGTTGGCCACGGCGGCGAGGGCCTCGCCGGCGGCGGGGACGTCGACGCCCACCACGTGCGCGCCGCGGGCGGCGAGGACCTCGGCGATGGCGGCGCCGATGCCGCGCGCGGCCCCGGTGACGACGGCCACGCGTCCGGCCAGCGGCTGCTCACCGGCGGGCGGAGGCGCCGCGGGCGCCGGCACGGGAGCCGCCGTGACCACCTGGCCGGAGACGAACGCCGAGCGGGCCGAGGCGAGGAAGAGCAGCGTGGACGCCGCGCCCGCCACCGCCGCGGCCGGGTCGGCCGGGTCCACCCGCAGCAGGTTCGCGGTCGCGCCCGCCCGCGCCTCCTTGGCGGCCGAGCGGCTCAGGCCCTCCAGCGCCTGCTGCACCGCGGCGCGCTCGACGGCGGCCGCGCTGCTGGCCGTGCCCGTGCCCCCGCTCGCGCCCCCGCTCGCGCCCCCGCTCGCGCCGGGTGCCGTCCCGGGCGGGACGGGCGCGCCGACGAGCAGCAGCCGCCCGCAGGGCCCGAGCCGCCGGAAGGCCGGCGCGAGGGCGGCGCGCACCTGCTCGAGGTCCTCGACGGTCGCGACGGCGGAGGCGTCGAGGACGACGGCGCCCAGGGCCGCGCCGGCGGCGACCCCGGACAGCTCGGGATGCACCTGCGCCCCGCCCGCCCGCAGCACGTCGGCGAGGCCGCCGGCCAGGGGCGCCGCGCCCGCGCCGAGCACGAGGGCGGGCCCGGCCAGCAGCGGCTGGCCCGGCTCGGTGCGGCGCAGGGCCACCGGGCGCGGCAGCCCCAGGCGGCGCGCCACCCACGCGCCGGGCCCGGCGGCGGTCAGCTCGCGGTAGCGGTCGACCGGGCGCGGCGCCGTCGCGGCGCCCTCGCCGCTCCTGTTCCGGGGACGGTGAGCGCGGCTCACGCGGCCTCCACGATCGCCACCACGCCCTGCCCACCGGCGGCGCACACGGAGATCAGCGCCCGGCCGTGCCGCAGCTGCCCGGCCGCCTTGCGCTCGGCGAGCAGCTTCGCGGTGGTGGCGAGGATCCGGCCGCCGGTGGCGGCGAAGGGGTGCCCGGTCGCCAGGGAGGAGCCGGTCACGTTGAGCCGGCTGCGGTCGACCGCGCCCAGCGGGGCGCCGAGGCCGAGCCGCTCGCGGCAGAACGCCTCGTCCTCCCACGCGGCCAGGGTGGCGAGCACGGTGGAGGCGAACGCCTCGTGGATCTCGTACAGGTCGAAGTCCTGCAGCGTCAGCTCGCGGCGGGCCAGCAGGCGCGCGGTGGCGTAGGCGGGCGCCATGAGCAGGCCCTCCTCGCCGTGGACGAAGTCGACCGCCGCGCTCTCGGCGTCCACCAGGTGTGCCAGCACCGGCAGGCGGTGCGAGCGGGCCCACTCGTCGCTGGCCAGCAGCACCGCGGACGCGCCGTCCGTCAGGGGCGTGGAGTTCCCGGCCGTCATGGTCGCCTCGCCCTGCGCGCCCGGGCCGGTGCCGAAGACGGGCTTCAGGGCCGCCAGCGCCTCGAGGCTGGTGTCGGGGCGCAGGGAGTCGTCGCGCGTGAGCCCCAGGTGCGGGGTGAGCAGGTCGTCGAAGAAGCCCCGCTCGTACGCGGCGGCGAGGTTGCGGTGGCTGGCGAGGGCCAGCTCGTCCTGCGCCGAGCGGGTGGTGCCCCAGCGGGCGGCGGTGACGGCGGCGTGCTCGCCCATCGACATCCCGGTGCGGGGCTCGCTGTTGCGCGGCGCCTCCAGCGCCAGCTGCCCCGGGCGCAGCCGCGCGAGGACCCTCAGGCGCTGGGCCGGCGTGCGCGCCGAGCGCAGGGCCAGCAGGGCGCGGCGCAGGTCGTCGCCGAGGGCCACGGGCGCGTCGCTGGCGCTGTCGACGCCGCCGGCGATCCCGGACTCCACCTGCCCGAGCGCGATCTTGTTCGCGACGAGGACGGCGGCCTCCAGGCCCGTGGCGCACGCCTGCTGGACGTCGTACGCGGGCGTCGCGGGCGAGAGCTTGGTGCCGAGCACGGCCTCGCGGGCGAGGTTCAGGTCGCGGCTGTGCTTGAGGACGGCGCCGGCGACGACCTCGCCGACCCGCTCGTCCTGCAGGGAGAACCGGGCGACCAGGCCGTCGAGGGCCGCGGTGAGCAGGTCGAGCGCCGAGGCGCCGGCGTAGCGGCGGTTCGCCCGGGCGAAGGGGGTGCGGTTGCCGCCGACGACGGCGGCGCAGCGCGGGGAGTCGGCCACGGGTCCTCCTGGGGTGCTGCGGTGCACGGGGAAGCGGACGGGCGCGCGGATCGGGCGCCGTTGCGCACAGTATCCGGAACGACGAGTATGCGGTACCAGGGGTAGCGCATACGCTGTCACCGACGGTAGCGTGCCGCGGGTGAGCACCCTGCAGGCGACGGACCGGCGCACCACGCGCTGGGAGCAGCACCGCCGCACCCGGCGGGCCGAGCTGGTCGACGCCGCGCTGCGGGCCATCACGCGCCACGGCCCGTCCGTGGGCATGGACGAGATCGCCGCCCTCGCCGGCACGAGCAAGACCGTCCTCTACCGGCACTTCGCCGACAAGGAGGAGCTCTACCTCGCGGTCGCCGCGCGCGTGGACCGGCGCATCGTCTCCGAGCTGCGCACCGCCATCACGGGCACGACCACCCCGCGCGAGGCCCTCGCCGCCGCCATCGCGACCTACCTGCGCCTGGTGGAGGCCGACCCGCACGTGTACCGCTTCGTCGTCCACCGCCCGGGCCTGGACCGCCTGCCGGCGAGCGACCCGGTCTCGGGGCTGTCCGCCGCGCTCGGGGACGAGGTGGCGCGCCTGATCACGACGCACCTGCGCGCCCGCGGCGCTCGCGCGGAGGCCACGGGCGCGTGGGGCCACGGGCTGATCGGCCTCGTGCGGGCCGCGGCCGACCACTGGTCCGGGCAGGTGGGGCGCCTGCCCGCCGCCGTCCTGGCCGAGCAGCTGACGGCCCTGGCCTGGGGCGGGCTCGCCGCCGTCCTGCCGGAGCAGGGCGGGCTCGGCGCACCGGGCTCGAGCGGCGCAACGAGCGGGTCGCTGAGCGGCGCGCCGAGCGGGGTGCCGTCCGGGCCCGGCACCGGGCTCAGCACCACCCCGGCGGGCACGGCGCCCGTGCCGGGCCTCGAGGAGGAGGAACGATGAGCACCACCGACGCAGGCGCCCCAGCCGCCGACGCGACCGCCGACGCGGCCGCCGACGCGGCCGCCGACGCGGCCGCCGACGCGCGGGTCGCCGCCCAGGTCGCCGAGCAGGCCGTCGTCGCGACGTCGGGAGCCGCGGCGCCCGGGACGGCGGTGCCCGTCCCGCGCCGGGGCTCGGCGACCGCCCGGGGCGCGGTGGCGGCCACCGCTCCCGATCTGGCCGCCGATCCCGACGTCCTGCGGCGGGTGATGGACGGGCACCGGCACGAGGTGCGCGAGCGCATCCGCGCGAGCCTGCCCGCCGAGCTCGCCCGCCCCACCGACCACCTGGGCACCGAGGAGCACCGGGCGCTGACGACGCAGCGCCTGCGCGCGCTGGCCGCGCTCGGGGACCACCTGGACGGGTTCTCCGCGGACGTCGGCGGGCGCGAGGACATCGGCGCGCAGACGGTCGACTTCGAGATGCTCGGCCACGTCGACCTGTCCCTGACGATCAAGTCCGGCGTGCAGTGGGGCCTGTTCGCCGGCGCGATCCAGGCCCTGGGCACCGAGCGCCACCGCCGCGCCCACCTGCCGGGCGCGCTCGACGGCTCGCTGCTCGGCTGCTTCGCCATGACCGAGACCGGCCACGGCTCCGACGTCGCGTCGCTGCGCACCACGGCGACCTACGACGCGCACACGGAGGAGTTCGTGATCCACTCCCCCGACCCGCAGGCGCGCAAGGACTACATCGGCGGCGCCGCCCGCGACGCCCGCGCGGCCGTCGTCTTCGCCCAGCTGCGCAGCCTCGGCGAGGCGCACGGGGTGCACGCCTTCCTCGTCCCGGTGCGCGACGAGGCCGGGGACCCGCTGCCCGGCGTGACGCTGCTCGACTGCGGGCGCAAGGCGGGCCTGAACGGGGTGGACAACGGGCGGATCCTCTTCGACTCCGTGCGCGTGCCGCGCGAGGCGCTGCTGGACCGCTACGGCAGCGTCGCCACCGACGGCACCTACTCCAGCCCGATGGCCAGCCGCAACGCGCGCTTCTTCACCACGCTCGGCGCCCTGGTCAAGGGCCGGGTCTGCATCGGCGGCGGCGCGCTGGCCGCGACCCGCACCGCGCTGGCCATCGCGGTCGGCTACGCCGAGCGGCGCCGGCAGTTCCCGCGCGCCGGCGGCGCCGGGGAGGAGGTGCTGCTGCTGGACTACCGCACCCACCAGCGGCGCCTGCTGCCGGCGCTCGCCACCACCGTGGCCCTCGGCTTCGCCCAGGACGAGCTGACCGAGCAGCTGCACGAGGTGCAGAACCCGGTGCTGCGCGGCGCGAGCGCGGACAGCGAGGCGCAGCGGCGCCTGGAAGCGCGCGCAGCCGGGATGAAGGCGACCGCCACGTGGCACGCGAGCGCGACGATCCAGGCCGCGCGCGAGGCGTGCGGCGGCGCGGGGTACCTCTCGGAGAACCGGCTCGGGCAGCTGAAGGCCGACACGGACGTGTTCACGACGTTCGAGGGCGACAACACCGTGCTCCTGCAGCTGGTCGCCAAGGGCCTGCTGACCGCCTACCGCGACTCCTTCGAGGACCTCGACACCCTCGGCACCGCGCGCGCGGCGACCGCGCAGCTCGTGGCGACCCTCGCCAGCCGCACGCAGGCGCGCCAGCTGGTGGGGCGGATCACCGAGGTGGCACCGGGCCGCGACGAGACCGCCGAGCTGCTGGACCGCGAGTGGCAGCTGCGCACGCTGCAGTGGCGCGAGCGGCGGGTGCTCGAGACCCTCGCCACCCGCATGCGGCGGGCGAAGAAGGCCGGCGCCGACGCCTTCACGATCAGCAACGACGTGCAGGACCACCTCGTGCTGGCCGCTCGCGCGCACGTGGCCCGGGAGGTCGCCGAGGCGTTCGACCGCGCGGTGCGGGCGTGTCAGGACCCGCAGGCGAGGGCGCTGCTCTCGCGCACCCTCGACCTGCACGTGCTCGCCGACCTCGAGGCCGACCGCGCCTGGCTGCTCGAGCGCGGCTGGATCACCCCGGCGCGCTCGAAGGCCCTCGTGCGGGCCGTGAACGACCTGTGCGCGCAGCTGCGCCCGCACGCCTCGCGCCTGGTCGCCGGGTTCGGCATCCCCGACGAGTGGCTGCAGGCGGCGGTGCTGCAGGACTGAGGCACCGGCTCCGCGCGCCCTGCACCTCTCCCGCGGTGGCCGCCCTCGAGGTGTCACGGGTGGGGGTGCGGGGGACCTCCGCACCCCCACCCGTGACACCTCACGCCCGGCCAGGAGCGCCGGGCGGGTCCCGCGTCTGCGGCGCGGCGCCGTCAGGGTCGTCAGCCGGCGAGGACGGCGCCGCGCCCGGGCCGCCCGACGCCTCTGCCGCCCTCAACTGCCTCGCCGCCCTCGACTGCCCCGCCGCCCTCAGCACCCGAGCCGTCGAGCGCCGCCAGCACCGCCTGCAGCGTCGGGGCCAGCGGCGCGTCGACCTTCAGGCTCGCCTCGCCGTCCCCGCGGGTGGCGCCGGCGTTGACGACGGCCACCGGCTGCCCCGCCTTCGCCGCCGCCCGCACGAACCGGTACCCGCTCATCACCGTCAGGGACGAGCCCAGGACCAGCAGCGAGCGCGCCGAGGCCAGCAGGTCGAAGCAGCGCCGCACCCGCTCGCGCGGCACGCTCTCGCCGAAGAAGACGACGTCGGGCTTGAGCACGCCGCCCTCGCACACCGGGCACGGCACCACCTGGAAGCAGCGCACGACGTCCTCGGGCAGCTCCACGTCGCCGTCCGGGTTGACCTGCCGGCCCGCGACCAGCTCGGCCGCGCGGGCGTCGAACTCGGCGTTCGCCGCGCGCAGGCGCCGGTCCAGCTGCGCGCGCGGCAGCAGAGCGCCGCAGTCGAGGCAGACGACGCGGTCGAGCGCGCCGTGCAGCTCCACCACGAGCGGCGACCCCGCGGCCTGGTGGAGCCCGTCGACGTTCTGGGTGACCACCGTGCCGACGAGGCCCCGCTCCTGCAGCGCGGCGACCGCCTCGTGGGCCGGGTTGGGGCGGGCGGCGGCGACCTGGCGCCAGCCGACGAACCCGCGCGCCCAGTACCGCCGCCGCGCCTCGCGGTCGCCGATGAACTCCTGGTACGTCATGGGCGTGTGGCGTCGCAGCGCGCCGGTCGGGCCGCGGTAGTCCGGGATGCCGGAGCCGGTCGACATGCCGGCTCCCGAGAGGACGAGGACGCGGCCGGCGGCGACGAGCCCGGTCAGCTGCTCCAGATCGCGCTGCGTCGCGCCGTCCGCCCCCGCCACGTCACCAGTGTGCGGCAGCGCTCACCGGTCGCGCGGCGCCTGGGTGTCCGACTCCTCCGTCGGCATGACCTCGGCCGCCTGGTCCGCGGCCAGCTCCGCGGTGCGCGGGTCCGCGTTCGCCCCCGGCAGCCCGCCGGTCTTGCCCTGCCCGCTCTGCGCCTGCTCGCTCATGGCGCCGCCCTACCCGGCGCGCCGCTCCCCACACGCGACGGCGAGGCTCCTCCCCCGCAGGACACCGTCGCAGCCCCGCGCCGACGGGCGCGCGGACCGGGACGAGATCGGGGCGCGCCTACGCTGTCCTGAGCATGGACACCGCCTCGGCCGTCGACCTCGCCCCGCCGCTGGACGCGCGGGCGCTGGTGCAGCGGCTCGAGGGCGTGATGCTGCGCGACGAGCAGCGCCTGCGCCGGCGCCTCGACGCCCTGCACCGCACCCGCGACCCCCGCGAGCGCGAGCGGGCCCTGGCGAGCGTCGCCGCCGCCGTGGCCGCCAGCGAGGAGCAGGTCGCCCGCCGGCGGGCCTCGGTGCCGGCGATCCGCTACCCCGAGCAGCTGCCCGTCAGCCAGCGCCGCGACGGCCTGGCCGCCGCGATCCGCGACCACCAGGTCGTCGTGGTCGCCGGCGAGACCGGCTCGGGCAAGACGACGCAGCTGCCGAAGATCTGCCTCGAGCTCGGCCGCGGCGTGCGCGGCATGGTCGGCCACACCCAGCCGCGCCGGATCGCGGCGCGGTCGGTTGCCGAGCGCGTCGCGGAGGAGCTGGGCACCCGGGTCGGCGGCGCCGTCGGCTACGCCGTGCGCTTCACCGACGAGGTCGGCCCCGACAGCCTCGTCAAGCTCATGACCGACGGGATCCTGCTCGCGGAGGTCCAGCGCGACCGCGACCTGCGCGCCTACGACACGATCGTCGTCGACGAGGCCCACGAGCGGAGCCTGACCATCGACTTCCTCCTCGGCTACCTGCACCGGCTGCTGCCGCGCCGCCCGGACCTCAAGCTCGTCGTCACCTCCGCGACCATCGAGCCGGCCCGCTTCGCCGAGCACTTCGCCGCCGTGGCCGGCGAGGTCCCCGTCGTCGAGGTCTCCGGGCGCACCTACCCCGTGCAGGTCCGCTACCGCCCGCTCGTGGAGGAGGTCCCCACCGCCGCGACCGCCTCCAGCGGCTCGAGCGACGCGGACGACGACGCGGACGACGACGCGGAGGACCCCGACCACGACCGGCCGGCGACCACCGTGGTGCGCGACCAGGTCGAGGCCGTCGTGGACGCCGTCCAGGAGCTGGCCGCCGAGGGACCCGGCGACGTCCTCGTCTTCCTCTCCGGGGAGCGGGAGATCCGCGACACCGCCGACGCCCTGGGCGGCGCGGCGCTGCGGGGCACCGAGGTGCTGCCGCTGTACGGGCGCCTGTCGGCGGCCGAGCAGCACCGCGTCTTCGCCCCGCACACCGGGCGCCGCGTCGTGCTGTCGACGAACGTGGCCGAGACGTCGCTGACGGTGCCGGGCATCCGGTACGTCGTCGACGCCGGGACGGCGCGCACCAGCCGCTACAGCCTGCGCACCAAGGTCCAGCGCCTGCCGATCGAGCCGATCTCCCAGGCCTCCGCGGACCAGCGGGCGGGGCGCTGCGGGCGCGTGGCCGAGGGCGTCGCGATCCGGCTCTACAGCGAGGAGGACTACCTCTCCCGCCCCCGCTACACCGAGCCGGAGGTCCAGCGCACCAACCTCGCCTCGGTCATCCTGCAGATGACCTCCCTCGGCCTCGGCGAGGTGGAGTCCTTCCCCTTCCTCGACCCGCCCGACCGGCGCCAGGTGCGCGACGGCGTCGCGCTGCTGCACGAGCTCGGCGCCCTCGACCCCGCGCGCACCGACCCGCGCGAGCGCCTGACCGAGACCGGACGGCGGATCGCGCAGATCCCCCTCGACCCGCGGCTGGCGCGCATGCTGCTGGCGGCCGACGGGCTCGGCGTGCTGCCCGAGGTCCTCGTGGTCGTCGCGGCGATGTCGGTGCAGGACGTGCGCGAGCGCCCGGCGGACGCGCAGGAGGCCGCCGCGGCCTCGCACCGCCGCTTCGCCGTGGAGGGCAGCGACTTCCTCGGGCACGTGGCGCTGTGGGACCACCTGCGCACCCAGCAGCGCGAGCTGTCCTCCAGCGCCTTCCGGCGCGCGTGCCGCGCGGAGTTCCTCCACTTCCTGCGCATCCGCGAGTGGCAGGACCTGCACGCCCAGCTGCGCCGGGTGACGAAGACCCTGGGGCTGGGCACCGGCACCTCCGGCGGCGCCCCGGTGCGCACCGGGGAGGAGCTGGAGGCGGTGCGCGACGCCGTCCACCAGGCCCTGCTCGCGGGCCTGCTCTCGCACGTGGGCCTGAAGGACACCGCCTCGACGTCGCGGCCGCAGGAGTTCCTCGGCGCCCGCGGCGCCCGGTTCGCCCTCAGCCCCGGCTCGGTGCTGGCGAAGAGGCCGCCGGCGTGGGTGGTCGCCGGCGAGCTGGTGGAGACCTCGCGGCTGTGGGCCCGGACGACGGCGCGCATCGACCCCCTGTGGGTGGAGCAGCTGGCCGGGCACCTGGTCAAGCGGCAGCACAGCGAGCCGCGCTGGGAGCGCAAGCGCGGCGCGGTCGTGGCCACCGAGCGCGTCACCCTCTACGGGCTGCCGGTGGTGACGGGCCGCACGGTCGGCTACGGGCGCATCGACCCGCAGCTGTCGCGGGAGCTGTTCATCCGCCGGGCCCTCGTCGAGGGCGACTGGACGTCGCACCACCGCTTCCTGGCGCGCAACCGCGAGCTGCTCGAGGAGGTCGAGGAGCTGCAGGCGCGCACGCGGCGGCGCGACCTGCTCGTCGACGACGAGACGCTGTTCGCCTTCTACGACGCGCGCGTCCCGCAGGACGTCGTCTCCGCGCGCCACTTCGACGCCTGGTGGAAGGCCGAGCGGCGCCGGCGCCCGGACCTGCTGGTCTTCGACCCCGCCGCGCTCGTGCGCGACGAGGCGGCGCCGGTGGCCGAGGAGGACTTCCCGCTGCACTGGCGCGAGGGCGACCTCGTGCTGGACCTGACGTACCGCTTCGAGCCGGGCGCGCCGGACGACGGGGTGAGCGTGCACGTGCCGCTGGCCGTGCTCAACCAGGTCTCCAGCGCGGGCCTGGACTGGCAGGTGCCCGGGTTCCGCCTCGAGCTCGTCACCGCGCTGCTGCGGGGCCTGCCCAAGCCGCTGCGGGTGCAGCTGGTGCCCGTGCCCGACACCGCCCGCGCGCTGCTGGCGGCGCTGCCGCGCACGCCGCCGCGCCAGCCGCTCGTCGAGGCGCTGGGCGAGCTGCTGCGCGCCCGGCGCGGCGTCGTGGTGCCGCGCGAGGCGTGGTCACCGGACGCCGTGCCCGCGCACCTGCGCCCGACCTTCGCGATCGAGGACGAGCGCGGGCGGGTGGTGGCGTCGGGGAAGGACCTCGAGGGGTTGCGGGCCCGGCTGCGCGGGCAGACGCGCTCGGCGGTCTCGCGGGCGGTCGCCCGGGCCGGGGACGCCCTGGAGCGCACGGGCCTGACGCGGTGGCCGGACGTCGACCCGATCCCGCAGACCGTGGAGCGGGTCGGCCCCGACGGGCGCCCCGTCGTCGGCCACCCCGCGCTGGTCGTCGAGGACGGCGGCACCAGCAGCACCGGCGGGCGCGCGGCGGTGGCGCTGCGGGTGCTGGCGACGCCGGCGGAGCAGGTGGCCGCCCACCCGGCGGGCGTGCGGGCCCTGGTGCGCGCCGCGCTGCCCTCGCCCGCCCGGGCGGTGCTCGACGGGCTCTCCAACGCCGACAAGCTCGCCCTGGCCACCGCGCCGGGCGGGGTGGAGGCGCTGCTGGACGACGTCGCGGCCGCCGCCGTGGACGCCCTCGTCGCCGAGCACAGCGGCAGCGGCGGCGGCGACGTGCGCACCCGCGCCGCCTTCGACGCGGTGGTCGCCGCCGTGCGCCCGCGCCTGGTGCCGACCGCCGCGCAGGCCCTCGGCGTCGTCCGGCGCGTGCTGGCGACGGCCGCGGACGTGCGCCGGCGCCTGGAGGGGACGGCGGACCTGGCGCTGCTGCCCTCCCTGACCGACGCCCGGGCCCAGCTGGACGGGCTCGTGCACCCCGGCTTCGTCGCCGAGACCGGCCTGCAGCGCCTGCCGGACCTGCTGCGCTACCTGCACGGCATCTCCCGCCGCCTCGACGCGCTGCCGCGCGACCGCGTGCGCGACCGGGACCGCACCGGCGTGGTGCAGCGGATGACCCAGGAGCACGAGCGCACCCTCGCGGCGCTGCCGCCGGCGCGCCGGTCGGGCGAGGACGTGCGCGCGGTGCGGTGGATGCTCGAGGAGCTGCGGATCAGCCTGTTCGCGCAGACCCTCGGCACGCCGTCCCCGGTCTCGGAGAAGCGCATCCTCGCGGCGCTGCGCGCCCTGCGCGGCTGACCGCGCGCGGACCCGTCAGAACACCCGGACCGGGACCTCCGCGGGCGCCGCGAGGAGCTCCTCGACCTCGTCGTCCAGGCGCACCAGCGTCAGGGACGCGCCGGCCATCTCCAGGGAGGTGCAGTACTCGCCCACGTAGCTGCGCCCGACCGCGACGCCGCGGTCGGCGAGGCGCTGGTGGGCGATGCCGTAGAGCAGGTACAGCTCGCTGATCGGCGTGCCGCCGAGCCCGTTGACCATCAGGGCGACCCGGTCGCCCTCGGCGAAGGGCAGGTCCTCCACGACCGGGGTGAGCAGGAGGTCGACGACCCCGTTGGCGTCGGTGACCCCCTCACGGCTGCGGCCGGGCTCGCCGTGGATGCCGATGCCGACCTCCATCTCGTCCTCCCCGATCTCGAACAGGGGGGAGCCCTTCGCCGGCGGCGTGCAGGAGCTGAGCGCGAGGCCCATGGTGCGCGTGACGGCGTTGACCCTCCTGCCGACCTCGACGACCTCCTCCAGGGAGGCGCCACGCTCGGCGGCGGCCGCCACCGCCTTGATGACGAAGAAGTTGCCGGCCACGCCGCGGCGCCCGACGGTGTAGGTGGAGTCCTTCACCGCGACGTCGTCGTCGACGACGAGGGTGGCCACCTTGATGCCCTCGGCCTCCACCATCTCGCGGGCCATGTCGAAGGCCATGCGGTCACCGGTGTAGTTGTTCACCAGCAGCAGGACGCCGGCGTCGGTGGCCATGAGCTTGGCGGTCTCGTACACGTAGTCCATGGGCGGGGCCGCGAAGACGTCGCCGGGGCAGGCGGCGTCCAGCATGCCGCGGCCGACGATCATCACGTGGGCCGGCTCGTGGCCGGATCCCGAGCCCTGGATGATCGAGACCTTGCCCTGCACGGGGGCGTCGGCGCGGTGGATCAGGTTGTGCTCGGGCACGTAGCGCAGGGTGTCCGGATTGGCCAGGGCCAGGCCGCGGAGCATCTCCGGGACGAACTGCTTGGGGTCGTTGACGAACTTCTTCACGAGGGCCTCCACGGCGCTGCGGGTGGACGGACGCGGTGCGGGGTCAGGACGACTGCGGGGATCACGACGACTGCGGGGTCAGGACGACGCCGGAGGTCAGGACGACGAGGACGCGGACTCCTCCTGGGCCACGGCCTCGGCGAGGATCGCGACGGCGGTGGCGCCGGCGTCCACGGAGCCGATGCTGCGCTCGCCGGTGTAGCTGGCCCGGCCGCGCCGGGCCTGCAGGGACGCCGTCGCGTCGGCGCTGGCGCGCGCGGTCTCGGCGAAGACCGCGAACAGCCGGGCCCGCGGCGAGCCCGCCGCGACCTCCCGCTCGAGGGCGTCGGTGGCCGGCACGAGGGAGTCCAGCAGGGTCTTGTCGCCGAGGTCCGCGCCGCCGCGGGCCTTGATGCCCTCGGCGGCGGCGCGCAGGGCGGCGACGACGTCCTCCCCGGTGACGGCGTCCTCGCCCTTCAGCGTCGTCCCGGCCCGCAGGAAGGCCGTGCCCCAGATCGGGCCGGAGGTGCCCCCGATCCGGCTGGTGATGGTCATGGCGACCTTGGTGAGGAAGGTGCCGGCGTCGGTGCGGTCGAAGGCGTCCCAGTCGGCGAGGACCTTCTCGAAGCCGCGCGCCATGGAGAACCCGAAGTCCCCGTCCCCGGCGACGGCGTCGAGGTCGCCGAACTCCTCCTCGTGCGCGACGACGGTGCGCGCGACGCACCGCACCACCCGCTCGACGTCCTCCTGGCCGGCAGGGCTCATCGCTCCTCCTTCGTGGTGGTCGCGGGGCCGGCGTCCCGGGGGACGGCGGCGCCGGGGGCAGGGGGTGCGGGCCGCTGCAGGACCCGCTGGAGCTCGGCGAGGCCGACCACGGGCCCCGGCTCGACGCCGGCGGGGTCGGCGAGCACGCGCGCGGCCGGCCCGCCCGGGTCCCCCAGCTCGGTGACGACCAGGGAGGCGCCCGTGAAGTCCTCCTCGGTCGTGTAGCTGCTGACCGTGACGACGCAGCGCAGCCCCGCGCCGCGGGCGGCGAGCAGCCCGTTGCGGCTGTCCTCGACGACGACCACGTCGTCCGGGTCGACCCCGAGCCGCTCGAGGGCCAGCAGGTAGATCGCCGGGTCGGGCTTCTTCGCCGGGACGACGTCCCCGGCGAGCACCTCGAACGACGCCGCCCGCTGCGGGCCGACGACGTGCTCGAGGACGGCGCGCACCGACGGCTCGGCGGAGGTGGAGGCCACCGCGAGCTGCCAGCCGGCGGCCGCGGCCTCCTCCACGACCCGCGCGACGCCGGAGCGCGGCGGCACGATCCCGCGCTCGATCGAGTCCGTGTACACCGCGGTCTTGCGCCGGTGCCAGGCGGCCAGGGCCTCCTTCTGCCCGGCCGCGTCGGCGGGCAGGCCCGCCGACGCGACGAGCTCGGGGGTGAACAGGGTCGCCATGCGCTCCTTGCCGCCGCCGACGCGCAGCTTCTCGGCGTACTCCTCCTCGCTCCAGCGCACGGGGAGGCCGAACTCGGCGAAGGTCGCGTTGAACGCGGGCAGGTGCCCGTCGCGCTCGGTGTCGGCGAGGACGCCGTCGCAGTCGAAGACCAGGGCGGGCACGGCTCAGGCCGCCCTGCCGGCGCTGCCGAAGATGCGCGCCAGGCCGGTGGTCAGGTCGACGACGTCCTGCTGGACGGCGCTGAACAGGGTGGGCGGGTCCCACGTGCCCTTCTCCTCGGCCGCGCGCAGGTTCGCCAGCGAGGAGCGCATGAACGTCGTCTTCAACGCCGTGGAGATGTTGACCTTCGCGCAGCCGCGGGCGATCAGGTCCGTGAACGCCTCGTCGCTCAGGCCCGTGCCGCCGTGCAGGGCGATCGGCACCGGCACCTGGGCCACGATGTCGCTGACCCGGTCGACGTCCAGCACCGGCGCGCTCCTGTACTCCCCGTGCGCGTTGCCGATGGCCGGGGCGAAGACGTCCACGCCGGTGGCGCGGACGAAGCCGACCTGGACCTCCACGGTCTGGCGCGCGGACGCCTCGTCGGAGCCGACGCCGTCCTCGATCCCGGTGATCCCCTCGATCTCGCCCTCCACGCTCGCCCCGTACCGGCGGGCCTCGGCGACGACCTCGACGGTCTGGCGCTGGTTCTCCTCCACGGGCAGCTCGTGGGCGTCGAAGAGCACCGAGTTCCAGCCCTTGGCCAGGCACTCGCTGATCACCGCGCGGTCCGGGCAGTGGTCCAGGTGGAGGCTGACCGGCACCTCGATGCCCGCCGTCATGGCCTTCCACGTCGCGATGAGCACATCGGAGCCGATCGCGCGCACCGTCTTCACCGACGTCTGCACGATCAGCGGCGAGCGGGCCTGCACGGCCCCGGCGAGGACGCCCTCGAGGGTGAGGTCGTTGACGACGTTGATCGCAGGGACGCCGTAGCGCTCCGCGAACGCGGCGTCGACGATCTCCTTCAGCGGCACGACCGGCACGGGGCCTCCGGGGCTGCGGGCGCGCCGGAGCCGGCGCGGGCGGACAGGACCCCTGCACGCTAGGCGGGCGCGGACCGGGCGCGGATCGGGCGGATCCCCCATCTGCGGGTGGGGGATCCCACCCCCGCTCACCCGGGCAGGAGCAGGCGGCTGCGCTGGGCGACGAGCGCGGCGCGGCTGTGCACGCCGTGCTTGCGCAGCAGCGCGCCGACGTGCTTCTCCACCGTCTTGCGGGAGATGACGAGCTCCTCGGCGATCCGCCGGTCCGAGCAGCCGCGCTCGAGCAGGTGCAGCACCTCCAGCTCGCGCGGGGTCGGGGCCCGTCCGTCGCCGCCGGCCGGCGCCGCGGCGGCGGACGGCGCGTCGGCCGCCCGCACCACCGCCTGCACCAGCTCCGGGCCGGTGGCCTCGGCGCTGACGCGCCCGCGCAGCCCCGCCACGGGCACGGCGGCCCCGGCCGGCTCCTCGACGAGGACGACCGCGGCCCGCGGGTCCTGCTCCAGCAGGGCCGCCACCACCTGGGCGGGGGCGGCGTCGGCCAGCCGGTCGCCGAGGACGACGACGTCCGGGCGCAGCAGCCGCACGGCGTCCGGGACGTCGCCGGCGCGCCCGACGTCGCCGAGCACGCGCACGGCGGGGCCGCCCTGGCCGATCAGCGCGGCGAGCCCGCTGCGCACCGCGGGCCGCCCGTCGACGACGAGGACGCCGGTGCGCGCCGGGCGGTGCTCCCCCGCCAGCCGGTACGGCAGCTGCACGCGCAGGGTGGTGCCCCACCCCGGCGTCGTGGTCAGCTCCGCCGCGCCGCCGAGCGCCCGGGTGCGCGCGACGACCCGCGCGAGGCCGTCGTCGCCGGCCTCCCCGCTGCCGTCGTCCTCGACCAGCAGCACGACGCCCTCCGCGCCGTGCACCAGCCCCACGCGCAGCACGGCGGCGCGGCTGCGGGCCACGGCGCGCACCACGGCGCAGCGGGTCGCGCGCAGCAGGTGGCCGGCGACCTCCGCGTCGGGCGCCCGCACCTGGCCGGCGACGACGAGGCGGCCGTCCAGGCCCGCCGCCGTCCGCGCCCACGCGACCTCCGCCGCGACCGCGTCGTGCAGCGTCAGCCCCTCCGGGAGGTCGTCGGGCTGCGCGCCGGCGGAGCGGGCGATCGCCAGCGCCGAGCGCGCGACCGCCGCGGCCGCGCCCAGCGCCTCCCGCGGGCCGTCCGCGCCGCCGTCCGCGCCGCCGTCCGCGCCGCCGTCCGCGCCGCCGTCCGCGCCGCCGTCGCCCGCGGCGCGCTCGAGGTGCACGAGGAGGGTGGCCAGCTGGCGGCTGAGGCGCTCCTGCACCTGCCGCGCCGAGCGCTCCCGCTCGCGCGCCGCGGCCTCCGCCCACCCCCGCTCGGCCGCGACGGCGTGCAGGCGGGCGTTGGTGATCGCGATGGCGGCGTGGCGGGCGAACAGGCTCAGCAGCTCCACGTCCGCCGGCCGGAAGCGCCGCGCCGGGTCGGCGGAGAAGACGACGACGGCCCCGAGCACGGCGGGCCCCCAGCGCACCGGGACGCCGACGGCGGCGTGCAGGCGCGCGCGGTCGGCGGGGTGCAGGTGCCCGCCGCGCACCTGCCGGTAGTCGTCGACGACGACGGGCCCGCCGGCGCGCACCACCTCACCGGTCAGGCCCTCCACCAGCGGGAAGGAGCGGCCCGACTGGCAGGCCACCCCGACGTCCGCCTCCTTGCGGTAGGTGCCGCTGCTGTGGTCGACCAGGCTGATCGAGCCGTCCGAGCAGCCCAGCAGGGCCACGGCCGAGCGCAGCACCCGCTCCAGCAGGGGTCGCAGCGAGAACTCCCCCGCCAGGCCCTCGGCCAGGTCGGCCAGCGCCTGCGCCTGCGCCGCGCGCTCGCACGCTGCCGCCATCCGTCCTCCACGTCGTCGTGTCGGTCGGCACATCCTGCCCCACGCCGCCCGCCTCGCGCCCCGTCCGCCGGCTCGCCTCCTCCGCCGGCTCGCCCCGTGCCTCAGCCGGCCTCGTCCTCCGGCAGCGTCATCTCGGCGCCCGTCAGGCCGCGGCGCTCCAGCAGCGGCTCGATGCGCGGGCCGCGACCGCGGAAGGCCGCGTAGGCGGCCATCGGGTCCACCGTGCCGCCGCGCGAGAGCAGCGCGGCGGCGAAGGCGGCGCCGTTGGCGCGGCGCAGCCCGCCGTGCTCGCGGAACCACTCGACCGTGTCGGCGTCGAGCACCTCGCTCCACAGGTAGGAGTAGTACCCGGCGCTGTAGCCGCCGCCGAAGACGTGGTTGAAGTAGGTGCTGCGGTAGCGCGGTGGCACGGCCTCGAGCGCGACGCCGAACCGCTCCAGGGCCGCCGCCTCGAACGCCTCCACGTCCTGCACCGCCACCTCCTCCGCCGGGTCGAGCTGGTGCCAGGCCTGGTCGAGCAGCATCGCGGCGAGGATCTCCGTGGTCGCGTGCCCCTGCCCGTACGACTGCGCCGCCCGCAGCCGCTCCACCTGCTCGCCCGGCAGCGCCTCGCCCGTGGCGTGGTGGCGGGCGTAGCGGGCGAGCACGACCGGCTCCCAGGCCCAGAACTCGTTGACCTGCGAGGGGTACTCGACGAAGTCGCGCGGCACGGTGGTCCCCGACAGGCGCGGGTGGCGGACGTCGGAGAGCAGCCCGTGCAGCGCGTGCCCGAACTCGTGGAAGGCGGTGTCGACCTCGTCGACGCTCAGCAGCGCCGGCTCCCCGGGCGCGGGCGGGGGGACGTTGAGGGTGACGACGACGACGGGCAGGGTGCCCAGCAGGTGCGACTGGTCGACGTAGGTGCTCATCCACGCTCCGCCGCGCTTGGACTCGCGGGCGAAGAAGTCGCCGAGGAACAGGCCCCGCTCGCGCCCGTCCTCGTCGCGCACCTCCCACACCCGCACGTCGGGGTGCGGGACGGGCAGGTCCGTGCGCTCGGTCAGCTCCAGCCCGTACAGCTGCTGCGCCGCCCAGAAGACGCCGTCGGTCAGGACGGCGTCGAGCGGGAAGTACGGGCGCAGCGCCGCGGCGTCCACCGCGAACCGCTCGCGGCGCACGCGCTCGGCGTAGTGCGCCCAGTCCCACGGGCGCAGCGGGCCGGTGTGGCCGTCGGCGTGCAGGGCGGCCGTGAGCTCCGCCTGCTCCCCGCGCGCGTTGGACGTCGCCGCCGGCACCAGCGAGGTCAGCATCGTCATGACCGTCTCGCGCGAGCCCGCGGTCTGGTCCGCGACCACCCAGTCGGCGTGCGCAGGAAAGCCCAGCAGGGCCGACCGCTGCGCGCGCAGCGCCGCGATCCGCACCACGAGGGCGCGCGTGTCGTGCTCCCCGC
Organism: Quadrisphaera sp. DSM 44207; assembly: GCF_900101335.1. NCBI lineage: Bacteria > Bacillati > Actinomycetota > Actinomycetes > Kineosporiales > Kineosporiaceae > Quadrisphaera > Quadrisphaera sp. DSM 44207. Next base: position 227,370 of record NZ_FNKA01000002.1, on the reverse strand, counting down.
CGCGCGCGCCGCGCGTCACCGACGCGGTGTGCACGCGCTCGCGCAGGTCCCGGTCGCGCAGGGAGGCCAGCACCGGCTGGGCCGTCGGCAGGGCCAGCGGCAGCAGGTGGCCGCCCTCGTGCCCGCGGGCGCGGGCGGCCTGCGCGGCGGCGGAGACCTCCTGCGGCGAGAGGCCGTCGAGGGCGGCGGCGTCCTCCACGAGCACCGCGAGCGCGTTGGTCTCCTCCAGCAGGTGCGTGCCGAACGCCGTCGTCAGCGCCGACAGCTCCTCGTTCAGCGCGCGCAGCCGCTGCTGCTCCTCGGGCCCCAGCGCGGCGCCGGCGCGCACGAAGTCGGTGTGGTAGCGCTCCAGGACGGCGCGCTGCTCGGCGTCCAGCCCTGCAGCGTCACCGGCCGCCCGGGCGCGCACGGCGTCGATGCGCGCGAACAGGCGCGGGTCGAGGTGGATGGCGTCCGAGTGCGCCGCCAGCAGGGGCGCGACCTCGCTCTCGACCGCGCGCAGCTGCTCGCTGGAGACCGAGCTGGTGAGGTTGAAGAAGGTGTTCGCCGCCCGCGCGAGCAGCCGCCCGGAGCGCTCGAGCGCCTCGACGGTGTTCGCGAAGGTCGGCTCGGCCGGGTCGGTGGCGATCGCCTCCACCTCGGCGCGCTGCTCGGCCATGCCGGCCTCCAGCGCGGGGCGGTGGTGCTCGACCCGGATCCGGTCGAACGGCGGCAGCTGGTGCGGCAGGTCGCTGGGCGTGGCGTAGGGGTTCGTCGGCGCGAGCACCTGCGGCACGCTAGACCCGGTCCTCCCGCTGCGGCAGGGTGAGCCGGCGCCGCGGCACGGGCCGCGGCACCCCGCGCGGCGCCGCGCCGAGGATGAGTTGCGCGCGACCGATCCGCGGGACAGGCTCGCCGAGGAGCGGCTCCCGCCCGGGGGGCCGCCGTCGAGAGGAGCACCATGCCGACGAGGACCGCCCGCACCGCGTGGAACGGGACCCTGCAGGAGGGCTCGGGCCAGGTCGAGCTCACCAGCTCCGGTGTGGGGACGTACCACGTCTCCTTCCCCCGCCGCGCGGCCGACGACGCCGAGGGCGTCACCAGCCCCGAGGAGCTCATCGCCGCCGCGCACTCCTCCTGCTTCGCCATGCAGCTGTCGGCGCTGATCGGCCAGGCCGGCGGCACCCCGCAGCACCTGGAGGTCAGCGCGGACGTCTCGCTGGGCCCGGACCCGGCCGGCGGCTTCCAGATCACCGGCATCGCGCTGAAGGTGCGCGGCGAGGTCGACGGGCTCGACGCCGCCGGCTTCGAGAAGGCCGCGCAGGAGGCCAAGGTCTCGTGCCCGGTCAGCAAGGCGCTCAAGGCGGTCGACATGACCCTGGACGCCGCGCTCGACTGAGCCGCGCCCGGGCCTGGATCGAGCCTGGATGCAGTCGCGGCGCAGCCCCCGGCACCCGCCGGGGGCTGCGCTGCGTCGAGGGGCCGTGCCCGCGTCGAGGGGCGTCGGGCCGAGGGGCTCAGGCGGCCAGGAGGATCGAGCCCGGCTGCACCCGCAGGTTCTTGACGAGCACCAGCGTGGTGCCGTCCACGTCGGGCACGAAGTGCAGCTGGTCCACCAGCAGCTCCATCAGGCCGATGCCGCGCCCGTGCGTGAGCGGGTCCGCGTCCGGCAGGTCCGCGTCCTCGAGCGCGTCCGCCGCGGCGGCGGCCTCGGCGCCTGCGGAGGAGCCGGACCCGGGGTCGGCCGCAGTGCCGGTGCCGGCCGGGCCGGTGGTGGCGCCGCCGTCCTGCGCGCCCGGCCCGCGGTAGCCGACGCCGTGGTCGACGACCGTGATGCGGCAGACGGTGCCGTCCAGCTGCACGGCGATCTCGAAGTCCTCGAGGCTGCCGGCGTGCTTGACCACGTTCGCGCACGCCTCGGTGATCGCGAGGGCGACGTCGCCGACGCAGTCGGCCTCCACCAGCAGCTCCTCGAGCGTGGTCACCAGCAGCCGCCGCACGAGGGAGACGTACCGCACGTCCGTCGGCAGCCGGAGGCCGTAGGCCAGCTCCACCGCGTCACCTCCGCATCCGTCAGGTGCGATGATGACACGCCACCAGGCCTCCACCACTTTGGCACACCGGGAGCTCCGTGCAGGACTTCGCCGTGCAGTCGCACCGGGTCGGCGACCGCACCGTCCTGCGCGTCACGGGCGAGCTCGACGTCGCCACCGCGCCGCACCTCGACGCGGCGGCCCACGACGCCCTGAGCACCGGGTGCCCGCTCGTCGTCGACCTGAGCACCTGCACGTTCCTCGACTCCACCGGCGCCCGCGCGGTGGGCCTGGTGGCCCGCGCGGGCGCGCGGGCGGGCGCCGCCGTGGCGCTGGTGTGCCCGCCGTCCGCGCGCATCCCGCGCCGCGTGGTCGACCACGTCGGCCTGGCAGTGGTCGTGCCCGTGGTGGACACCCTCGACGAGGCGCTGCGGGCGTGACGGACCTGACGGACCGGGGAGGGGGGACGCCGGGGGGCGCCGTCCCCGACGACGTCGCCGCCCGGGCGGCGCGCGCCTGCGACACCGAACCGATCCGGGTGCCGGGCAGCGTCCAGCCGCACGGCGTGCTGCTGGCGCTGCGCCCGGACGACCTCGCCGTCGCGGTCGCCTCCACCGGCGCCGAGCGCCTCGTGGGGCGGCCGGCGCCCGACCTGCTCGGCGCCGCGCTGGCGGACCTGCTGCCGGACGCCGTCCCGCTCGCGCGGGCCGTCGCGAGCGGCGCGGACGACGTGGCGGCCTCCCCCCGGGCCGTGGCGACGCCGACGGGCGCGGCCGTGGACGTCCTCGCCCACCGCAGCGAGGACCTCGTCGTCCTCGAGCTGGAGCCGGCGGCGGACGGCGCGCACGAGGCCCCGTGGCACCACCTGCTGCCCGTGGCGCTGCGCCGCCTGCAGGAGGCGACGTCGGCGGCCCGGCTCTGCGAGGTGCTGGCGAGCGAGGTGCGCCGCCTGACCGGCTTCGACCGCGTCATGGTCTACCGCTTCGACGACGCCTGGAACGGCGAGGTGGTCGCCGAGGACCGCCGCGAGGACCTCGAGCCCTTCCTCGGCCTGCACTACCCCGCCTCGGACATCCCCGCCCAGGCCCGCGCGCTGTACGCGACGCAGTGGCTGAGGATCATCGCCGACGTCGAGTACCTCCCGGCCCCGCTCGTGCCCCCGCTGCACCCGGGCACCGGGGCGCCGCTGGACCTCTCGCAGGCGGGGCTGCGCAGCGTCTCGCCCGTGCACCTGCAGTACCTGCGGAACATGGGCGTCGCGGCGTCCATGTCGATCTCCCTGCTGCACGAGGGGCGGCTGTGGGGGCTCGTCGCGTGCCACCACTGCGCCGGGGCGCACCGGCCCGCCCAGCCCGTGCGCTCGGCCGCCGAGTTCCTCGGCCGCACGGCCTCGCTGCTGCTGCCGACGGTGCAGCGGCGCGACTCCTACGAGGCCGTCCTCGCGTCCGCGGCCGTGCGCTCGCGCCTGACCGAGCTGCTCGCCGCCCGCCCGGACCTGCCGCTGGAGGCCCTGACGCGCGAGGAGACCACGCTCGCCGACCTCGTGCCGTGCGGCGGCGCGGCGGTGCGCCTGCACGGGGAGCTGCGGCTGCTCGGCTCGACCCCGGACGCCGCGGACGTGCTCGCCCTGGCCGAGCGGCTGGGCCCCGAGGGGCTGGTCACCTCCGCCCTGGCCGAGGCGGTGCCGGAGCTGGCCGGCCTGAGCGCTGCGGCCAGCGGCGTGCTGGCGGCCCCGCTGGCCGGCGGGCGGCCCGGGGACCTGGTCGCCTGGTTCCGCCCCGAGGTGCTGCGGGAGGTCACCTGGGGCGGGGACCCGCGCTCGGGCGAGGTCGTCGTCGACGGCGAGGACGGGCCGCGGCTGAGCCCGCGGGCGTCGTTCGCGGCGTGGAGCGAGCTGGTGCGCCGCACCGCGACGCCGTGGGCGCCGCACGAGGTGGAGGTGGCCACCGCGTTCGCGCGCCACCTGTCGGACTCCCTGCTGCGCGAGGTCGAGCGCACCAGCCGCCTGGCCACCGCCCTGCAGCAGACGCTGCTCCTCGAGCGGCTGCCCGACCTGCCCCAGGTCGACGTCGCGGTGCGCTACTCCCCGCACAGCGACGACGTCGTCGGCGGCGACTGGTACGACGTCATCCCGCTCGCCAGCGGGCGCGTCGCGATCGCGCTGGGCGACGTCGCGGGGCACGGGCTGGCCGTCTCCGCGATCTCGGCGCAGATGCGCAACGGCCTGCGCGCCTACCTGCTGAGCACGGAGGACCCGGGCCAGGCGCTCAGCCGCCTCAACGACCTCGTGGTCTCCCTGCTGCCGGGGGAGCTGGCGACGGCGGTCGTCGCCGTCCTCGACCCCGGCACCGGTGCGGTGGACGTCGCGAACGCCGGGCACCCCCCGCTCGTGCGCCTCGGCGCCGGCGGCACGGGCCTGCTCGAGGAGGAGGCCCGCGGGCCGGCGCTGGGGCTCGTGGCGGGCGTGGACTACGCCTCCGCGCGCCTGCACCTTGACCCGGGCGAGCTGCTCCTGCTCTACAGCGACGGGCTCGTCGAGGAGCGCAGCGGCTCCTGGGACGAGCGGATCGCCCGCCTCCTGGACGCCGTCGCCGCGCCCTCGGACGACCTCGACGCCTACTGCGAGCGCCTCGTCGGCACGGTCTCGGCGCACGCGGACGACACGACCGTGCTGGCGCTGCGCTCGGTGCGCTAGCGCCAGCACGGCCGGCGGCTCAGCCCTGCTGCGCCTCGCGCTCGGCCAGGCGCGCCCGCACGTCGTCCATGTCCAGGTCCTTCACGGCCGTGATGACCTGCTCGAGGGCGGGAGCGGGCAGCGCGCCCGGCTGGGAGAAGACGAGCACGCCCTCGCGGAAGGCCATGAGCGTCGGGATCGACGTGATGCCGGCCTGCGCCGCGAGCGCCTGCTCGGCGTCCGTGTCGACCTTGGCGAAGGTGACGTCCGGGTGCGCCTCGGAGGCGCGCTCGAAGACCGGGCCGAACTGGCGGCACGGGCCGCACCAGGTGGCCCACCAGTCCACGAGGACGACGTCGTGGTCGACGACGAGCTGCTCGAAGGTGTCGGTGGTGGCGGTGACGGTGGCCATGCGCTCCTCCTGGAGGGGACGACGGGTGCTGCGTTCCTCGACGACGTTCCTCAACGACGCGGCGGCGCGCGGCATGCCCGCCCCGCCGCTCGTGGCCGGAGCGGGCCTCCTCGTCCGTCACGGTCTCAGCGCAGCCCGCGGAAGGTGGTGCGCACCTCCTCGACGAGGGCGTCCGGCTGCTCCAGGGCGGCGAGGTGCCCGCCGGCGGGGAGCTGGTCGAAGTGGACGAGGTCGCTGTAGCGGCGCTCGGCCCAGCGGCGGGACGTGCGCACGTACTCGCCCGGCATGACGGTGATCCCGGTGGGCACCGCGACCGGCGCCTCGACGCGGGCGGCGGGCGACCAGCGGGCCCGGGTCATCTCCCAGTACATCCGCGCCGCGGAGGCGCCGGTGTTCGGCAGCCAGTACAGCATGATGTCGTCGATCATCTCGTCGACGTCGAAGGCGGCCTCGGCGTTCCCGCGCGAGCCGCCGACGTCCTGGAACATCGCGTACAGCCACGCGGCGAGGCCGGCCGGGAAGTCGGCCAGGGAGTAGCCGATGGTCTGCGGGCGGGTGGACTGCACCTTGGCGTACCCGGACAGCTCCTGCCAGTAGTAGGCCGCCTCCTGCAGCATCACCGCCTCCTCGGCGGTGGCCTGCGCCACCTCCTCGGGGGTGGGGGAGGACATCGCCGTGTTCAGGTGGATGCCGACCAGCCCGGTGGGGGTGGTGGCCGCCGCGTCGCCGGCCGTGGTGATGGCGGCCATCTCCTCGGTGATCCCGGCGCCGAGGTCGCCGCCCTGGGCGCCCCACCGGGCGTGGCCGAGCCGGTGCATCAGGGTGATCCACGCCCGGGCGGTGCGGCACAGGTCCCAGCCGGTCGTGGTGGGCCTGCCGGAGAAGCCGAACCCGGGCAGGGAGGGGATGACCAGGTCGAAGGCGTCGTCGGCGCTGCCGCCGGAGGCGACGGGGTCGGTCAGGGGTCCGACGACCTTGCGGAACTCCAGCACCGAGCCGGGCCAGCCGTGGGTCATCACCAGCGGCAGGGCGCCGGGGAGGGGTGAGCGGACGTGCAGGAAGTGGACGTCCGGGCCGTCGATGGTGGTGGTGGACTGCCCCAGGCCGTTCAGCAGGGCCTCGGCGGGGCGCCAGTCGTAGCCGGTGGCCCAGCGCCGGACCAGGGCCTGGACCTCGGCCAGCTGCGGGCCCTGGCTGGTGCCGGGAACGGTCTCGCGGTCGGGCCAGCGGGTGGCGGCCAGGCGCCGGCGCAGATCGGCCAGCTGCTCCTCGGGCACGGCCAGGTGGAAGGGCGCGACCCGCTCGGAGGCCCGCCCGTCGGGCTGGCCGGTGAGCGGGTCGGCGGTGTGCTGGGTCATCGGTGGTCCCCTCGGGACGAGGAAGGGGAGGGGCGCGGGGAGGCGCCCAGCAGGGGCAGCAGCACGGTGTCGACCAGCGCGGCTCGTTCGCCGTCGGTGGGTGGCGCGCCGTGCAGCAGCGTCGTCAGGAGCACGTGGGCGACGGCCACCACCACCACGGGGCCGCCCTCGACGTGGGTGAGGAGCTCGCCGCGGGCGGCGGCGCGGGCGCAGACGTCCCGGCCGACCCGGGCGCTGCCGTCCTCGATCTGCGAGCGCACCTGGGCGCGCAGCACCGGGTCGTCGCGCACGGCCTCGACCAGGCCGAGCAGGGAGGGGCCGGCGAGGTCGCCGGTGCCCGTGACGGCCCGGGCGGTCGCCCGCACGGCGGCCAGGAGGTCCCCGCGCAGGCTGCCGGTGTCCGGGAGGGCGATCGGGCCGTCGCCCTGGGCCTGGCGGCGCAGCGCGTCGGCGACCAGCTCGGCCTTGCCGGACCACCGGCGGTAGATCGTCGCCTTGGAGGCGCGGGCCCGGGCGGCGATGGCGTCGCAGGTGAGCCGCTCGTACCCGACCTCGCTGACCAGCTCGACGGCCGCGGCCAGGATGGCCTCCTCCCGGGCCCGTCCCCGCGGGGAGCGGGCGACGCCGGCGTCCGTGGTCGTCATGTACGAAACGGTGTCGTTCACCTCGGTCCCGGTCGAGCCGGCGCCGCCCCGCCACCCGCCCTCGGGCGCCCCGGAGGACCGCCAGGACGCGCCCTAGGCTCGCCCGCGTGAGCGAGACCGCCCCCTCCCCCGCGGCAGCGGCCGTCGAGCCGGCCGGCGCCCCGCCCGTCGCCCCGCCCGTCGCGCAGCGGGTGCCGACCGAGCGCGTGCACCACGGCGACGTCGTCGTCGACCCCTACGAGTGGCTGCGGGACGCGCAGGACCCGGCCGTGCACGCCCACCTGGACGCCGAGAACGCCTACGCGGCCGCGCGCACCGCCCACCTGCAGGGGCTGCGCGGGACGCTGTTCGAGGAGATCCGCTCCCGCACGCAGGAGAGCGACCTGTCGGTGCCCGTGCGCGAGGGCGACTGGTGGTACTACACGCGCACCGTGCAGGGCGGGCAGCACCCGCTGCTGTGCCGCTGCCCGGTGACCGCGCCCGACGACTGGACCCCGCCCTCGACCGAGGACGGGGCTCCCCCGCCCGGGGAGCGGGTGATGCTCGACGGCGACGCGCAGGCGGACGGGCACGCCTTCTTCGCCCTGGGCGCCGCGGCCGTCAGCCCCGACGGTCGGCTCCTGGCGTGGTCGGTGGACACCACGGGCGACGAGCGCTTCACCCTGCGGGTGCGCGACCTGGCCACGGGGGCGGACCTGCCCGACGAGGTGCCGGGCGTCTTCTACGGCGCGACCTGGGCGGCGGACTCGCGGACCGTCCTGTACGTCACCGTCGACGCCTCCTGGCGCCCGCACCGCGTCGTGCGCCACCGCGTCGGCACGCCGGTGGCCGAGGACGCGGTCGTGCACGAGGAGCCCGACGAGCGGTTCTGGCTCGGCGTGGGACGCACCCGCAGCGACCGGTACCTGGTGATCAGCGCCGAGTCCAAGACCACCACCGAGGTGCACCTGCTCGACGCCGGCGCCCCGGAGGGCGAGCCCCGCCTGGTGGCCGCGCGCCGCGAGGGCGTGGAGTACGCCGTCGACCACGCCGTCGTCGGCGGCCGGGACGTGCTGCTGGTGCTGCACGACGAGGGCGCCGAGGACTTCGCGCTCGCCGTCGTCGACGCCGACGACCCCGCCCCCGAGCGCTGGCGCACCGTCGTCGAGCACTCCCCCGGTACGCGACTGGACGACGTGGACGCCTTCGCGGACTTCGTCGCCCTCTCCTACCGGCGCGAGGCCCTGCCCCGCGTCGCGGTGCTCCCCGTGGGCCCGGACGGGCTCGGCGCCCCGCGGGAGGTCGCCTTCGCCGAGGAGCTGTCGAGCACGGCGGTGTCCTCGAACCGGTCCTTCGCCGCGCCGCTGCTGCGCCTGGAGCACGGCTCCTTCGTCGTCCCGCCCGCGGTCGTGGACCTGCGCGTCGCCGACGGCGAGGTCCTCGTGCGCAAGCGGATGCCCGTGCTCGGCGGCTACGACCCCGCCGACTACGAGGAGCACCGCGACTGGGCGAGCGCGCCGGACGGGACCCGCGTGCCGGTCTCGGTCGTCGTGCGCGCCGGCACCCCTCGCGACGGCACGGCGCCCGGCCTGCTGTACGGCTACGGCGCCTACGAGCACAGCACCGACCCCGTCTTCAGCCCCTCGCGCCTCTCGCTGCTCGACCGCGGCGTCGTCTTCGCGGTCGCGCACGTGCGCGGGGGCGGGGAGCTCGGGCGGCACTGGTACCAGGACGGCAAGGGCCTGGCGAAGCCGAACACCTTCACCGACTTCGTCGCCGTCGCCGAGCACCTCGGGCGCGCCGGCTGGATCGACCCCTCCCGGCTCGCGGCCATGGGCGGCAGCGCCGGAGGGCTGCTCGTGGGCGCCGTGGCGAACCTCGCGCCGTCCGACTTCGCCGGGATCCTCGCGGCCGTGCCGTTCGTGGACCCGCTGACCACCATGCTCGACGAGTCGCTGCCGCTGACGGTGACCGAGCAGGAGGAGTGGGGGGACCCGCTGCGCGACCCCGCGGTGTACGCGGCGATGAAGACGTACTCGCCCTACGAGAACGTCGCCGCGCGCCCGTACCCGCCGATCCTCGCCACGACGAGCCTGCACGACACGCGGGTGCTCTACGTCGAGCCCGCCAAGTGGGTGGCGCGGCTGCGCGAGGTCGGCGGCGGGGCGCCGCAGGTGCTGCTGAAGACGGAGGTCGACGGCGGCCACGGCGGGCGCAGCGGGCGCTACGAGGCGTGGCGCGAGCGCGCGTACGAGTACGCGTGGGTGCTCGACGTGCTCGGGCTCGCCGGCGCCCCGCTCGACGGCGCCCCGCTCGACGGGCCCGCCGCGGACGGCGGCCGGCCGGCCTGAGCCGGGTCCGAGCGCCCCGGGTCAGCCCCGGCCGGCGCCCGACTTCGCGGACGTCTTCGCGGGAGCGGCCTGCGCGGCGGCCAGGCGCTGCTCCGCCTCGGTGGCCCGGGCCTCGGCGGCGGCCTGCGCGGCGGTGGCGCGCTGCAGGTCCGCGCGGGCCGCGTCCGCGGCCGCCCAGCCCTCCTGCGCGCGCGCCGACGCCTCCTGCTCGGCGACCTGCGCCGCGCGGGCGCCGTCCCGGGCCACCGCCAGCTCCTCGGACTCCCCCGAGGCGATGCCCGCCCCGGCGGCCGCGGCGAGGACGCCGACCACGAGCACCTGCGCGGTGCGCAGCCGCCGCGAGACCCCTCCAGGACGCCACTCGGTCAGGTGCGGCACCGAGGCGTGCGGCCCTCGCGGCGCCTCCTCGGCGGCGCGGCCCGCGGCGGACGCCGAGGGCGCCACCCAGCCGGCTGCCGGGCCGGCGGCGGTCAGGTCGAGCACGGGGCCGGCGGGAGCCGCCCCGCGCCGTGCCGGGAGGACCGCTTGGTGGAGCACCTGCCTGGTCGCCATGACCGTCCCTCGTTCCGGCCGGAGCTCCTCTCCGGCGTCGTCGGAACGCTAGGGGTGAGCAGCGGGCGGCGTCCGGCGAATCGGCCAGGTCGTCCGCCCCCGCCCGTCACGGGACCGCGGCGGCGTCGGGCGCGGCGGTGTCGTGCGCGGTGTCGTGGGCGGCGGTGTCGTGGGCGGCGGTGTCGTGGGCGGCGGTGTCGTGGGCGGCGGTGTCGTGGGCGGCGGTGTCGTGGGCGGCGGTGTCGTGGGCGGCGGCGAAGGCGGCCACGACGGCGTTGGACAGCCGGCCCCTGTCGTTGACGGCGAAGCCGTTCTGCCGAGCCCACGCCCGCACCACCGCGGTGGGCGCCGGCGCGGCCGCGGGAGGCGCCGGAGCGGCGGCAAGCGCTGGAGCTGCGGGCACCGGGCCGACGGCGGGCGCGGGCTCGGGGGCCGGGCGGGCGGCGGGCCGGGGCGTCGGCACCCACGAGGCCGCCGGGGCCACCGCCGCGAGCGCCGCCGTCGTCGGAGCGGTGCCGCTCGCGCCGGCGCGGGCCGGCACGGCCGTCCACACCGGCGGGGCCGCCCACGCGGGGGCGGCGGCCGGTCGCGGCGGGACGAGCCGGCGCAGGACGTCGAGGAGTCGCACCCGCCCAGGAGTACCAGCCGGCGCCGCGGCGGCGCGGGAGGCGCGCCGGAGTCGTCCTGATCGCCCCGGCTCGGCCCGGCTCGGCCCGGCTCGGGGCGGTTCGCGGCGTCCTGCGCCGCCGGCGCCGGCCCCGGACGGCGGAGCGCTGTCGGGGCGCCGCGGCACGATGGTCCCCGTGATCCGCTCATGAGCACCGCCCCGACCGCCGGCCTGCGCGAGGCCGCCGAGCAGCACCTGCGCGCCCTGGCCGGGCCCGCGGCGCAGCTGCGCGAGGACCAGTGGACGGCGGTGGAGGCCCTGGTGGCGCAGCGGCGGCGCGTCGTCGTCGTCCAGCGCACCGGGTGGGGCAAGTCCGCGGTGTACTGGGTCGCGACCGCGCTGCGCCGGGCCGCCGGCGGGGGCCCCACCCTCGTCGTCTCGCCCCTGCTGGCGCTCATGCGCGACCAGGTCGCGGCCGCCGAGCGCTCGGGCCTGCGCGCGGTCACGATCAACTCGGCCAACCTCGAGGAGTGGCCGGCGGTCGAGGCGCGCCTGGCCGCCGACGACGTGGACGTCCTGCTCGTCTCCCCCGAGCGGCTGAACTCCGCCGGCTTCCGCGCCCGCGTGCTGCCGCACCTGGCCCCGCGGCTGGGGCTGCTCGTCGTCGACGAGGCGCACTGCATCTCCGACTGGGGCCACGACTTCCGCCCCGACTACCGGCGCATCGCCACGGTGCTGCAGGGGCTGCCCGAGGGCACGCCCGTCCTGGCGACCACCGCCACCGCCAACGCGCGGGTCAGCGCGGACGTCGCGGCGCAGCTCGGCGAGGACACCCTGACCCTGCGCGGCCCGCTGGAGCGGGAGGGCCTCGCGCTCGCGGTCGTGCCCACCCCCGACGTCGCGACCGCGTACGCGTGGATCGCCGAGGCGGTGGCCGCGCAGCCGGGCAGCGGGATCGTCTACACCCTCACCGTCGCCGAGACGACGCGGCTCGCCGAGTTCCTCACCGCCCGGGGGCACTCGGTGGCGGCCTACTCCTCGGCGACCGAGCCGGCCGAGCGCGAGCGCCTGGAGCGCGCGCTGCTCGAGGGGTCGCTGCGGGCCCTGGTCGCCACGTCCTCGCTCGGCATGGGCTACGACCACCCGCGCCTGTCGTTCGTGCTCCACCTCGGCGCGCCCTCGTCCCCGGTCGCCTACTACCAGCACGTCGGCCGGGCCGGGCGGGCCCTGGACGGCGCGGTGGGCGTCCTGCTGCCCACGGCCGCCGACGAGCGGATCTGGGCGTACTTCGACTCCACCGCGTTCCCGCCCGAGCCGGTGGTGCGCCGCGTGCTCGACGTGCTCGCCGCCGCCCCCGCCCCGATGAGCCTGCCCGTGCTGGAGGTCGAGAGCGGGCTGCGCCGCGGGCGGCTGGAGGCGCTGCTGAAGGTCCTCGACGTCGACGGCGCCGTCGAGCGCGCCGAGGGCGGCTGGCGCGCGACGGGGGCGCCGTGGCGCTACGACGCCGAGCGGATCGCCGGCGTGGCCGCGGCCCGCCGCGCGGAGCAGGACGTCATGCGCTCCTACCTCTGCGGCGCCCGGTGCCTGATGCGCACGCTGCGCGAGGCCCTCGACGACCCGCAGGCGCAGGACTGCGGCCGCTGCTCGGTGTGCACCGGCTCCCTGCCGCCCCCCGGCGCCTCCCCGCAGCCGGGCTCGGTCGCCGCCGCCCTGGCGCACCTGCGCTCGCAGGTCACCGTGCTCGAGCCGCGGCGGATGTGGCCGTCGGGGGCCCCGCGGCGCGGGCGGATCCCTCTCGACCAGCGCGCCGAGCCCGGCCGGGCGCTCGCGCTCGCGGAGGACCCGGCGTGGGGGGAGGCCGTCACGGCCGCCCTGCGCGCGGACGAGCCCGTGCCGCAGGAGGTCCTCGACGGCCTGGTGCGCACCCTCGCGCGCTGGGGCTGGCCCGCCGGGCGCCCGACGTGGGTGACGTGGGTGCCCTCCCGCCGGCACGGCGCGCTGCTGCGCGACCTCGCCGAGCGCCTCGGGGCGCTGGGGCGCCTGCAGGTGGTGCCCGTGCTGGCGGCCGACCCCGACGGGCCCCGCCAGGACGCCGCCGCCACGAGCACGGCGGCCGCCACCGCCGCGCTGGCGCGCCTGTCGCTGGCCGCTCCCGTGCCGCAGGGGCCGGTGCTGCTGCTGGACGACACCAGCCGGTCCGGGTGGACCCTCGCGGTGGCCGCCGCGCTGCTGCGCGAGGCCGGCTCCGGCTCGGTGCACCCCCTGGTCCTGCACAAGCAGGTCTGAGCCGGCGTCCTGCGCGAGCGGGTCCGAACCGGCGTCCTGCGCGAGCGGGTCCGAACCGGCGTCCTGCGCGAGCGGGTCTGGGCTGGCGCGCCCGGGAGGTCGCGGCAGGATGGGAGGCGTGGAGCACAGGACCCTGGGCAGCAGCGGGTGCGCCGTCTCGACGTACGCGCTCGGCACGATGACGTTCGGCGCGGAGACCGACGAGGCGGGCAGCCACGCCCAGCTCGACGCCTTCGTCGAGGCCGGCGGCACGCTGGTCGACACCGCCGACGTCTACACCGCCGGCACGTCGGAGGAGATCATCGGCCGCTGGCTGGCCGCCCGGCCGGCCGAGGTGCGCGACTCCGTGGTGCTCGCCACCAAGGGCCGCTTCCCGATGGGCGAGGGCCCCAACGACGTCGGCCTGTCCCGGCGCCACCTGCAGCGGGCGCTGGACGCGTCCCTGCGCCGCCTCGGGGTCGACGAGGTCGACGAGTACCAGGTGCACTCCTGGGACCCGCTGACGCCGCTGGAGGAGACCCTCTCCACCCTCGACGACGCGGTGCGGGCGGGCAAGGTCCGCTACGTGGGCCTGTCGAACTACACCGGCTGGCAGGTGCAGAAGGCCGTCGCCGTGGCCCGCGAGCTGGGGCTGTCCGCGCCCGTGACGCTGCAGCCGCAGTACAACCTCCTGGTCCGCGAGGTCGAGTGGGAGGTCGTGCCGTCCTGCCTGGACGCCGGCCTCGGCCTGCTGCCGTGGTCGCCGCTGGGCGGGGGCTGGCTGACGGGCAAGTACACCCGCGAGGAGCGCCCGACCGGCGCCACCCGCCTGGGCGAGGACCCGGAGCGCGGCGTCGAGGCCTACGGCCGCCGCTCGGTGCAGCAGCGCACCTGGGACGTGATCGACGCCGTGCGGAGCATCGCGGACGCCCGCGGGGTGCCGATGTCGCAGGTGGCCCTGGCCTGGCTCGTCGACCGGCCCTCGGTGACCTCCGTGATCCTCGGCGCCCGCACCCTGGAGCAGCTGCAGGACAACCTCGGCGCCGCCGGCCTGCACCTGGGCGCCGAGGAGACCGCGGCCCTGGACGCCGCCAGCGACCCGGCGCCCGCGGACTACCCGTACGGCGGGCCGGGCGTGCAGCAGCGCAGCCGCCCCGTCGAGGGCGGCCGCGGACCCCGCCGCCGCTGACCCCGCCGCCGCTGACCCCGTCGCCGCTGACCCCGTCGCCGCGGACCGCTTCCGCGGCGGCCGCGGCCCCCGTCGCGTCCCGGTTGCCGGACGCCGCGGGGGCCGCGACCGTGGGGGCATGAGCGGAGCGATCAGGCGCGGGCTGGCCGCGGGCGCGGTCGGCACCACGGCCCTCAACGCCGTCACCTACCTCGACATGGCCGTGCGCGGCCGGGACGCGAGCAGCGCGCCCGCGCAGACGGTCGAGGTCCTCGCCCGCGCCACCGGCACCCGGGTGACCAGCAGGGGCGACGAGCGGCGCAACCGCCTGGGAGCCCTCGGCGAGCTCAGCGGGTACACCAACGGGCTCGCCGTCGGCGTCCTCGCCAGCGTCGCCCGCTCGGCGGGCATCCGCTTCCCCGGGCCCCTCGGGCCGCTCGTGACCGGCGCCGCCGCCATGGCCGCCACCGACGTGCCCATGACGCTGCTCGGGGTCACCGACCCGCGCCGCTGGTCGGGCTCGGACTGGCTGCTCGACAGCGCCTCGCACCTGTCCTACGGCGTCGCCGCGCACGCCACCCTCGACCTGCTCGACCGGGGCGACCGCCGCCGGCGCGCCGCGGGCCCCGGGCTGCTGCTCCGCTCCACCGCCCTCGGCGTCGCCTCGGGGCTGCGCAGCACCCTCGGCGTCGCCGGCCCCGTGCTCACCGGCGCCACCCGCGGCGTGTCGCGGGGTGCGGTGCTGCTCGCGGCGGCCGCCGAGGTGACCGCGGACAAGCTGCCGGTCACCCCCGACCGCACGCTGCCGCCGTCGGTGGCGCTGCGCACGACGTCCGGTGCCGTCGGCGCCGCGGCGCTGGCCCGCCGGGACGGGCGCAACGGCGCCCTGCCCCTGGTCGCCGGCGCGGCGGGCTCGGCGCTGGGCACCTACGGCGGCATCGCGTGGCGCCGGTGGGCGAGCGAGCGCCTGGGCCTCGTGCCCGCGGGGCTGCTCGAGGACGGCGTCGGCGTCGCGCTGACCGCGCTCGCGTGCCGGTCGCGCTCGCGCTCGGGTGCCGACGGGGACGCGGCGGAGCGCCGCGGCACCCGCACCGGCCGCACCGGCCGCACCGGCACCCGCACCGGCTCCGGCCTGCCGCCGCGCGTGGAGCGCCGCGGTGCCGACGGCACCGTCGCGCAGATCGACCTGCGCGCGATCAGCGGCGGCCTCACCCGCACCTTCTGAGCGCCCCGGCCGGGGCGCTCAGACGACGCGACGGGGGTCGCCGTCCACCGCGACGACGTCCCCGCGGCGGACCTGCCGCCCGCGCCGGGTCTCGACCTCGCCGTTGACGGTGACGGCGCCGCTGTCCAGCAGCGGCTTGACGTCCGCGCCGGAGTCGACGGCCCCGGCCAGCTTCAGCAGCTGGCCGAGCCGGATGACGTCCTCGCGGATGCGCACCTCGTCCACGCCGCCCATCCTCGCGCGCCCGTCCTCGCGCGTCAGAACCCGGCGACGGGGTGCGGCGCGTACGGCTCCTCGAGCAGGGTGACCTCCTCCTCGGACAGCCGCAGCGACAGCGCCGCCACGGCGTCCTCGAGGTGGTGCAGCTTCGTGGCGCCGACGATCGGCGCGGTGACCTGCGGCCGCGAGGCCACCCACGCCAGCGCGACCTGCGCGCGCGGCACCCCGCGCTGCTCGGCCACCTGCGCGACGCGCTCGGCGATCGCGCGGTCCGAGGCGGAGGTGTCGTAGAGGTCGCGCCCGAAGGCGTCGGTCTGCGAGCGCTCGGTGCGCTCGTCCCAGTCGCGGGTCAGGCGGCCGCGGGCGAGCGGGCTCCAGGGCAGGACGCCGACGCCCTGGTCCGCGCACAGCGGCAGCATCTCCCGCTCCTCCTCGCGCTGGAGCAGGTTGTAGTGGTCCTGCATGCTCACGAACCGGGTCCAGCCGCGCAGCTCGGCGGTGTGCAGGGCCTTGGAGAACTGCCACGCCCACATGGAGGAGGCCCCGAGGTAGCGGGCCTTGCCGGCCCTGACGACGTCGTGCAGCGCCTCGAGGGTCTCCTCGATCGGCGTCAGCGGGTCCCAGCGGTGGACCTGGTACAGGTCGACGTGGTCGGTGCCGAGGCGGCGCAGGCTGGCGTCGATCTCGGTCATGATCGCCGCGCGGGAGAGCCCGGCGCCGTTGGGGCCCGGCCGCATCCGCCCGTGGACCTTCGTGGCGATCACGACCTCCTCGCGGGAGGCCGCGAAGTCCTTCAGCGCCCGCCCGAGGATCTCCTCGCTGCTGCCGGCCGAGTACACGTTCGCGGTGTCGAAGAACGTGACGCCCAGCTCCAGCGCCCGTCGGACGAAGGGGCGGGCCTCCTCCTCGGGCAGGGTCCACGGGTGGGTGCCGCGCTGGGGGTCGCCGTAGCTCATGCACCCCAGGCAGAGGCGCGAGACCTCCAGCCCGGACCCGCCCAGCCTCACGTGCTCCACGGCGCACCTCCCTGCTCCCGGGGCTCGTGCCCCCGGCGCCATCCGAGCACGGGGCGCACCCGCGCCGCCACCGCGGCCGGGACGCCGTGGCGCCCCCGGCAGCGCGCTGCTACGGTCGGCGGCGAAGTGACACGGGGTGCCCCGCCCGGGGCTGAGATCACACCCGTCGAACCTGTCCAGGTCATGCTGGCGGAGGGATGTCACGGCATGAGCGCCATTGCGGCACCACGCGATCCGTCCACCCTGCGCGACGACGTCGCCGCGGCGCGCGAGCGGCTGCGCCGCGACGGCCCGCTCGTGCAGTGCCTGACCAACACCGTGGTGCAGGCCCTGACCGCCAACGCGCTGCTGGCCGCCGGGGCCTCGCCCGCCATGGTCGACGACCCGCACGAGGCGGCGGGCTTCGCCGCCGCGGCCTCGGCCGTGCTCGTCAACGTCGGCACCGTCAGCGCCCGCACCGCCGAGGCGATGCGCCTGGCCACCGCCGCGGCCGCCGAGCACGCCACCCCGTGGGTGCTCGACCCGGTGGCCGTCGGGCCGCTGCCGTGGCGCACGCAGCTGGCGGGCGAGCTGCTCGCGCACCGCCCGGCCGTGGTGCGCGGCAACGCCTCGGAGGTGCTCGCCCTGGCCGGGTCCGGGGCGGGCGGGCGCGGCGTCGACAGCACCTCCTCCCCCGAGGAGGCCCTCGCGGGCGCCGCGGCGCTGGCGCGGCGCACCGGTGGGGCGGTCGCCGTCAGCGGCGCGGTCGACGTCCTCACCGACGGCCGCCGCGTCGTCCGGGTCGGCGGCGGGCACGTGCTGCTCACCCGCACCACGGGCGCCGGGTGCGCGCTCGGCGCCCTGGTCGCCGCGTACGCCGCGATCGTCCCCGACCGCCTCGTCGCGGCGAGCGCCGCCTCCGCCCACGTCGCGCTCGCCGCCGAGCGGGCCGCCGCGGTGTGCGGGGGCCCGGGCACGTTCGCGGCCGCCTGGCTCGACGCGCTGGACGCGGTGGACGGCGCGCAGCTGGCCGCCGCCGACCTCTCGGCCGGGGAGCTGGCGGCGCACGAGAGCCCGGCGGGTGGGCGGTGAGCGCCGTCGCCGCGGGGGCCGCCGCCGGGCGGCGCCCGCTCGACCCGACGCTGTACCTGGTCACCGACACCGCCCTGAGCGCGCCGCGCGCGGTGCCGGACGTCGTCCGCGCCGCCGCCGCGGGAGGCGCGAGCGCGGTGCAGGTGCGCGACAAGCGCGCCTCGGCCCGCGACCTGCTGGCGCTCGTGCGCGCCGTCCGCGACGCGCTGGCGGACCACCCGTCCGTGGCCGTGCTCGTCGACGACGCCGTGGACGTCGCGGTGCTGGCCGGCGCGGACGGCGTGCACGTGGGGCAGTCGGACCTGCCGGCCGAGGAGGTGCGCGCCCTGCTCGGGCCGCAGCGCCTCGTGGGCCTGTCGGTGGGCAGCGCGGCGGAGGCGGCCGCGGCGGCGGACCTGCCGCCCGGCACGGTGGACTACTGGGGCCTGGGGCCGGTGTGGGCGACCCCCACCAAGCCCGACGCCGCGGCGCCGCTGGGCCTGGACGGGCTGCGCGCGCTCGTCGCGCCCGCCCGCCGCGCCGGCGTGGCCACGGTCGCCATCGGCGGCGTCGACGCCGAGCGCGCCCCCGCCGTGCGCGCCACCGGCGTCGATGGGATCTGCGTCGTCTCCGCCGTGGCCGCCGCCGCCGACCCGCGCGCCGCCGCGGCGCGGCTGCTGCCGTGACCGCCGTCGCGCTGAGCGTCGCCGGCAGCGACCCCAGCGGCGGGGCCGGGATCCAGGCGGACCTGAAGACCTTCAGCGCGCTCGGCGCCTACGGCACGGCCGTGCTGACGGCGCTGACCGCCCAGAGCACCCGCGGGGTGAGCGGGGTGCACGTGGTCCCGGCCGACTTCGTGCGCCAGCAGCTGGAGACCCTCCTCGACGACGTGGCGGTGCACGCCGCGAAGACCGGCATGCTCGCCACCGCGGAGGTGGTGCGGGCGGTGGCGCAGGTGCTCCGCGCGCGCGACGTCGGCGCGCTGGTCGTCGACCCGGTCATGGTCGCCACGAGCGGGGACCGCCTCCTCGACGCCGGCGCCGTCGACGCCGTGCGCGAGGAGCTGCTGCCGCTGGCGGACGTGCTCACGCCCAACGCGCCGGAGGCGGCGGTCCTGCTGGAGCGGGCTCCCGCCGCGAGCACCGACGAGCTGCTCGAGCAGGCGCACGCGCTGCGCGCCCTGGGCCCGCGCGCGGTGCTGCTCAAGGGCGGGCACCTCGGCGGCGAGCACAGCGTCGACGTCCTGGCCACGGCGCAGGGCACCGCGCTCGTCACCCGCCCGCGCGTGGCGACGTCGAACACCCACGGCACGGGCTGCGCGCTCGCGGCGGCGCTCACCGCGCTCGCCGCGACGCGCCGTCCCGGGCAGGACGAGCAGGCCTGGTACCGCATCGTCGAGGACGCCCGCGACCACCTGCACGAGGCGCTCCTGGCCGGCGCCGACCTGGGCGTCGGGTCCGGGCACGGGCCGGTGCACACCCTGGCGCGGTGGTGGCGGTGAGCTTCAGCGAGCAGGCGTGGGAGCGCACCAGCGGCCTGCGGGCGGCGATCGACGACCTGGCCTTCCTGAGGGAGCTCGCCGACGGCTCCCTCGACCCGGCCGCGTTCCGCCACTACCTGGAGCAGGACGCCCTGTACCTGGCCGGGTACGCGCGGGCGCTGGCGCTGCTGGCGGCCCGGGCCCCGGACACCGCCGCGGCGGGCTTCTGGGCGCGCTCGGCGCACACCACGGGGGTGGTCGAGGCCGCCCTGCACGAGGACCTGCTCTCCGGGGCGCTGCTCGACCCGGCAGCCGCGGACCCCGCCGCAGACCCCACCGCGGCGCCGTCACGGTCGTCACCCCGGCCGTCGCCGACGTGCCTGGGCTACACCTGCTACCTGGTCGCCGCGGCCGCCACCGCGCCCTACGCGGTGGCCGCGGCCGCCGTCCTGCCCTGCTTCTGGGTCTACGCCGACGTCGCACGGCGCCTGGCCGCGGCCGCGACGGCCGCCGCGGCCGGGGAGCACCCCTACGCCCGCTGGGTCGCCGCCTACGACGCCGAGGAGTTCCAGGGCGCGACGGCGCGGGCCCGGGCGCTCGTGGACGACGCCGCGCTCGCGCAGCCGACGCTGGTCCCGGCCATGCACGAGGCGTTCCGCACCGCCGTGGCGTTCGAGCACGCCTTCTGGGCGGCCGCCCACGCGCGCGAGCGGTGGCCCCTGGACGACCGGGACGGCGACGGCGCGATCGGCGAGGACGGCGGGGCCGCCGGCGCCTGACGGCACCGCGGCTCCGGCGCGCACCGGGACGCGGGCTGGGACAGGGCTGGGACAGGGCTGGGACAGGGGTGGGGACCGGTGGCTCCCCCGCGGCCACCGGTCCCCACCGGCCTCAGGCGCGGCGCGCGCTCAGCTGGACGACGGCCCAGGACAGCGGCGGCAGGCTCAGGCGCGCGGTGCGCCCGTCCACGGCCACGCCCTCGAGCGGGCGCAGGCGCACCGCGTCCGGGTCGGCCTCGGTGTTGGCGGTGTGCCGGTCCTGGCCCGGCCCGGCCGCCAGCACCGCGGCGTGCGCGACGCGCGCGTCGGCGAACCCGGCGAGCCCGACCTCGACGTCCGCGGCCTCGGCCAGGTCGCGGTTGACGAGGAAGAGGGAGACGGTGCCGCTGTCCTCGTCCCAGGTGCCGGAGGCGTCGACGACGTCGACGTCCCCGAACTGCGACGTCTCGTAGCGGTCGCTGCGGGTGCGCACGGCGAGGATCTGCCCGGTGGCGCGCCGGCGCACCTGCTCGAAGGGGTGGGCGATGGTCTGCTTCCACGCCGGCCCGCCCGGCTCGCTGCGCAGCAGGCCGATGACGTTGACCAGCTGCGCCTGGCAGGCGACGGTGACGCGGTCGCCGTGGCGCAGCAGGGAGTTCAGCAGCGTGCCGACGACGACGGCGTCGGTGATCGTGTACTCGTCCTCGATCACCCGCGGGGCGACCTCCCAGCCGCCCTCCCCGCGGGCGCGGGGCGTGGAGCGCCAGCGGTCCTGGTACCACACGTTCCACTCGTCGAAGGAGATGTCGATCGTCTTGGTGTGCCGCCCCCGGGCGCGCACGGCGTCGGCGGTGGCGACCACGGACTCGATGAAGGCGTCCATGTCGACCGCGCTGGCGAGGAAGTCGCCGGTCCCGAGGCTCTCGCGCTCCTCGTAGTAGGCGTGGGCGGAGACGTGCTCGACCTGGTCGTAGGTCTCCTCCAGGACGACGCGCTCCCACTCCCCGAAGGTCGGCATGGCCCGGCTGGAGCTGCCGCAGGCCACCAGCTCCACGGTGGGGTCGACCTGGCGCATCGCGCGGGCGGTCTCGGCGGCCAGGCGCCCGTACTCGGCGGCGGTCTTGTGCCCGGTCTGCCAGGGGCCGTCCATCTCGTTGCCCAGGCACCACAGCCGGACGTCGAACGGCTCCGCGGAGCCGTGCGCGCGCCGCAGGTCGGAGAACTTCGTGCCGCCGGGGTGGTTGGCGTACTCCAGCAGGTCGCACGCCTCCTGCACCCCCCGGGTGCCCAGGTTGAGCGCCATCATCGGCTCGGCCCCCGCCCGGCGCGCCCACCGGTCGAACTCGGCGAGGCCGAACTGGTTGGTCTCGATCGAGCGCCACGCGCGGTCCAGGCGGCGGGGGCGCTGCTCGCGCGGGCCGACGCCATCCTCCCACTCGTAGCCGGAGACGAAGTTGCCGCCGGGGTAGCGCACGACCGTCGGGCCGAGCTCGCGGACGAGGTCGAGGACGTCGGTGCGCAGGCCGTCCTCGTCGGCCTTCGGGTGGCCCGGCTCGAAGATGCCGGTGTAGACGCAGCGGCCCATGTGCTCGACGAAGGAGCCGAACAGGCGCGGCGGCACGGGCGCGAGCGTGAAGTCGGGGTCGATGGTCAGGCGGGCGCGGGGCACGGGGGTCCTCCGGGAGGGGTGGGGGGTCGGGTCGGCGGGGCGGGTCGGGCTGCTCACGTGCCGCCGAGGCCGGTGGTGGCGACGCCGCGGATGATCTGGCGCTGGAAGAGCATGAAGACCACCACCAGCGGCAGGCCGGCGAGGATCGCCGAGGCCATCACCTGCGCGTAGCGGACGCCGAAGCTGCTCTGCACCTGCACCAGGCCGACGGGCAGGGTCATCAGCTCCGGGTCGGAGGTGATGATGAAGGGCCACAGGAAGTTGTTCCAGGCGCTGATGAACACGAAGATCGCCACGGCCGCGAGGATCGAGCGGGACAGCGGCACCACGACCTGCCAGAAGATCCGGAAGGAGCCGGCGCCGTCGACGCGGGCGGCCTCCTCGAGCTCGGTGGGGATGCCGTCGAAGAACTTCTTGAGGATGAAGACCATCGCCGGCGCCACGAGCTGCGGGAGGATGATCCCCGCGAAGGTGTCGGCCGTGCCCCACGAGAGCATCTGCCGGTACAGCGGCACGATGAGGATCTGCGGGGGGATCATGATGCCCGCGACCGTGAGCGCGAACAGCGCGGTGCGCCCGCGGAAGCGGGTGCGGGAGAAGCCGTAGGCGGCGGCCGCGGACAGCGCCACGGTCGCGGCCGTGACGACGACCGCGACGACGGTGCTGTTGACGAACCAGGTGACCAGGTCGTCGTCGCCCAGCACCGCCCGGTACGCCTGCAGGGTGAACCCGCTGTCGGGCACCACCTCCAGGGGCACCGTGGTGGTGTCCGCCTCCGTCTTCAGGGACGTGAGCAGCGCCCACGCCAGCGGCGCCAGCCACAGGACGGCGAGGACGGCCAGGCCCGTGGCCAGCGCGATCCGCGTGAGCAGCGAGGCGCGCTGGGCCTTCGAGGGCCCCTGCGAGGTGCGCCGCGGCGGGGCCGCCTCGGCGTCGCGGGGGCGCGGCGAGCGCAGGGCGGTGGCAGCGGGGACGGCCATCAGGAACTCCTCCGGGCGGCGATGCGCGCCTGCACCAGGGCGATCGCGAGGACGAGCACGAAGAACACGTACGAGATCGCCGAGGCGTAGCCGAGGCGGTAGTTGACGAACCCGGTGTCGTAGACGTGCTGCAGGATCGGCGCCGCCGCCCCGCCGGGGCCGCCGCTGCCGGCGTAGAGGATGTACGCCTGGTCGAACAGCTTCAGGGACGCCAGGACCTGCAGCGTGACGACGAGACCGGTGGTCACGCCCAGCAGCGGCAGGGTGATGGAGAACAGCCGCCGCCAGCCGCCCGCGCCGTCGATGGCCGCGGCCTCGTACACGGTGGCCGGGATCGCCTGCAGCGCCGCGAGGTAGAGCAGGAAGTTGAACCCGACGGTCCACCACACGGTCAGCAGCACGGTCGACCACAGCGCGACGTCCGGGTCCGTGGTCCAGCCCACCGGGTCCAGGCCGACCCAGCCGAGCGCGGCGTTGAGCAGGCCGAAGTCGCCCTGGAAGAGCCACTGCCAGATGAGCACGACCGTGGCGACCGGCAGCAGGAACGGCGCGAAGTACGCGAAGCGCCAGAACCACTGCCCGCGGGTGCCGGTGTGCACCAGCAGCGCCATGACGAGCGCGACGAGCACGAGCGGGACCGTGCTGAGGAGCGTGAACAGCAGGGTGGTCCCGAGGGTTCGCCACACCTGCGGGTCGTCGAAGAGCCGCGCGTAGTTGGCCAGCCCCACGAAGCTGGAGTCGTCGCTGATCAGGCTGGTGTCGAAGAAGCTCATCCCGAGGCCGTGGACGAGCGGCCACAGGGTGAAGGCGGCGTAGACGAGCAGGAAGGGCAGGACGAACCAGAACCCTCCCCGGCCGCCGCTCAGGCCGTGGCGGCCACGGCGGCGGGCCGCGGCGCGCGGCGCGCGGCCGGAGACGATCGCGCCCGGCGCGGCGGCGCCGGTGGTCGCCGGCGCCCCGACGGCGCTCACAGCGGGGCTCCCAGGGTCAGCTGGGCGTCGAGCCAGCCGATGAGGTCGTCGGCCCCCTGCTCGGGGGTCAGCGCCCCGGAGGTCACGCCCTGCAGGCTCTGGCCCGCCCGCGACATCAGGGTCGACCCGGAGCCGGAGAAGTACGCCTCGGGGTCGAAGGCCACGACGTCCGCGGCCCCCCGGTAGTTCGACTGCGGCTGCAGCGCGAGGTACTCCGGGCTCTGCGCCACGGAGGACAGCGCGGGGATGTGGCCGCCGCGGGCCCAGTCCAGGCTGTTGGTGAGCATCGAGACCGCCATGTCGTACGCGGCGCTGCGCGCCGCCGGGTCGACGTCCGCCTGGGTCGGCAGGACGAGGCTGTGGCTGTCGGCGCGCACGAACGGGGTGTCGCCGAAGACCGCGGGGAACTGCGTCATCGAGAACGGCACGCCGGCGTTCTGCGCCGTGACGACCTCCCACGGGCCGATGAGGAGGAAGCCGGCCTGCCCGCTGGCGAAGCTGGCCGGGGCTGCGGGCCCGTCGAGGGTCCTCGAGGCGATGGTCCCGTCGCACATGGTCTGCAGGAAGGCCATCGCCTCCACCGCCGCGTCGCGGTCGACCTGCGCCGGGCCGCCGTCGGGCAGCTCCACCACCCCGCCGAGCTGGGTGAACAGCGACCAGAAGACCATCCACGTGGCCAGGGCGTCGGCCGCGCCGACGGCGATGCCGTTCGCGCCGGTCACCTCCGCGGCGCGCCGCCCGGCGTCGAGGAGGGCCTCGGCGCCGGAGATCGGCGCCAGGGCGCCGTCCGGGCCGAGCAGGCCGGCCTGCTCGCACACCTCGGTGTTGTAGAAGAGCACGAGCGGGTGGGTGTCCAGCGGCAGGGCCATCAGGCGCCCGTCGACGCTCACGCGCTCCCGCACGCGCTCGGGGAACTGGTCCGGGGTCACCCCCCGGGCGGCCAGCTCGTCCAGGTCCCACTCGTCGACCAGGTCGGCGCCGAAGGTCGCGAGGCGGGAGGCGTGCAGGGTGGCCAGGTCCGGCGCCCGCCCGCCGGCGCAGGCCATCGCCAGCTTCGTGTAGTACGGCGCGCCCCACATCAGCGTGGTGTCCGTGACGTCGACGTCGGGCGCCTGGTCGCGGTAGGCCTCGACGAGGCCGACCATGCGCTCCCCGTCGCCGCCGGTGAAGAAGTTCCAGTACGCCAGCGGGGTGCGCCCGCCGGCACCGGCGCCCTGCCCGCAGCCCGACAGGGCCGCGGCCCCGGCGGCGCCCCCGGCCGCCGCCGAGGCGGCGCGCAGGAACGCGCGCCGCGAGATGGACCTGCTGGTCGTCATCGACCGCCCCCTCCGATTTACACCGTGGTAAACGCACGGTCGCGCAGGGTTCGGTCGCCTGTCAAGGACGGGTCGCGCGAGACTGATCGCCGTGAGCGCCCGGCGACCCGCCACCATGCGCGACGTGGCCCTGGCCGCCGGCGTCTCGCCGAAGACCGTCAGCAACGTCGTCAACGGCTACGTGCACGTGCGCGCCGAGACCCGCGAGCGCGTGCAGCGGGTGGTCGACGAGCTGGGCTACCGCCCGCAGGCCGCGGGGCGCCAGCTGCGGCGCGGGCGCAGCGGGCTGGTGGCGCTCGCCGTGCCGGGCATCGACATGCCGTACTTCGCGGACCTGGCCAGGCACCTCGTCACCGCCGCGCGGGCGCACGACCTGACCGTCCTCGTCGAGCAGACCGACGGGCTCCTCGAGCGCGAGCGGGAGGCCGCCGACGGCTTCGGCGTCCGCTTCGTCGACGGGCTGGTCCTCTCCCCGCTGGCGATGGCCGAGGAGGAGCTGACCGCCCCCCGCCACGACACGGCCCTGGTGCTGCTCGGCGAGCACGCCGCGCACGCCGCGGTGGACCGCGTCGGCATCGACAGCGTCGACGTGGCGTGCACCGCCACCCGCCACCTGCTGGCGGGCGGGCGGCGGCGCGTGGCGATGGTCGGGGCCAAGACCGAGCGCCCCGCCTCGGTGGCCGAGCAGCGCCAGCTCGGCTGGGCCAGCGCGCTGCAGGAGGCGGGCCTGCGCGCGGAGCCGGGCCTGGCGCGCCCGGTGCCGGATTGGACGCGCGAGGACGGCGAGGCCGCCACCGACGCCCTGCTCGCCGAGCACCCGGACGTCGACGCGGTCTTCGCGAGCAACGACGTCCTCGCGCTCGGCGCGCTGCGCTCGCTGCGCCGGCACGGGCGCTCGGTGCCGGACGACGTCGCGGTGGTCGGCGTCGACGACCTGCCCGAGGCCGCCTACTCGGCGCCCACGCTGACGACCGTGGCGATCGACCGCGCCTTCGTCGCGGCCGCGGCCCTGGACCTGCTCACCTCGCGCCTGGACGACGCGGACCTGCCCCCGCGCACGGCGGTGGCCCCGCACCGCCTCGTGGTGCGCGAGAGCGCCCCCTGACGCGCCCGGCCCGTCAGCCCAGCTGCAGCACGCGCCGGGTGAAGCCGCTGGTGAAGGTGCCCTGCGGGTCCAGGCGGCGGGCGAGGGCCCGGAAGTCCTCCAGCCGCTCGTAGGGGGCGGCGAGCTCGTGCGGGAGCACGCAGGAGACCTTCCCCCAGTGCGGGCGGGCGCCGAGGGGCACGAGGGCGGCCTCGACGTCGCGCAGCACCCGCTCGACCTCGCCCTGGCGCCGCTGCCACGTGAAGTGGATCCCGACGCTGTCCTGCCCGCAGGTGGGGCTCAGCCACAGGTCGTCGGGGGCGACGGTGCGCACCTCGCACGCCTGCAGCAGCGGGGCCACGCGCTCGTGCAGCCCGCGCATCGCGGCGAGCGCGTCGTGGACGGCGGAGCGCGGCAGCAGGTACTCGGACTGGACCTCCTCCCCGCTGCTGGGGGTGAACCGCAGCTGGAAGTGCGGCAGGCGGTCCAGCCAGGGGCCCGGCACCCCGCCCTGCGGGGTGCAGTTCTCCCCCGACATGCCGGGCAGCGGGTGGCGGGCCCGGGTGGCGGGGCGGGCCCCGAACAGGTCGGGAGGAGCGGAGCCGGCGCTCCCCGCCGGCACGAGGCTCTTGCGCCACACCTGGTCCACCCCGCGCGGTGACCAGGCGGTGAAGAGGCTGACGCTGTACACACCCGTGGTGATCTCGTCGAAGCGCTCGTGGACGACGTCCCACGGCAGGTCCTCGTAGACGTCCTGGCGCACGTCGTAGGTCGGCACGACCTCCAGCTCCAGCGCCGTCACCACCCCGAGGGCGCCCAGGTGCACCACCGCGCCGGCGAAGGCGTCGTCCTCGCGCGTCATGCGCACGAGCTGCCCGCCGCCGGTGACGAGCTCGACGGCGCGCACGGCGTCGGCGAGGCTGCGGTTGCCGTCGCCCGAGCCGTGCGTGGCGGTCGCGACGGCCCCGGCGACGCAGATGTGGGGCAGGGAGGCGAGGTTGCGCAGCGCCCAGCCGCGCTCCTGCAGCGCCACCGCCAGGGCCCCGTAGCTGCTGCCTCCGTCGACGGTGACGGTGCCGGTGCCGGCCTCGGGGTCGGCGTCCAGCTCGGCCCGGCGCGGCAGGTCGGCGAGGCTGACCTGAGCGCCCTCGGTGTCCGCGACGCCGTTGAAGGAGTGGCGCGTGCCGAGCGCCTTCAGGCGCGGCGCGCGCGCGACGACCTCCTGCAGCTCCTCCAGCGTGCGCGGGCGGTGCACCTGCGACGCCCGGTAGGTGTAGTTGCCGGCCCAGTTGCTCCCCCGCTCGCCCACGCGGGCATCCCACCACACGCGCGAGGCGCCGCGGGAGCCGCCGGCGGCGCTCAGCTCGTGACGTCCCGGCTGGTCAGGCGCGCCCAGGCGAGGGCGAGCAGGACGGCGATCCAGCCGCCCTGGACCGCGAGCCCGTGCAGCACGCCGTCCCAGCGCACGGGGTCGCGCAGCAGGTCCCCGAACGCCAGCCAGTCGTGGGTGAACAGCCAGGGGTGGATCGGCTCCAGCTGCGGCACCGCGTCGAGGATCTCCGCGAGGACCACCGTGATCGCCGTCGCCGACATCGCGGCCACCGGCACCTCGGTCAGGGTGGAGACGAACAGGCCCAGGGCGGCCACCGTGGCCAGCATCGCCGCGACGTACAGGGCCACGGCGGCCACGCGCAGCAGCCCCGTCGCGTACGGGACGGTCACGCCGCTGAGCAGCGGCACCGGGCCGACGGGGAAGAGCAGCGCCCCGACCACCACTCCGGTCGCGGCCACGACGAGCGCGGCGACGAGGCCGAAGACGACGATCGCGAGCAGCTTGACCACCAGCAGCCGCGTGCGGTCCACCGGGGTGACCAGCAGGTAGCGCAGGGTGCCGGTGCTGGCCTCCCCCGCCACGGACTCCCCCGCGACCACCGAGACCGCCAGCGGCAGGAACACCGGCAGCGACGCGACGAGGGCGGTGAAGGCCAGGAAGATCCCGTTCTCGGTGATGCTCGCCAGGAACGGCGGCCCCTCCCCCGGCTCGGCGTCCGCGCTGGAGACCTCGATCGCGATCCCGATCAGCGTGGTGGCCAGCGCCAGCACCGCGAGCATCACGAGGTTGCGCCGGCGCGTGAGCACCAGGCGCAGCTCCGAGCGCAGCAGGCGCAGGTCCCGCAGCGCGACCGGCCCCGTCCCCGCCTCAGGCACGGACGTCGAACCCCTCACCGGTCAGGGTCACGAACAGGTCCTCCAGCGTCGCCCGCTGCAGCGCGAACTGGCGCACCCCGGCCCCGGAGGCCACCAGGGCGGCGAGGAGGCGCTCCGGGTCCGCGCCGGCCAGCTCGGCCTCGACGACGGCCCCGCCGTCGGCCGCGGAGCCGGCCGCGGCGCCGGTGGTACCCGTTGCCGGGCTCAGGCCGTGCTCGGCGAGCACGGCCGCCGCCCGCCGCGGGTCGCGGGCCTCCACCCGCACGCGCGTGCCGGTCGCGGCCGTGACCTGCGCGAGGGTGCCCTGCGCCACGAGCTGCCCGGCGCTCATCACCCCGACGTGGCTGCACAGCTGCTCGACCTCGGCGAGCAGGTGGGTGGAGACGAAGACCGTGGCGCCGTCGGCGGCCAGCTCGCGCACGAGCGTGCGCACCTCGCGGGTGCCCTGCGGGTCCAGGCCGTTGGTGGGCTCGTCGAGCACGAGCAGCTCGCGGGGGCGCAGCAGCGCCGCGGCGAGCCCGAGGCGCTGGCGCATGCCCAGGGAGTAGACGCGGTAGCGCTTGGTGGCCGCGGCCGAGAGCCCGACGCGCTCGAGGGCGGCGTCGATCCGGGCGGCCGAGGTGCGCGGGTCCACCGTGCGGTCCGCCGCGTCGGCGCGGCGCAGGTTGTCCCGTCCCGACAGGTACGGGTGGAAGGCCGGGCCCTCCACGAGCGCGCCGACTCGGGGCAGGACGCCGGCGCGCCGGGCCGGCATCGCCTCGCCGAGCAGCTCGGCGTCCCCGGACGTCGGCGCCACCAGCCCCAGGAGCATGCGGATCGTGGTGGTCTTGCCCGAGCCGTTGGGACCGAGGAAGCCGTACACCGCGCCCGCGGGCACGTGCAGGTCCAGGTCGCGCACGGCGACCTGGCCGCTGCGGAACCGCTTGGTCAGGCCCTGGGTGGCGACGGCGGCCGTCACCGGCCGGTCACTGCAGGGGCGCGGCGGCGGGGTCGAGCGCCGCGCGCTCGAGCGCGTCGAGCCCGACGGCGCCGACGAGCACGCGGCCGTCCTCCAGGGCCAGGACCGTGAGCAGGGAGGTGCTCAGCACCCGTCCGGCGCCGGCGTCCCCGGCGTACGGCTGGAAGCCGGCCGCCAGCGCCTGGCCGACGCCGCCGAGGTCCCCGCCGCCCGAGCCGGGCTCGCCGTCCTGCGCGGCGCCGTCCTGCGCGGCGCCGGCCGCGGCCGCGGGGTCGAGCAGCGCGGCCGGGTCGGTGCCGTGCATCACGAGCACCGACGTCCACCCCTCGCCGACGACCGCCGGCGGCGGGGTCGCGCGCGGGTCGGCGGGCGCCTCGACGCCGGGCAGGCCGGCGTCGGGCGAGACCGCCGCGCCGCCGGTGCCCTCGGCGGGCGGGACGGCGCCCTCGGGGAGGTCGAGCTCGGTGACCTCGGCGCCCTGCGGCGGCGCGAACGCGAAGACGTCGGCGTCGGGGGTCGTGAGGTCGATGTCGGTGTACCCGCTGGTGAACGCCGGCTCCGAGGCCCCGCGGGCGAGCACCTGCACCCGCAGCGGCAAGGAGGTCTCGGCGTCCACGGCCAGGCGCACCCGGCCCACCAGCGACCCCTCCTCGCGCGGGGACAGGACGAGCTCGTGGGCGTCGCGGCCGGCGACGCGGGCGGTGCCGTCGAGCTCGACCGCGGTGGTCGGCTCGATCGCGGCCAGCGCCGTCTGCGCGGCCTCGGCCGGGGTCGCGGCCCCCATCGGCAGCGGCGCGGCGGCCTCCGCCTCGGCGGCCTGCTCGGGCAGCCGCCCGTGCGCGGCGGTGCCGGTGTCGCTGCGCCAGACCCACAGGTCCTGGCCGTCGCGGACGACGGTCGTCTCCGCGAGGTCGTCGATCACCGACAGCCGCGAGCGGTCGGGCCCGTCGGCCCACACCTGGGCCGTCGTGGTGCCCGCCAGGAGCGAGGACAGGCCGCCCGCAGCGCCCTGCCCCGCGGGCAGCTCGGGCAGGCCGAGGTCGGTGGTCTGCTCCAGCGTGCCGGAGTGGTCCTGCGGCTCGGCGGCGGCGAGGTCCTCGAGCAGCTCCGCGGCCGTGGTGGGCGGCAGCTCGGGCTCGGCGCTGGCGACGGCCGGCACGATCAGGGAGGTCCCGACGACCGCGGCGGCGACGGTGGTGGGCAGGGCCCAGCGGGTGGCGGGGCGGGACGCGCGCATGGCACTACTGTGCGCCACCTGCGCCGGTAAGAACAGCCCGGGGCCCTGTGAGCGCGCGCAGAGCGGGGCCCGGGGTCGGGCCGCGCGCGGCTCAGACGTGCAGGACACCGCCCTCGGGGGTGTGCTCGCTGGCCTGCGGGTCGTCGAACCAGTGGCCGTGCTCGCCGAGGTAGCGGAAGACCACCGGCGTGCCGGCGGGCACCGTCACGGCGACGCTGCGGGTGCCGTTGCTGCGCCTGCGCAGGATGTGCGCGTAGGGGCTCCAGTCGTTGAAGGTGCCGACCACGGACACCGGGCCCTGGGCGACCTCCTCGTCGACGACGAAGGTGACCTTGACCTCGGAGCTGCCCTTGCTGCGCTGGAGACGGATCACGACGGACTCCTCGGGACGGCGGGACGGGCGGGGCGGGTGCACGGTGACGCCTTCGGCACAGGGCGGTCGCGACGCTAACCGCTCGCCCGGGCCGTGCGCGGCGTTTCCGCGGATCCGGTCCGGTCCGCTGCGGCACCACCCCGGTCCGCTGCGGCGTCCCCCGCTCCGGCCGGACCGCCGCCTCACCGGCGCGGCAGGAGGCGGCGCAGGAGCGCGTTCCGAACGCCCCGGTAGGGCGGCTGCAGCAGCCGCAGGGTGTCCGGGGTGAGGTCCTTGGCCAGCACCGCCTTGGCGTGCGTGAAGATCGCGATCGAGTGCTCGCCGTGGTAGGCGCCGGTGCCGCTCTCCCCCACCCCGCCGAACGGCAGGCCGGGCACGGACAGGTGGGCGGCCGGGACGCCGAAGCCCACCGCGCCCGAGGACGTCTCCTCCAGCAGGCGCCGGCGCGCCGTCCGCGACTCGGTGAAGGCGTACAGCGCCAGCGGCTTGGGCCGGGCGTTGACGAAGGCGATGGCGGCGTCGAGGTCGGGCACCCGCACGATCGGCAGCACCGGCCCGAAGACCTCCTCCTGCATCACCGGGGAGTCCGGGTCGACGTCGGCGAGCACCGTCGGGGCGAGGTAGCGCTCCTCGCGCCGCACCTGGCCGCCGGTGACCGCGCGCCCCGAGCCGAGCAGGGCCTCCAGGCGGGCCAGGTGCGCGTCGGAGACGATGCGGCCGTAGTCGTCGCTGGTCGCCGGGTCCGGGCCGTACAGGTCGCGCACGGCGTCGGCGAGGGCCGGCCCGAGGCGGTCGGCGACGTCCGGGGTGGCGAGCACGTAGTCGGGCGCCACGCAGGTCTGGCCGGCGTTGAGGAACTTGCCCCACGCGATGCGCCGGGCCGCGGCCGGCAGGTCCGTCGTCCCGTCCACGTACGTCGGGGACTTCCCGCCGAGCTCCAGGGTCACGGGCGTCAGGTGCTCGGCGGCCGCGCGCGCGACGACGCGCGCCACCTGCGCCCCGCCGGTGAAGAAGACGTGGTCGAAGCGCTGGCGCAGCAGCGCCTCGGCCGGCTCGCGGCCGCCCTCGACGACCGCGACGGCGCGCGCGTCGAGGTGGCGCGGCAGCAGCCGCGCCACGGCGGCGCTCGTGGCCCGGGCCAGCTCGCTCGGCTTGAGCACGGCCGCGTTCCCGCCGGCCAGCACGCCGACGAGCGGGGCCAGCAGCAGCTGCAGCGGGTAGTTCCACGGCGCGATGACCAGGACGACGCCCAGCGGGTCGCGCACCACCTGCGCCCGCGCCGGGCGCAGCACCAGCGGCACCGGCACGGGGGCGGGCGCCAGCCAGCGGCGCAGGTGGCGCAGCGCGTGGTCGACCTCGCCGACGACGAAGGCGATCTCCGTCAGCTGCGCCTCGACGGGGTGCTTGCCGAGGTCGCTGGCCAGGGCGGCCTCGAGCTCACCGGCGTGCTCGACGAGCAGGCGGCGCAGGGCGCGCAGCTGCTCCTCCCGCCAGGCCAGCGGCCGCGTCACCCCGGCCTCGAACGCGGAGCGCACGCGCGCGACCTCGGCCGCGACGGCGTCCCCGGTCGTGTCCCCGGTCCCGGCTCCGGTCCCGGCCCCCGTCCCGGCTCCGGCGGGCGGCCGGAGCACCTGCTCCTCCACGCCGGGCACCCTAGGCGGGCCGGCGCAGCACCACCACGCCCCCGGCGGGCACCGGCACCGGGCCCGCGTGCTCGGTGCCGGTGAGCAGGTCCAGCCCGCCGCCGCCCACCTCGCCGGCGTGCTGGCCGTGGTTGACCGCGAAGACCCACTGCGCCTCCCCGCGGCGGCGCACGCTGACCTCGACGCCCTCGGACGCCGCGACCGCGGGGGCGACGCCGGCGTCGGCGAGCACCCGGCCCACCAGCCGGCGCCGTCCGGCGTCCTGCAGCTCGGTGCTGACGTACCAGGCCCACCCGCTGCCGCGGCGCGCGCGCGTGATGGCCGGCCCCCCGGCGTGCGGGCCGTCCAGGTAGCGCGCGACCACCTCCGTGGCCCCGGGGTCGACGACGTCGACCGGCTCCACCCACGTACCGGCGGTCGCCGTGCCCACCGACGGCCCGTGCACGTGCACGGTCGTGCCCGGCAGCAGCGGGCCGAGCTCCTCCACCCGCACGCCGAGCAGGTCGCGGAAGGCGCCGGGGTGGCCGCCGAGGCGCACGTGGTCGTGCTCGTCGACGACGCCGGAGAAGTACGTCACCACGACGCTCGCCCCGGCCTCGGCGGCGGAGGCGATCCGCGCCGCCGTCTCCTCGCGCACCAGGTGCAGCAGCGGCACGAGCACCACGCGGTAGCCGGACAGGTCCGCGTCGGGGCCCACGACGTCCACGCCGACGCGGCTCTCCCACAGCGAGCGGTGCCAGGCCTCGGCGACCTCGCGGTAGTGCAGCTGCGCGCTCGGGTGCGCGGGCTGGTCGAGCACCCACCAGGCCTCGTAGTCGAAGACCAGCGCGACGTCGTTGGTGATCGTGGAGCCGACGACCTCGCGCAGCGCCGCCAGGTCCGCGCCGAGGGCGACGGCGTCGCGGAACAGGCGGCTGTCGGCCCCGGCGTGCGGGACCAGCCCGGAGTGGTACTTCTCCGCCCCGGCCCGCGAGGCGCGCCACTGGAAGAAGCAGACGGCGTCCGCGCCGCGGGCGACCTGCACGAGGCTGTTGCGGCGCAGCTGCCCGGGCGCCTTGGGCGGGTTGACCGGCTGCCAGTTGACCGCCGAGGTCGAGGACTCCATGAGCACCCACGGGCGCCCGCCCGCCAGGCCGCGGGTGTGGTCGGCGGAGAAGGCCAGCTCGTGCTGGCCGTCCGGGTCGGCGGCCATCACGTAGTGGTCGTTGGCGACCAGGTCCACGTCGGCGGCCCACGCGGTGTAGTCCAGGTGCTGCGTGTGCCCCATCACCATGAAGTTCGTCGTCACGGGCACGTCGGGCGCGACCCGGCGCAGCACGGCGGCCTCGGCGCGCAGCTGGTCCTGCAGCTGCCAGGAGGTGAAGCGCGCGAAGTCGAGGACCTGGGTGGGGTTGGGGAACGTCGGCGCCAGCCGCGGCGGCTGCACCTGCTCGAAGGAGCCGTAGCGCTGGCTCCAGAAGTCCGTGCCCCACGCGGTGTTGAGCGCCTCGACGTCGCCGTAGCGCTCGGCCAGCCAGCGGCGGAACGCGATCTCCGCCGCCTCGGAGTAGTCCGGGGCGTTGTGGCAGCCCATCTCGTTCGACACGTGCCACAGCGCCAGCGCCTCGTGGCCGCCGTAGCGCTGCGCCATCCGCTCCACGAGCTCCAGCGCCAGCTCGCGGAACAGCGGGGAGCTCGGCGCGTACGCCTGCCGGGCGCCCTGGTGCAGCACGTGCCCGGAGCGGTCGACCGGCAGGACCTCCGGGTGGGCGGAGGTCAGCCACGGCGGCGGGGAGGCGGTGGCGGTGGCGAGGTCCACCGCGATGCGGGAGGCGGCCATGAGGTCCATCACCTCGTCCAGCCAGGCGAAGTCCCACGCGTCCGGCGCCGGCTGCAGCCGCGCCCAGGAGAAGACGCCGAGCGTGACGAGGTTGACGCCGGCCTCCTGCATCAGGGCGGCGTCCTGCGCCCACACCTCCCGGGGCCACTGCTCGGGGTTGTAGTCCCCGCCGTAGGCGAGGGGGGGCCGCCCCTCGAGGAGCTGCTCGGGCCAGGGCCAGCGGATCCACGAGGCGCTCACAGGCGCATCGTGGCCCTCCGGCGCCGCGCCGTCGCGCCGGGCGACCGCACCGGCGCCCGGCCCGGGGTCGGGGTCCGTAGCCTGGGCGGGTGCCGGTCCCGGAGTTCATCGCGTCCCTGCGCGCCCGGATCGGGCACGACCTGCTGTGGCTGCCCGGCGTGACCGCCGTCGTGCGCGACGCCGCGGGCCGCGTGCTGCTGACCCGGCGCAGCGACACCGGGGCGTGGGCGCTGCCCAGCGGCATCCCCGAGCCCGGCGAGCAGATGGCGCGCGCGTGCGCCCGCGAGGTGCTGGAGGAGACGGGCGTGGGCGTGGTGGTCGAGCGCCTCGTCGGCGTGCAGACGCTGCCGCCGACGGCCTACCCCGACGGCGACCGGTGCCAGTTCGTCGACCACTCCTTCGCCTGCCGGGCGGTGGCCGGGCGGGCGCACGTCGCGGACGACGAGTCCACCGAGGTCGTCTGGTGCGCCGAGGCGGACCTGCCGGACCTGGGGTGGCAGACGGACGTCGTCCGCCGCGCCGCCGACCCGCACGCCCCCGCGTGGTTCGCGACCTGACCGGGGCCGCCCGGCCCGACCCACCCCCTGCGCCCGATCGGAGCACCGTGCCCGTCCTCTCCCCGCTGCTGGAGGCCCTGGCCTCCGGGGAGGTCGCGATCGTCGACCTCACCGCCCCGCTCAGCCCGAGCACCCCGGTGCTGCAGCTGCCCGAGCCGTTCGCGAACACCCGCCCGCTGAGCCTGGAGCCGGTCAGCGCGTTCGACGAGGCGGGCCCGCTGTGGGCGTGGAACGACATCCGCACCGGCGAGCACACCGGCACCCACCTCGACGCACCCTCGCACTGGGTCACCGGCCGGGACGGCGACAGCGTCGACCGCGTGCCACCGCGGCGCCTCGTCGGCCCGGCGGTGGTCGTCGACGTCACCGCGCAGGCGCAGGCCGACCCCGACTTCCTCCTCGAGCCGGAGCACCTGCTCGCCTGGGAGGACGAGCACGGGCCGCTGCCCGACGGCGGCTGGGTGCTGCTGCGCACCGGCTGGAGCGCCCGCGCGCACGACGCCGCCCCCTTCCTCAACGCCGACGAGCAGGGGCCGCACACGCCGGGGCCGTCGGCCGCCGCCGCCCGCTGGCTGGCGCAGGAGCGCGCGGTCGCCGGGCTGGGGGTGGAGACCGTGGGCATCGACGCGGGCGCCGCCGGCGGCTTCGAGCCGCCCTTCCCCGCCCACCACTTCCTGCTCGGGGCCGACCGGTACGGCCTGACCCAGCTGCGGCACCTGGACCAGCTGCCCGCGCGCGGCGCCGTCCTCGTGGTCGCGCCGCTGCCGATCGTCGGCGGCACGGGCAGCCCGGCCCGCGTGTACGCCCTGGTCGAGAGGAGCTGAGGGTGCAGGTCGCCGAGCTCGTCGGGCGCGCGGTCGCCGCCCTCGGGGCCGGGCGCGCCTTCGGGGTGGTCGGCAGCGGCAACTTCGCGGTCACCAATGCGCTGCGCGCGGCCGGCGTCCCCTTCACCGCCGCACGGCACGAGGGCGGCGCGGCGACGATGGCCGACGCCTGGGCGCGCACGAGCGGGCGCGTCGGCGTGCTCACGCTGCACCAGGGCTGCGGGCTGACGAACGCCGTCACGGGCGTCGCGGAGGCGGCGAAGAGCCGCACGCCCCTGCTCGTCCTCGCCGCGGACACGGCCGGCTCCGCGGTGCGCTCGAACTTCCGGATCGACCAGGACGCGCTCGTGCGCAGCGTCGGCGCGGTGCCCGAGCGGGTCCACTCCCCCGCCAGCGCGGTCCCCGACGTGCTGCGAGCGTGGCGCACCGCCCGCGACACCCGGCGCACCGTGGTGCTGAACCTGCCCCTCGACGTGCAGGCCGCGCCCGCGCCCGAGGACGCCCTGGCGCAGCTGCGCGACCCCGGGCCGCCCGTGCCCGCGCGTCCCGGCGAGGCCGCCGTCGAGGCCCTCGCCGCGCGCGTCGCCGCCGCGCGGCGTCCGCTGCTCCTCGCCGGCCGCGGAGCGCGCGGGGCCGGCCCGCTGCTGCGCGAGCTCGCCGAGCGCACCGGGGCGCTGCTGGCGACGACCGCCGTGGCCAAGGGCCTGTTCGAGGGCGACCCGTTCGACCTCGGCATCTCCGGCGGCTTCGCCTCCCCGCTGGCGGCCGAGCTCATCACCGGCGCGGACCTCGTCGTGGCCTGGGGCGCGAGCCTGACCGCGTGGACGACGCGCCACGGCCGCCTGCTCGGCGAGGACGCCGTCGTGGTGCAGGTCGACGCCGACGTCGACGCGCTCGGCGCCAACCGGCCCGTCGACCTCGGCGTGCTGGGGGACGTCGCGGCGACCGCCCGCGCCCTGCTCGCCGGCCTGCCGCAGGGCGCACCGCCACGGGGCGGCAGCACCGGCTACCGCTCGCCCGAGCTGGCCGCGCGCATCGCCGCCGAGGGCCGCTGGACGCGCGTGCCGACGGAGGACTCCTCCACCCCGACGACGATCGACCCGCGCGGCCTCAGCCGCGAGGTCGACGCGCGCCTGCCCCGCGAGCGGGTCGTGGCCGTGGACTCCGGCAACTTCATGGGCTACCCCAGCGCCTACTGGTCCGTGCCGGATGAGCGCGGCTTCTGCTTCACACAGGCCTTCCAGTCCGTCGGCCTCGGCCTGGCGACGCTCGTCGGCGCCGCCCTGGCGGCCCCCGACCGGCTGCCCGTGCTCGGCACGGGCGACGGCGGCCTGCTCATGGCCGCCGCGGAGCTGGAGACGCTCGTGCGCCTGCGCCTGGGCGCGGTGGTGGTCGTCTACGACGACGCCGCGTACGGCGCGGAGGTGCACCACTTCGGCCCGGACGCCGACCACGGCGCCGTGGTCTTCCCCGACACCGACATCGCCGCGTGGGCGCGCGGCGCCGGCGCCGCCGCGGCCACCGTGCGCAGCACGGCCGACCTGGGAGCCCTCGACGCGTGGCTGGCCGGGCCCCGCGAGGGGCCGATCGTCCTGGACTGCAAGATCAGCAGCGACGGGGGCGCGTGGTGGCTCGCGGAGGCCTTCCGCGGCCACTGATCCCGCCCCCGACCTAGGATCCAGCCGCGGCGCCCGCCCTCCCCGGGACGGCGCGCACCCGCAGCGGACGAGCCCGTCAAGGAGCAGCACGTGAGCAACCCGACCATCGCCGAGCAGGTCGTGACCTTCAACGAGGGCTTCACCGCCCAGGTCGGGCCCCGCCTGGCCGACGTCTTCGCCCGAGAGCAGGCCGACCTGCTCGCCGCCGGCGTCCCGGCAGGCGCCGTCCGCGCCGGCGACCCCCTGCCGGACGCCGACCTGCTGACCGCCGAGGGCACCCCGACCGGGCTGCACGCGGCGCTCGGCGACGGGCCCGCCGTCCTCGTCTTCTACCGCGGCGCCTGGTGCCCGTACTGCAACCTCACCCTGCGCGAGTACCAGGCGAACCTCGTGCCGGCGCTGGCCGGGCGCGGCGCCTCCCTGGTGGCGATCAGCCCGCAGACCCCCGACGGCTCCAGGGCCGCGGCCACCGGCGGCGAGCTCGGCTTCCCGGTCCTCTCCGACTCCTCGGCGGCCCTGATCAGGCGCCTGGGGCTGCTGACGGAGCCCAGCGCGCAGGCGCGCGCGGCGCACACCGAGCTCGGCTTCGACGTCGCGGACAGCAACGCCGACGGCACCGCCGGCATCCCCTTCCCCACCGTGCTGGTCGTCGACGCCGACCGCGTCGTCCGCTTCGCCGACGTCCACGTCGACTACACCAGCCGCACGGAGGTCCCGGCGGTCCTCGCCGCCGTCGACGCCCTCTGAGGTCCGCTCCCCCGGGGCCGGTCGCCGCGCCCGCCGCCGGCGACCGGCCCCGAACGTCAGGGGAACGTCAGGGATCGCGCCCTGCCGGCCGCCGCCGCGCCCGCCGCTCCTAGCGTCCCGGCGGAGCCGGCCCGACGGAGGACCGGCAGGAGGGACCCCGATGAGCACACCCGCGGACTCCGCCAGCAGCCCCAGCGGATCGACCGAGCGGGGAGCGCCCGCGGTGCCCCGCGGGCGCGACCGCTCCCACTGGCTCTACATCGCCGTCGTCGTCGCCGTCGTGGCCGGCGCCCTCGTCGGCGGTTTCTTCTCCGAGACCGGCATCGCCCTGCGCCCGCTCGGCACCGGCTTCGTCGACCTCATCCGCATGATGATCTCGCCGGTGATCTTCTGCACCATCGTGCTCGGCATCGGCTCGATCCGGCACGCCGCCACGGTCGGCCGCGTCGGCGCCCTGGCGCTCGGCTACTTCCTCGCGATGTCGACCTTCGCGCTGGCGATCGGCCTCGTGGTCGGCAACCTCGTCTCCCCCGGCGACAGCCTCGTGCTGCCCGAGGACCCGCTGTCCGGGGTGACGCTGCCCGACCCCGAGGACGAGGCCAACGAGGGCCTGGCCGGGTTCCTCCTCAGCATCATCCCGACCACCCTGGTCTCGCCCCTGGTCGGCGAGAGCGTGCTGTCCACCCTGTTCGTGGCGCTGCTCATCGGCTTCGCCATCCAGGCCCTGGGCACCGCGGGCGAGCCGGCGCTGCGCGCGGTCGCCGTCTTCCAGAAGGTCGTCTTCAAGGTCCTCGCCATGATCATGTGGCTGGCCCCGCTCGGCGCCTTCGGCGCCATCGCCTCGGTCGTCGGCGCGACCGGCTGGTCGGCCATCGGCGCCCTGGTCACCCTCATGGCCGGCTTCTACGCCACCTGCGCGATCTTCATCTTCCTCGTCCTCGGCCTGCTGCTGCGCGTCGTCACGGGCGTGAACCTGCTCTCGCTGCTGCGCTACCTCGGCCGCGAGCTGCTGCTCATCGTCTCCACGTCCTCCTCCGAGACCGCCCTGCCCCGCCTGATCGCGAAGATGGAGCACCTGGGGGTCAGCCGCCCGGTGGTCGGCATCACCGTCCCCACCGGCTACTCCTTCAACCTCGACGGCACGGCCATCTACCTGACGATGGCCTCGCTGTTCATCGCGCAGGCGCTCGGGCAG
The DNA here is from genome assembly GCF_900101335.1 of Quadrisphaera sp. DSM 44207. Taxonomy (NCBI): domain Bacteria; kingdom Bacillati; phylum Actinomycetota; class Actinomycetes; order Kineosporiales; family Kineosporiaceae; genus Quadrisphaera; species Quadrisphaera sp. DSM 44207. Next base: position 188,121 of record NZ_FNKA01000002.1, on the reverse strand, counting down.
CCGCTGGCCGTCCCCGAGCAGATCGGTCTGCTCGTCTTCATGATCGTCGCCTCGAAGGGCGCCGCCGGCGTCACCGGCGCCGGCCTCGCGACCCTCGCCGGCGGCCTGCAGAGCCACCGCCCCGAGCTGCTCGACGGCGTCGGGTTCATCGTCGGCATCGACCGGTTCATGTCCGAGGCGCGGGCGCTCACGAACTTCACCGGCAACGCCGTGGCCACCGTGCTCATCGGCACGTGGGTCAAGGAGATCGACCGCGCCCGCGTCGACCAGGTCCTCTCCGGCCGCGCTCCCTTCGACGAGTCGACCCTCGTGGACGGCGGGCACGGCGCCCACGAGGGCCAGCGCGAGGTCCACGGCGCCGCGGTGGACGGCGCCCGCCCCGCGACCGCGGAGCCGGCCCGCACCCCCTGAGCACCCGCTGAGCACCCCCTCCCTGAGCGCTCCGGGCGCACCCGGGCACCGCTCGAGCTCGGCGCCGGGGCCGGGGCCGGGAGCGCACCGCGCGCTCTCGGCCCCGGCGCCGTGCGGCTCCTACCCTGGCCGCGTGCGCATCCTGGTGGTCGAGGACGACGACCGCGTCGCGCGCGCCCTGAGCACGGCCCTGCGCCACGCCGGCTACGAGGTCGTGCGCGTGCCCACGGCCGCGGAGGCGGTGGCCGCACCGCCGGCCGACCTCGTCCTGCTCGACCTCGGCCTGCCGGACGCCGAGGGCACCGACGTCCTGCGCGCGCTGCGGCGCCGCTCCTCCGGCGACGGCCGCCCCGGCGGCCCCGCGGTCATCGCCGTCACGGCCCGCAGCGAGGAGGCCTCCCGCGTGCGGCTGCTGCGCGGCGGCGCCGACGACTACGTCGTCAAGCCGTTCGGCGTCGCCGAGCTGCTGGCCCGCGTGGAGGCCGTGCTGCGCCGCACCCGCACCGAGCGCGGCCTTGCGCGGTCGACCGGGCAGGTGCTGCGCCTCGGCGCGCTGCGCGTGCGCGGCGCCGAGCGGCGCGCCGAGCTCGGCGGGCACCCGCTGCCCCTGACGCCGAAGGAGTTCGACCTGCTGGCGCTGCTCTCCCGCCACGCGGGCGCCGTGGTGCGCCGCGACGTGATCGCCGAGCAGGTGTGGCAGACGCCGCTGGCGGGCGGCGTCCGACCGCCCGGCGCGTTCCGCACCGTCGACACCCACGTGGCGTCGCTGCGCGCGAAGCTGGCGGCGCTGGCGGGGCGGGCCGCGCCCGGCGAGGGCGTGCCGACGATCCGCACCGAGCGCGGCACCGGGTACGCGCTCGTGCTCCCCGACGAGCCCTGAGCCGCCGTGGCGCGCCGCTCCGCCGTCGTCCTCGTCCCGCTCCTGCTCCTCCTGCTCGCGGCGCTCGGCGTGCCGCTGGCGGTCACCACCGCCACCCGGCAGACGCAGGAGGTCTACCTCGACCGCCTCGCCGACGGCAGCCGCTTCGCCGCCCTCACCGGGGAGGTGCTGCAGACCGGCCAGCGCGAGCCCCTGGCCTCTGAGCTGCAGCGCTACGAGCAGGTCTACGGCATCACCGCGACGGCCCTCGGGCCCGGCGGCGCCGTGCTCGCCGGCTCCCCGCCGCCCGCCCTGGGTCCGGAGCCGCAGGGCCGCCTCGACCTCGACCTCGCCACGGCGCTGGGCGGCAGCCGCCCCGGCGCGCCGCCGACCGTGTGGCCCTGGAGCGAGGAGCCCCTCGTCGTCGTCGAGCCCGTGACCGGCGAGGGCCAGCAGGCCGCCGTCGTGCTCGTCTCCCCCACGCCGGCGCTCGTGGCCGACCTGCGCCGCACCTGGGCGGCGTGGGGCGCGCTCGGCCTGGTCGTCGCGGGCGCCGCCGCGCTCGCCGTCCCGCCGCTGACGCGCTGGCAGGCGCGCCCGCTGCGCGAGCTGGACGCCGCCGCCGCGCAGGTCGCCGCCGGGGACGCGCGGGTGCGCGTCGACGCCCGCCGCGGGCCGCCGGAGGTGCGGCGCCTGGCGGAGTCGTTCAACCGCATGGTCGCCGTGGTCGAGACCACCCTGCGCCACCAGCGCGCGTTCGTCGCGGACGCCTCGCACCAGCTGCGCAACCCCCTCGCCAGCCTGCGCCTGAGCGTGGACAACCTCCTGCCGCACCTGCGCTCGGACGACGCCCGCGCCGACCACGCCGAGGCGGTGCAGGACGCCGAGGCGATGGGCCGGCTGCTGGAGTCCCTCCTGGCGGCCACGCGGCTCGGCGGGCTGCAGGCGGGTGCGCCGACGCCGCTCGGCGGCCCGGACGGGCTGCTGGCCACGCGGCGGGACGCCTGGCGCGCCCGGGCTCCCGCCGCCGCCGGGGTGGTGGTCGAGGTCGCCGTGCCGTCCGAGCCGCTGCCGGTGCCCGCGCACCCGGACGCCCTCGGCGCGGTGGTCGACGAGCTGGTCGACAACGCCCGGCGGCTGTCCGGGGGCACGCGCGTGCGCGTGTCGGCCGAGCGCGAGGGCGCGCCCGACCGCGTCGTGCTGCGCGTGGTCGACGACGGGCGCGGCCTGCCGCCGGAGCAGCGCGAGCGCGCGGCGCAGCGCTTCTGGCGCGCGCCCGAGCACCAGAACGTGCCCGGCACCGGCCTGGGGCTCGCGATCGCGGCGGAGGTGGCCGAGGGCTGCGGCGGCTCCCTCGCGCTGCACGACGCGCCGGGCGGCGGGCTCGACGTGCGCCTGGTGCTGCCGCTGGCGCCGGCCGCGCTCAGGCCTTCGAGGCCCTGAACCACGCCAGCGCGCCCGGGTGCAGCGGCACGGGCGCGGTCTGGACCCCGCTGCGCGCGTTGACCTGGGCGAGGGCGGGCGGGGCGCCGGCGGAGCGGCGCAGCCCCTCACCGGCGTAGACGGTCTCGGCCACGGCCGCGACGACGGCGTCCGGCAGGTCCTGCCGGGCCAGCAGCAGCGTCGGCGCGGCCAGCGTCGGGCACGGGCCCAGGCCGGGGTAGGCGGTCAGCGGGATGGTGGCGGGGCGGTAGGCCCCGGGGTGGCGCTGCTGCAGCGCGAGCGCGACGTCGTGCAGCGGCACCAGGCGCAGCGCGGCCAGGGCCTGCGGGGCGCCGAACGCCGGCGTCGGCAGGCCGGAGAGGTTGAAGCCGGCGTCGACGTCCCCGCCGAGCAGGGCCGCGACCGACGCCTGCTGGTCGAGGTCGAGCGCGCGCACCGGCACGCCGAGCAGCTCCAGCGCCCGCAGGGCGGTGAAGTGGGTGCCCGAGCGAGCAGCGCCGGTGGCCACGCGCAGCCCGGCGAGGTCGGCGAGGCGCTGCACCGGCGAGGCGCGCGGGACGAACAGGTGCAGGTAGTTCTCGTGCAGGCGGCCCACGGCGGACAGCCCCGCGCCGCCCTCGAGCGCGGCGACGGCGGCGTCGGCGTGCACCAGGGCCAGGTCCGCGCGCTCCGCCTGCCCGTCGGCGGGGGCGGTGAGCAGCTGCAGGTTCTCCAGCGAGGCCGCCGTGCGCCGGGCGGTGACGGCGTCCTCGCCCCACCGCTGCCGCAGGGCCGCGGCGATGCTGGCGCCGACGACGTCGAAGACGGCGCCCTCGGGGCCGGTGGCGAGCACGAGCGGGTCCGCGGGGACATCGCCGGCGCGGGTGCAGGCGGCGGCACCGGCCGCGGCGCCGACGGCCAGCGCCGCGGCACTCCTGAGCACGGCGCGCCGCGTGGGCGCCGCACCGGGGAGCGGGTCCGTCCGCAGCCGCTGCCGCACGCACCGAGGCTACGGACCCCTCCTCGTCGCACCCGCTGCCAGGGGACGGGGGAACGCCGGGCCGGCGTGTGTTGTTGAAAAGTCAACGGTGATGCCGGAGGATCGGCAGCACACCAGCGGAGCACCTGGAGGCAGTCGTGCAGTTCGGAGTGTTCACGGTCGGCGACGTCACGCCGGACCCGACGACGGGGCGCACGCCGTCCGAGGCGGAGCGCATCAAGGCGATGGTCACCATCGCCCGGCACGCCGAGGAGGTCGGCCTCGACGTCTTCGCCACGGGCGAGCACCACAACCCGCCGTTCGTGCCGTCGTCCCCCACGACGATGCTCGGCCACATCGCGGCGCTGACGCAGCGGCTGGTGCTCTCCACCTCCACGACGCTGATCACCACGAACGACCCGGTGAAGATCGCCGAGGACTACGCGATGCTGCAGCACCTGGCCGACGGGCGCGTCGACCTCATGCTCGGCCGCGGCAACACCGCGCCGGTCTACGGCTGGTTCGGCCAGGACCTGCGCGAGAGCGTCCCGCTGACGGTGGAGAACTACCAGCTGCTGCGGCGCCTGTGGGAGGAGGAGGTCGTCGACTGGTCCGGCCGCTTCCGCACCCCGCTGCGCGGCTTCACCGCCACCCCGCGGCCGCTGGACGGCGTGCCGCCGTTCGTCTGGCACGGCTCGATCCGCACCCCCGAGGTCGCGGAGATCGCCGCCTACTTCGGGGACGGCTACTTCGCCAACAACATCTTCTGGCCGAAGGAGCACTACGCGGCGCTGATCGACCTGTACCGCCAGCGCTTCGAGCACTACGGCCACGGCCGCGCCGACCAGGCGATCGTCGGCCTGGGCGGTCAGGTGTTCATGCGCCGCAACAGCCAGGACGCCGTGCGCGAGTTCCGGCCCTACTTCGACGACGCCCCGGTGTACGGGCACGGGCCGTCGCTGGAGGAGTTCACCGCGCAGACCCCGCTGACGGTCGGCACCCCGGAGCAGGTGGTCGAGAAGACCCTGACCTTCCAGGAGTCCTTCGGCCACTACCAGCGCCAGCTGTTCCTCGTCGACCACGCCGGCCTGCCGCTGAAGACGGTGCTCGAGCAGCTCGACCTGCTCGGCGGGGAGGTCGTGCCGGTGCTGCGGCGCGAGCTCGAGGCGCGCCGCCCGGCGCACGTGCCGAGCGACCCGCCGAGCCACGCCGCCCGGGTCGCCGCCCGGGACGGCGCGGACGCCGTGCCCGCGGTCGCCGGCGCCTGACCGGCGCCCTCACCGCTCGGGTGCTGGGTCCTCGTGCGACGCGCTCGGCACGTCGCACGAGGACCCAGCACCCGGCGCGCGGGGGGAGGCCGTGGCGGCCGCCAGGAGCACCTGCCGCGCCAGGCGCGTGGAACGGCCCCGGGCGAGCGGCCACCCGAGGTGCTCATCGGGATGGCCGCGCGCGACCGGCGCCCGGACCTCTACGGCGCGGTCACCGCCCCGCGCTGGGGCCCCCTCAGCGGACGGCGTCGACCGGCGGCCGCGAGCGGCCGCGCTGGCGCGCCGTCGCCGCGAAGAGCACCAGGATCACCGCCCACGACCCCAGGCTGAGCAGCAGCTGGGAGCGGGTGCCGGCGTCCACCGCCATCATCACGAGCACGGTGACGATGCCGGCGATGGTCACCAGGGTCAGCACCGGGTACGCCCACATCTTCACCGGCAGCTGCGCCGGATCGCTGCGGCGGCGCAGGATCAGCTGCGAGACCGCGATGAGCAGGTAGACGAAGAGGATCACCGCGCCGGAGGAGTTCAGCAGGAACAGGAACACGGTGTCCTCGCTGACGTAGGCCGCCACGACGCACAGGAAGCCGACGACCGTGGAGGCGAGGATCGCCGCCGTGGGCACGCCGCGGGCGTTGACCCGCACCAGCCGCTGGGGCGCCTCCCCGCGGTCGGCGAGCACGAAGAGCATCCGGGACGCCGTGTACAGCCCGGAGTTCAGGCACGACAGGACGGCGGTCAGGACGACGAGGTTCATGATCGTCCCGGCGTACGGGATGCCCATCGTGGAGAAGGCGCTGGCGTAGGGCGAGACGGCCAGCTCCTCGGAGTTCCAGGGCAGGATCACCGCGATCAGGAAGACCGACCCGACGAAGAACAGCGCGATGCGGATGATCACCGAGTTCGTGGCCCGCGCGATCGCCCGGCCCGGGTTCGTGGACTCCGCGGCGGCGATCGTCGCGATCTCGGCCCCGACCATGGAGAACACCACGACGACGACGCTGGAGAAGATCGCGGTCGCGCCGTTGGGGAAGAAGCCGCCGTGCGCGGTCAGGTTGCTGAAGTCCGCCTCCCGCCCCGGCCACAGGCCGAGGACGAACAGCGCGCCGAGGGCCAGGAAGGCGATGATCGCGAAGACCTTGATGCTCGCGAACCAGTACTCGAACTCGCCGTAGGAGCGCACCGAGAACAGGTTCGTGGCCGTCATGAGCACCATGAGGACGAGGGCGATCGTCCACAGCGGCGCGTCGAACCACAGCTGCAGGATCCGCGCCCCGGCGACGGCCTCGAACCCGACGACGATGACCCAGAAGTACCAGTACAGCCACGCGGTGGAGAACCCCGCCCAGTCCCCGAGGGCGGAGCGGGCGTAGGCGGAGAAGGAGCCGGTGGCGGGGTTCGCCGCGGCCATCTCCCCCAGCATCCGCATCACCATCACGATGAGGACGCCGGTGACGGCGTAGGTGAGGAAGGCGCCCGGGCCGGCGGTGCTGATCACGACCCCGGAGCCGACGAACAGGCCCGCGCCGATGACGCCGCCGATGGCGATCATCGTCAGGTGGCGCTGGCCGAGGGACTTGCGCAGCGCGGCGGAACCGGCGCTCGGAGCGGAGGGTCCGGAGGCGGCGGGTGCGCTCATGGCGCTCCGATCGGTCGGCGCCGCCGGACGCGGCGCGCTCGCGGCCCATCCTGGGCCCGCGAGCGCGCCAGCGGAACGCCGGCCCTCGAACTGCGGCAGTCTCCTGGGGGCGCGGCCCCGCGCGGGCGGGTGCGGCGTCCGAGCGCGGACCTCGAGCGCGGCCCCTACCCTGCTCCTCCGTGATCTTCGAGAGCGCAGCCCCGCTCGCCGTCCTGCGCGTCGGCCTGCTCAGCGCCCTGCTCACCGCCGCCGCTTCGGGCGCACCCGCGCTGCTCACGGCCGCGCCCGCCGCCGCGCAGGGCGCCCCGCCGCCTGAGCAGGGGCCCGGTCAGGCGCCCGAGCACCTGCTGCACGACCGGGAGGTGCTCTACGGGCTGGTCGACGCCGCGCGGGCCGAGCACGGCCTGGCGCCCCTGACCCGCGACCCGGCCGTGGAGGCGGTGGCGCAGCGCTGGTCGCAGGCGCTGGAGGCCCGCGGCGCGCTCGCGCACGACCCCGCCCTGCACGCGGCGCTCTCGCCGCTGGTGAGCGCGGCGCGCGAGAACGTCGGCGTGACCAGCGGGGCACCCGCCGACGTCCACGCGGCCTGGCTGCGCTCGCCCTCCCACCGCGCCACGCTGCTCGACCCGGACGTCGACACCGCCGGCATCGGGGTCGAGCACGGCGCCGACGGTCGCACGTGGGTGACCCTGGACGCCGGCATCGACCGGCCCTGAGCGGCCCGGACCGGCCCCGACCGGCCCTGAGCGGCCCCGGGCGACGCGCTCGGGTCCCTCAGCTCATGGCGGGCGCCGGCGCACCGCCGTCGGCCCCGGCCCCGACGTCCGCGCCGGCCGGTGCAGGACGGCGGCGGCGCGGCGTCAGGCGCACGCTCGGCAGCCCCGGGGCGGGGATGCGCTCGTCGCCGTGCCCGGGGACGGTGCCGAAGCGGGTCTGCCCGGCCTCCTCCCACTCGGCGCGCGCCCGCGCGACCTCGTCGTGGTCGCGGCCGACGAAGTTCCACCACATCACGAGGTCCTCCCCGAACGGCTCCCCGCCGAGGAGCAGCAGCCGGGCCCCGCCGGGACTGCGCACGACGAGCTCGTCGCGGCCGGTGCCCAGGTGCAGCAGCGGCCCGCCGGCCAGGTCCGCGCCCGCGACCTGCGCCGCGCCGTCCAGGACGAGCACGGCGTGCTCGAAGTCCGGGCGCAGCGGCAGCACCGCGCTCGCCCCGGCGTCGACGGCGACGTCCGCGCCGAGCAGCGGCGTGTGCACCGAGGCCGGGGAGGCGACGTCGCCGAGGGCCCCGACGACCACGGTGGCGCGCGCCCCGGGCGCCTCGAGCACCGGCAGGTCGCGGTGCTGCTCGAAGCCCGGCGCCCCAGCGGCCCGGGAGGCGGGCAGCGCCACCCACAGCTGCAGCGCGTGCAGCAGGGGCCGGTGCCCGACGGAGAGCTCCGAGTGGCAGATGCCCCGACCGGACGTCATGAGGTTCAGCTCCCCCGGCCGCAGCAGCACGTCCGTGCCGAGGCTGTCGCGGTGGTGCACCTCGCCGGCCAGCGGCCACGTGACCGTCTGCAGGCCCGTGTGCGGGTGGGGCAGCACGCGCATGTCGACCCGCTGGGGGCCGATGCGGTCGAGGAAGCACCAGGCGCCGACGGTCGGCAGCGTGCGCTGCGGCAGCCAGCGCGTCACGCTCGTGCCGCGCACGCCGCCCAGGGGCACCTCTCGGCCGGGCAGCAGCTCCAGGACCGGTCCGGACGTCGGCGCGCTCATCCGGGCATCCTGCCCCGCCGCGCCGGCACGGGCGGCAGGTGCGCCAGCCACGCCCTCGGGCCGACGCTGCTCACCCGGTGCGCGGCCACGACGGCGGCCGCGGCCAGCGCCTCCTGCGTGCCGGCGCCGCACGCCAGGGCCCACGCGCACGCGCCGTGGAAGGCGTCGCCGGCGCCGAGGGTGTCCACCGCCCGCACCGCCGGCACGGCCACCTGCCCGCTGCGCCCACCCTGCCACCACCGCACCGGCCCGGGCCCCGCCGTGGTGGCGACCACCGGGACCCCGGCCGCGAGCAGCACCGCCGCCGTGGCGGGAGCGTCGTGCGCGCCCGGGGCGCGGAAGTCCGCGGAGCAGACCGCGACGTCGAGGAGCGGGAGCAGGTCGGCGACCACGGGCTGCCACCGCCCGGCGTCGAGCAGCAGCAGGGGCGCCGCGCCGCGGTCGCGGCGCTCGGCGACGGCGCGGGCGGCCGCCAGGGCCAGCCGCGGGTGGTGCCCGTCGAGCAGGACGACGTCCGCGCCGTCCAGCAGCTCCTCCAGGTCGGGCGGCGCGGGCACGTCAGAGCCGGCGGCGTCGAGGGAGGTCACCGTGCGCTCGCCGCTGGCCTCGAGGACCTGCACCGCCGAGACCGGTGTGGGTGCGTGCGAGGGCGCCGGCACGACCTGCACCCCGCAGGCGCGCAGGTCGTCGCGCACCGCGGCGCCGGCGGCGTCCGGGCCGAGCGCCGTGACCAGGCGCGCCCGCCCGCCCAGCGCGGCGAAGGCGACGGCCGCGCCGGCGGCGGGACCACCGGCGGCGACGTCCTGGCGCACGGCCGTGACCTTCTCGTCGCGCCCGGCCAGCCGCGTCACGCGGTGGACGACGTCGAGGGTGGCGAGGCCGACGAAGACGCCCAGCGGCGGCTCGGGGCGAGGCGGTGCGGGCACTCGGCGATCCTGCTGCCTCGGCGCGCTGCCGGCGCGCGGGGCGCCGCCGGTCGTCCACGACCGGCGGCGCGACCGGCCCTGTGGACGACGGCAGCGGGACCCGGCGGCGCGGGACGAGACTCCGGCGCGTGGAGGAGCTGCGCGTGGCGCTGGACGAGGTCGTCGAGGTGGAGCGCCGAGGAGGTCGGCGGGTGCGGGTGACGCCCACCCTGCACGCGGCGCTGGCGCCGCTGCGGGAGGCGCTGGTGGCGGCCGCCCGGCAGCGGCGCACGGTGACGTGGGCCGAGGCGGCCGCGGCGACGGGCGCCTACCCGCCGATCGGGGTCGGGGTGGTCGTCGACGTGCTCGACGTCGACTGCCGCCGCCGCGGCGAGCCGCCGCTCGGCGCGCTCCTCGCGCGCCGGGCCCGGCGCAGCAGGGGCGACGAGGAGGCCCGGGCCGAGGCCGCCCGCGAGGAGGCGGCGCGGGCGGCGGCCCGGGAGGCGTGCTGGGAGCACTGGCGGACCGGCGAGCGGTAGCGCGCGGGCGCCTCGTCGAGGGCCCGCTGTCCAGGCGGAGTCCGACGAGGTCGAGCCGGGCGGCCCACGGCGCCGCCGCGCGGCTCACCCCTGCGCCGCCGGCTCCTGCGCGCGGGCGAGCAGCAGCTCGAACAGGGCCGTCTCCAGGGGCCGGCCCAGGTCGAGCGCCTGCAGCCGGGAGAGCCGCAGCGCCAGGGGCGCGTCGGCCGTGGCCGCCTCGTGCGCCCGGGTCTTGGTGGCGTAGGGGATCTGCGCCCGGTGCAGCAGGGCGAGGACGCGGTCGGCCACGTCGTTCGGCGCCAGCCGCGGGGAGGCGCCCAGGCGCAGCTGCAGCGCGGAGGTGACCGGCACGGCGTCCACGGTGACGCGCGTGCGCCGGCCCTGCACCTGCACGCGCGCGGGCGCGGGCTCGCCGTCGACGAGCGCCTCGGCGCCGGTCAGGACGCACGCGGGCAGGGTGAGCGTCCAGGAGCGCCGCGCCGGCGCGCAGGCGGGATTCCCCCGCGCGGGCCCGACGGTGACGACGCCCGCGGCGGCGTCGAAGCGCAGCGGGGTGGTCAGCCACCGCTCCGGCTCGTCCCCGCGCCCGGCGCCGTCGTCCTCGACCAGGTCGAAGGCGCCGTCCGCGCCGACGACGAGGAGCACCTCCAGGGCGCTCGGGTTGACCGGGTCGTTGCCCGGCTCGGCGTCCAGCGGCACGAGCGCCCCGGCGCGGGCGAGCACCGGGACCGCGTCGAGGCCGCGGTGCAGGACGAGCTCGCGCCCGCCGTCGTAGACGAGGTCGGCCAGGACGTCGACCCACGTGCCCTCCGGCAGCCACGCCGTGACCGACCCCAGCAGCAGCTGCGGGTCGGTGGGGGTGGTGATCGGCGCGACGAGCAGCTGGCTGCCGAAGGCGTACTGGGTGCGGGCGCGGTAGGCCTCCTCGCGCCACGGGTGCTCGTGGTACATCGGCGTCACGAGCGGCACGCCCTCGTGGGCGGCGCGGTGGTTCATCGTGTGCAGGTACGGCACGAGGCGGTGGCGCAGGCGCAGCGCCTCCTCCATCGACGCCCGCGCGGCCGGCCCGAACGCCCACGGCTCCTTGCTCATGAACGGGTTGTTCATCGAGTGCAGCCGCGTGATCGGCGAGAGGACGCCGAGCTGGACCCAGCGCGCGGCGAGGTCGTCGTCCCTGGCTCCGAACAGGTGGCCGCCGACGTCGTGGCTCCACCACCCGAAGCCGATGTTGGCGGCGGTGGCGGTGAACTCGGCCTGGAAGTCCAGGGAGGCCCAGCTGACGACCGCGTCCCCGGAGAAGCCCACCGGGTAGCGGTGGCTGCCCGGCCCGGCGTAGCGGGAGAAGGTCAGCGGCCGGCGCCCGTCGCGGGCGCTGTCGAGGAAGTGGAAGTGGTTGAGCATCCACAGCGGGTCGACGCCGGCGACGCGGCTGTGCGGGCCCTGCTGCCAGTCGATCCACCAGAAGTCCACCCCCTCCTCCTCCAGGGGGCGGTGCAGGACGTCGAACCAGGCGCGCAGCAGGTCGGGGTCCGTGACGTCGAACGGGATCGGCCGCTCGGTGGCCGGGTCGATGCCGAGGGCCGCGGCCATCGCGGGGTAGGCCGCCTCGTGCGGCTGCACGCCGTCGGCCGGGTGGTCGTTGAGCGTGACCCGCAGGCCGCGCTCGTGCACCGCCTCCAGGAAGCCCGCCGGGTCGGGGAACAGCTCGCGGTTCCAGGTGTAGCCGGTCCAGCCGCTGCCGAAGCGCGGCTCGACCTGCGTGAGGTGCCAGTCCATGTCGACCACGGCGACGGAGAAGGGCAGGCGCTCGGCGGCGAAGCGGTCCAGCAGCGCCAGGTACTCCTCGGCGGTGTAGCGGTGGTAGCGGCTCCACCAGTTGCCCAGCGCCCAGCGCGGCAGCAGCGGCTGGGGCCCGGAGACGGCGTACAGGGCGCGCACGGCCTGCGCGTGGTCGCGCCCGTAGGCGAAGACGTACAGGTCCTGCGCCGAGCCGTCGCGCGGGGCGACCCAGCCGTCCTCCTCCAGGACGAGGGTGCGCGAGTCGTCCAGGACGGCGAAGCCGTTGCGGCTGGCGACGCCCGGCTCCAGCGGCACCGCGCCGTCCGCCTCGTCGAGGGTGCGGGCGGTGCCGCCGAGGCCGCCCGGCTCGTCGTCGACGCCGTAGCGCCACACGCTGTGCCAGCTGCTGACGCCGCCGCGCACGGCGATGCTGAGCCCGGACGTCGAGAACGGCCTGCGGTCGTAGACCAGGTGCAGGCGCTCGGTGACCACCTCGACGTGGGAGTCGGTGTGCACGACCTCGAAGTCCGGCACGGGCAGCCGGCGGTGGAGCGCGAACGCCGACGGGCGGTCCTCGAAGGAGCCCGACGGGTCGTGCTCGAGGCGCACCAGCCCGTCGGTCAGCACCGTGATGCGCCAGTCGGGGCCGGCGACGACGGCGCGCGGGTCGGCGACGGGGCGGCAGGGGAGGCGGTAGCGCTCGTCCACGACGCCTTCCTACCCGCTCGCCGGGACGGGCGCCGGTCGGCCGCCAGCGGGCCGCGGGCGGGCTGGCGGGCGGGCTGCGGGCGGGCACCGTCCGGCAGGCCGCTCTCACTGTCGGTGCCTATCGTTTAACTGTCCGCACCTGAACGTCGTGCCGCCCGGAAGGACCACCCCGTGCCTCCCCGCCCCGCCAGCGCACGCCCTTCCGCAAGCACCCGCGTGCGCTGCGTCGTGCTCGGCGCGGTGGCGTCCCCGGCCGCCCCCGGCCTGCCCGCGCCCGCGGCGCTGGCGGCGCCCCCGACGGCGCCGTTCGTCTCCGAGCTGCACTACGACGACGCGGGTGCCGACGTCGGCGAGTTCGTCGAGGTGCACCTGCCCGCCGGCACCACCTCCGAGGGCCTGTCGGTCGTCTCCTACGACGGCAGCACGGGCGTCGGGTACGGGCGCGTCCCGCTCCCGTCGGTCACGGCTCCGGCCGACGCCCCCGCGGCCGTCGCCGTCGCCACCGCGGGCCTGCAGAACGGCTCCCCGGACGGCGTGGCCCTCGTCCGCGGCGACCAGCTGCTGGAGCTCCTCTCCTACGAGGGCGCCTTCGCGGCGACGTCCGGGCCGGCGGCCGGGACGCGGAGCACCGACACCGGCGTGAGCGAGGCCCGCGCCGGACTGGCCGGGCAGTCGCTCTCGCGCGCCTACGACGCCGCGGCGGACGCGCTGGTGCGGGCCGGCCCCGCCTCCGCCACGAGGGGGACCGTGAACCCGGCCGGCGCGCCGCCGCCTTCCCTGCCCGCGGCGTGCGGGGCGGCGCCCACCCACGAGGTCGGCGCCGTGCAGGGCAGCGGCGCCACCACGCCGCTGGCCGGCCAGCAGGTCACCGTGCGCGGGGTCGTCGTCGGCGACGTCCCAGGCCTGTCGGGCTTCTACCTGCAGGACCCCGACGGCGACGGCGACGCGGCGACGTCGGACGGGGTCTTCGTCCTCAGCCCCGCCGCCGTCGACCTCGGCGACGCCGTGGCCCGAGCGCCTGGAGGGCGTGCTCGTCGAGCCCGCCGACGCCCTGAGCGTCAGCGACGTCTTCGCCCTGACCAGGTTCGGCGAGCTGACCCTGGCCGAGGGCGGTGTGCTGGTGCAGCCGACGGAGCTCGCCCGCCCCGGCACGCCCGAGGCCGCGCAGGTCGCGGCGACGAGCGCCCTGCGCCGCATCGTCCTCGACGACGCGGCCAGCGCCTCGGGAAGCACGACCACGCGCCCGTACCTGACGCCCACCACGCCGGTGCGGGTCGGGGACGTGCTCGACCTGGTGGCGCCGGTGGTCCTCGGCTCCGGGTTCGGCCAGTGGCGGCTGCAGCCGGCCGACGGCACCGCGGAGGGCACCTTCGCCCTCCAGAACACCCGGCCGGCGGCGCCGGAGCCGGTCGGCGGCGACGTGCAGGTGGGCGCCTTCAACGTCCTGAACTACTTCCTCACCCACACCGGGCCCGACGCCCGCGGCGCACGCAGTGCCGAGCAGCTCGAGCACCAGGCCGCCAAGACCGTCCCCGCCGTCGAGGCGCTCGGCGCGGACGCCGTCACGCTGATGGAGGTCGAGGACACCGACTCCACCGGGTTCAGCCCCGGGGACGCCGACCGGGCGCTCGCGGACCTCGTGCGGCGCCTGAACACCGCCGCCGGGTACGAGCGGTGGGCCTACGTGCCGCTGCCGCGCGAGCTCTACGGCGTCGCCCGCGACGTCATCCGCAACGCGGTCATCTACCAGCGCGACGTCGTCCAGCCGGTCGGCGAGCCAGTGGGCCTGGTCGACGAGGCCGTGTGGTCCAACGCCCGCGAGCCGGTCGCGCAGACGTTCGTCAAGGACGGCGACGCCTTCACCGTCGTGGCGAACCACTTCAAGTCCAAGGGCTCGGCGGACGGCGCCACCGGCGACGACGCGGACGACGGCGACGGGCAGGGGGCCTGGAACGGCGACCGCACGCGCCAGGCCGCCTCGCTGGCCGCGTTCACCGAGCAGCTGCGCGAGCGCACGGGCGACGGCGACGTGCTGCTGCTCGGCGACTTCAACGCCTACACGCAGGAGGACCCGATCCGGCGGCTGGCCGAGGCCGGGTACCCCGACCTCGGGCAGGCCCTGGACCCGCAGCGGTACAGCTACGTCTTCGACGGCCTCTCCGGCTCGCTCGACCACGCCCTGGCCACCGGGGCGCTGACGGCGAAGGTCACCGACCTGGTGCACTGGAACGTCAACGCGGTCGAGTCCGCCGCCTACCAGTACACCGGCGACCCGGCGCTGTACGCCCCGGACCCGTACCGCTCCAGCGACCACGACCCCCTCGTGCTCGGGATCGACCTCGCCGAGCCCTGCCAGGGCCCCGCGCCCGCGCTCGCCGGCACCGACGGGGACGGCGTCCTCGTGAGCGGCACGGGTCCTGACGGCGGCGCAGCGGCGGCGCCGGAGCCCCGCCGCGGCGCCGCCGCTGCCCGGGCTCAGGCGACGCGGCCGTAGACGACGGCGCTGGTCCAGATGCTGCGCTTGGTCACCGACCGGGGCGAGCTGCCCGCGTCGTACATCTTGCCGTCGCCGGCGTAGATGCCCACGTGGTAGGCCCGGCCCCCGCTGGTGAAGAAGACGAGGTCACCCGGCTGGGCCTCGCCGGCGCTGATGCGCTGCGTGGCGCCCAGCTGCTGGTTCGCGGTGCGCGGCAGCGAGACGCCCACCTGCTTGAACACGTACTGGACGTAGCCGGAGCAGTCGAAGCCGGACGGCGTGGTGCCGCCGTAGACGTACGGCGTGCCGACGTACTGCGCGGCCACCGACAGCACCGAGGAGGCGGCGGGCGCCGCCGCGGCCGGCACGAGCACGGCCTGGGCCGGCAGGGCGACGCCGACGGCGAGGCCGCCGGCCATCGCGATGCCCGCCAGGGAGCGGCGGACCTTGGAGCGCTGGGACGCGCGGGCGCGCTCGGCGGCCCGCAGGGAGCGACGGGTGGGCAGGGCCGAGCCCTGCTCGGACGGCACGAGGGTAGGCGTCAGGGCAGCGGGAACAGACATGTGGTGGGCCTCTCCGACGCCTGCGAGGTGAGCTGTCGGGTTCGGGTGGGAAGGTCACCCGGCTCGCGCGGTGCGCTGAGCTTCACCCCGAGGACGCGGCAGGGCCGCGCCCGGAAGTGGTTCCCCCGTCCTCTGCCGCACGGGTTCGCGACCCCTCGTGCGCCGGCAGAGGCTCGGCGTGCGCACCGGGGACCTCCGGCGTTCTCCGGAGGCGCCGTCATGCAACCTTCTGTGACGGTGCGTCGTCAAGGCCCTCCGGAATGGTCATCTTCCGGGCCCCGGCGCTCGGCAGGGTGCTGCCCGCCGCGCCGCGCGACCCGCCCGCGTGCTGACCTGCGCCGACGCCGTCCGCGGCCCACGGGCGCGCGCGGACGCACGGCACGTGCCTGCCGAGGACCCGTCAGGTCCAGACCGCGGCCGGCCAGCCGTCGGAGGACCGCTCGGGCGGGTCCGGCAGGCAGCGTGCGAGGCCGGCGGCGCACCGGCGCGCGCTCCACGCCGCCGCCGCGGCGTCCAGGACGTCGTCGACGGCCGCGACCTCGCCGGCCCGCCCCAGCGGCCCGGTGAGCTCGACGCCCTGCTCCCGCAGCAGCGAGCACCGCAGCTCCGCGCCCGCCCAGCTCTTCTTCCGGTGCTCCAGCGGGTGCCCCGCCATCGCGGCGAAGGACAGCTCCGGGTGCACCTCGACCACCCGCAGGCCGTCGGGGCCGCCGTCGGGGCCGCCGTCGGGGCCGGCGTCGGGGCCGGCGTCGCGGTGCACCCACGCGTCGACCTCGAGCACCTTCGCCGCCAGCGCGAACGCCTGGCGCGACAGCCCCTCCCCGGCGAGGGCGCGGTTGACCGCCGCGGCCTCCTCGTAGGAGGCCGCGAGCAGGGCCGGCCGCACCGGCGTGAGGAACACCGACGCGCGCCGCGGGCCCAGGAGGGCCCGCGCCGCCACGTCGGCGGCGCGGCGCCCGGCGTCCGGCAGCCCGATCGGGATGTCGAGCGCCACCACCGCCAGCTCGCCGCCCGCGCGGGCCTGCCGCACCAGCTCGGCGACGGTCGGCGCGGTCACCGCCGCCGCGCTCGCCGGCCCGTCCGCGGCGCCGTCCAGCACGACGCCGACCCAGCGGCCGGCGGCGACGTCGGCGCCCAGCACGCGGACGCCGGGCGTGCCGGGCGGCGGCGGAGCGGACCGGCTCACGTGCCCTTGGGGTGCCAGACCGTCTTCGTCTCGCAGAACCGCAGGATCCGCGCCGGGCCGTCCGGGGCCGCCGCCCAGTCGGGCTCGCCGCCCCGGGCCGGGCGCAGCACGCGCTTGAGGTTCTCGGCGGCCTCGCGCTCCAGCGCGGCCCAGTCCAGGTGCGCCGCGCCGGTGAGGTCGATCGCGTCGACGTCCAGGTGCGAGGCCAGCCACGGGGCGACCTCGGCGGTGCGGCCGGTGATGATGTTGACCGCGCCGCCCGGCACGTCGGAGGTGGCGAGCACCTCCGCCAGCGTGACCGCCGGCACGGGCCGGGCCTCGCTGGCGAGGACGACGGCCGCGTTGCCCGGGACCAGCACGGGCGCGAGCACGCTGACCAGCCCGAGCAGGGACGAGCCCTGGGGGGCGAGCACGGCGACGACGCCCGTCGGCTCGGGCGCGGAGAGGTTGAAGTACGGGCCGGCGACCGGGTTGGCGCTCCCGGCGACCTGGGCGACCTTGTCCGTCCAGCCGGCGTACCAGACCCAGCGGTCGACCGCGGCGTCGACGACGGCGCCGGCGGCCGCGGCGTCCAGGCCCTCGGCGCGCGCGACGTCGTCGACGAACTGCGCGCGGCGGCCCTCCATCACCTCGGCGACGCGGTAGAGCACCTGGCCGCGGTTGAACGCCGTCGCCCCGGCCCAGCCGGCGAACGCCCTGCGGGCCGCGACGACGGCGTCGCGGGCGTCCTTGCGCGAGCCCATGGCGGCGTTGGCGAGGAAGCCGCCGCGCGCGTCGGTGACGGGGTAGGAGCGCCCCGACTCGCTGCGCGGGAAGGCGCCGCCGAGGTAGAGCTTGTGCGTCCTGCGGACGGCCAGGCGCGGGAGCGCGGGAGCGGGCTCAGACGGCACGGGCGACCTCCAGGTAGGCCTCGAGCCCGTGCCGGCCGCCCTCGCGGCCGTACCCGGACTCCTTGTACCCGCCGAAGGGGGAGGCGGGGTCGAAGCGGTTGAACGTGTTGGCCCACACCACGCCGGCGCGCAGCCGGTCCGCGGCCCACAGGATCCGCGAGCCCTTCTCCGTCCACACCCCCGCCGACAGCCCGTAGGGGGTGTTGTTCGCCTTGGCGATCGCCTCGTCGGGCGTGCGGAAGGTCAGCACCGCCAGCACCGGCCCGAAGACCTCCTCGCGCGCGATGCGGTGCGAGTTCGACACGCCCGTGAAGACCGTGGGCGCGAACCAGAAGCCGCGCTCGGGCAGCCGGCACGCCGGGGACCACCGCTGGGCGCCCTCGGCCTCCCCCGCCGCGGACAGCTCGGTGATCCGCTGCAGCTGCGCGGCGGAGTTGATCGCCCCGACGTCGGTGTTCTTGTCGAGCGGGTCGCCGACGCGCAGCGTGCCCAGCCGGTGCTTGAGGCGCTCGACGACGTCGTCCGCGACCGACTCCTGCACCAGCAGGCGCGAGCCCGCGCAGCACACGTGCCCCTGGTTGAAGAAGATCCCGTTGACGATCCCCTCGATCGCCTCGTCGACGGGCGCGTCGTCGAAGACGATGTTCGCGGCCTTGCCGCCCAGCTCGAGGGTGACGCTCTTGCGGCTGCCGGCCACCGAGCGGGCGATCTCCTTGCCGACCGCGGTCGAGCCCGTGAAGGCGACCTTGTCGACGCCGGGGTGCGCCACGACCGCGCGGCCGGTCTCCCCCGCGCCGGTGACGATGTTGACGACGCCGGGCGGCAGCTCCGCCTGCTGGCAGATCTCGGCGAACAGCAGCGCGGTCAGCGGCGTCGTCTCAGCGGGCTTGAGCACGACGGTGTTGCCGCAGGCCAGCGCGGGCGCGACCTTCCACGCCAGCATCAGCAGCGGGAAGTTCCAGGGGATCACCTGGCCCGCGACGCCGAGCGGGCGCGGGCCGGGCCCGAGGCCGGCGTGCTCGAGCTTGTCGGCCCACCCGGCGTAGTAGGAGAAGTGCGCCGCGGCGGTGGGGACGTCGACGTCGCGGCTCTCCCTGATCGGCTTGCCGTTGTCGAGGCTCTCGGCGACGGCGAGCTCGCGGGAGCGCTCGGCCATGATCCGCGCGATGCGGAAGAGGTACTTGCTGCGCGCGGAGCCGGGCAGGCGCGACCAGACCTCCTCGTAGGCGCGCCGCGCGGCGGCGACGGCGCGGTCCACGTCCCCGGCGCCGCCCTCGGAGACCTCGGCCAGCACCTCCTCCGTGGCGGGGTCGGTGGTGGCGAAGGCGCCGCCGTCCACGGGCTCGGTGAACTCGCCGTCGATGAACAGGCCGTAGTGGTCGCGGAAGGAGACGACCGCCCGCGACTCGGGCGCGGGGGCGTACTCGAAGACGCTCATGGGTCCCTCGGTGCTCTCGGTGTCGCTCCGGGTGTCGCAGGTCGGCTCAGTCGAGCGTCACGTGGGCCGGGCCGGAGTAGCGGCCGGTGGCGAGCCTGTGGCGCTGCAGCAGCAGGTCGTCGAGCAGCGTGGAGGCCCCGAAGCGGAACGCGTCGGGGGTCAGCCAGTCCGGGCCGGCGACCTCGTTGACCACCACCAGGTGCTTCACGGCGTCCTTGGCGCTGCGGATGCCGCCGGCGGCCTTGACGCCGACCAGGGCCCCGGTGGCCCGGCGCCAGTCGCGCACGGCCTGCAGCATCACGAGCGTCGTCGGCAGCGTCGCCGCGGGCGTGACCTTGCCGGTGGAGGTCTTGATCACGTCGGCGCCGCCGAGCATCGCCAGCCAGGACGCGCGGCGCACGGCGTCGTAGGTGGCCAGCTCGCCGGTCTCGAGGATCACCTTCAGGTGCGCGCCGCGCCCGGCTGCGGTGCACAGGTCCTTGACGGCGGCGACCTCCTCGAGCACCTGCAGGTACCGGCCGGAGAGGAACGCGCCGCGGTCGATGACCATGTCGATCTCGTCGGCGCCGGCGTCGAGGGCGTCGGCGGTGTCGGCGAGCTTGACGTGCAGGCTCGCGCGGCCGCTGGGGAAGGCCGTGGCGACGGCGGCGGTCCGCACGCCGCTGCCGCGCAGCGCCTCGACCGCTCCCGGCACGAGGTCGCCGTACACGCACACGGCGGCGACCCGCGGGCAGGTGGGGTCGGCCGGGTCGGGCTGGCGCGCCTTCGCGCACAGCGCGCGCACCTTGCCGGGGGTGTCGGCGCCCTCGAGGGTGGTCAGGTCGACCATGGAGATCGCGGCGTCGATCGCCCACGCCTTGGCGGTGGCCTTGATCGAGCGGGTGCCGAGCTGGGCGGCGCGGCCGTCGGCGCCGACGCGGTCCACGCCCGGCAGGCCGTGGAGGAAGGCGCGCAGCGACGCGTCGTCCAGGCGGGAGGAGCCCAGGACGTCGCGCGCCCTCGTCGCGACGTCCTGGGGCGGGGCATCGCTGGTCACGGCGTCCATGCGTCCTCGTCCTCTCGTGCGCTCGGCGCGACGGGGACCACGGCCGAGGAGGGCGCGATCGCGGCGTCGCGGGCCCTCATCCTGCCGCAGCGCGGCCGGTTCCCGCGGGCGGGAGCTCACCGTCCGGGGGCCGCATCGGGACGGATCCACGCAGATGCCTGAGAACACCAGATTCGACACATCCCACTCACTCTGCGTACGGTCGCCCCGCTCACGCAGCCGGGCGGGTCATCTTCCCCCGGCGTGGGCCGGGTGCCGCCACGTGCTCGAGACCGAGCTGCGGGCCCTTGACAAGTCGATGCCCTGGTCGTGCTGCGCCCTGCGCCCGGCCACCGCCGCCCGTCCACCGCGCCTGCGCCGACCGCAGGACGACGGGCCGTACCGAGGAGTCCACCATCCGTTCCTTCACCGCTGCCTCCGCTGACCCGCGCCACCGCGCCGCCTCCGCTCGCCGCACCCGCCGGGCCCTCGGCCTCGGGGTCGCCGCCGCCGCGCTGGCGCTGCCCACGATCGGGGCCGGTGCCGCCAGCGCCGCCACCGACGCGACCTGGGACGCCCTCGCCGAGTGCGAGTCCGGCGGGAACTGGGCGATCAACACCGGCAACGGCTACTACGGCGGCCTGCAGTTCTCCGCCAGCACGTGGAAGGAGTTCGGCGGCACGGCCTACGCGCCGCGCGCCGACCTGGCCACCCGCGACCAGCAGATCGCCACCGCCGAGAAGACCCTCGCGGTGCAGGGCTGGGGCGCCTGGCCCGCCTGCTCCAAGAAGCTGGGCCTGACCGAGGCGGACAAGGCCGGCTCGGCCGGTGCCGCGCCGGCTCCCGCCGCCGCCCCGGCGCCCGCTCCGGCGCCGGCTGCCGCGCCCGCGCCGGCCGCCGAGGAGCGCGCCGCTGCCGCGCCGTCCCGCTCCTCGGAGCGCAAGGGCGAGAACCGCCGCGGGAACCGGGGCGGGGACGCCTACACCGTCGCGTCGGGCGACACCCTCGCGAAGATCGCCGCCGCGCACGGCACCACCTGGCGCGTGCTGCACGACAACAACCGCGGCGTCATCGGGTCGAACCCGAACCGCATCTTCGCGGGCCAGGTCCTCTCCGTCTGAGGTCCGTCCTCCCCCGCCCCCGAGGGCCTGCTCCTCCGGGACCTGCTCCCTCGCAGCGTGATCATGGGCGAGGTGCAGCCGTCGTGCCCGACCGGCTGCACCTCGCCCATGATCGTCCGCGACCGTGATCGCCGGCCGGGTGACCGGGATCGACATCCGCCCTCACCGCACGGGGGAGCCGTGGTCGACGTCGACGCCGTGGGCCTGCTCACCCGCGAGGTGCTGCGCGAGCGCACGGGCGACCTCGTCGCGGAGGCCTGCGCGTGGAGCGTGGGCGTGTCCGACCAGCCGCACCGCGTGCGCCGGCACGGGCGCGTCGTCGACTCCGGCCTGACGCTCGGCGCGCGGGCCGCGGCGGGCCTGCCGCTGAGCGGCGAGGAGGACGCCCGCCTCGAGCTCGGCGACGCCCGGCCGGGCAGCTTCCAGGACGCCCTGGGCGCCCTGACGCCCTCCGGCGCGATGCTCGCCGACCGGTTCGAGCGCGAGGTGGTCGACCCGTTCGTCCTCGACACGTGCGTGAGGGCCGCCGAGCGGGTGCGCGAGAGCGACCCGGCCGCGTGGGCGGAGCTGCTCGACGACCTCGGCGAGGACGGCGAGGACCTGGTCGCCGTCGTGCGCGCCGGGGAGTGGGAGGCGCCGCTGCGCACGGAGGCCGAGCAGCTCGTGCTGGCGGCGCTGGCGACCGCGCCGCTGCTGGAGGTCGAGGCCGAGGGGCTGCCCCTGTCGCTCGTGCGCGCCGCCGAGGCGACGACGCGCGCGGCCGCCGGACCGGCGTCCGGCCCCCCGGCCGGTTCCTCGGCCGGTTCCTCGGCCGGCGGGGACGACCTCGCCGGCGCCCGCTTCCTCGCCGCGGCGGCGCTCGCCGACGGCGGCTGGCCGCTGCCCGTGGCGCCGGCGCACGCCGGCGCGCTGCTTCACGCCCTCCTGGCCCAGGGGCTCGACGAGGAGGAGGTGCTGCGCGTGCTGCCGGACCTGCCCGTCGAGCGGGCCACCGCCGCCGCGGTCGGCACCGCGCTCGCTCAGCGCCCGCACCGGCACGGCTGACCCGCACGGCTGACCCGCACGGCTGACCCGCACGGCTGACCCGGACGGCTGACCCGCGCCGTCGAGCGCCGGCGCCGCGTCCTGCGGTGCGCGAGCGCCCCGGTGTCCTTACGGTCAGGCGTGCGGGACGGGCCTGCCCGCAGCGACCTGGGAGCGACGGCGAGGCGGTGGTGGGCGTGCTGGGGCTGCCCGGGAGAGTGACGGCGTGCCTGTTCGACCTCGACGGCGTGCTCACCGACACCGCGTCGGTGCACATGACGGCGTGGGCGGCGGTGTTCGACGCGTACCTGCGCGAGCGCTCGGCGCGCACCGGCGAGCCGTTCGTGCCCTTCGACCCCGTCGCCGACTACACCGCCCACGTGGACGGCCGGCCGCGCCAGGACGGCGTGCGCGCCTTCCTCGCCAGCCGCGGCACCACCCTGCCCGAGGGCTCCCCGGACGACGACCCCGGCGCCGAGACGGTGCACGGGCTGGGCAACCGCAAGAACGTCGAGCTGCTCGCGGCGATCGAGCGGGACGGCGTGGAGGTCTTCGAGGGCTCGCGCCGCTACCTGCTCGCCGCCGAGCGCGCGGGCCTGCGCCGCGCGGTGGTCTCCTCCAGCGCCAACACCGAGCACGTGCTGCGGGTGACGGGGCTGGCGCCGCTGGTCGAGGCCCGCGTCGACGGGCTGACGCTGCGCGAGCGCGGCCTGCCCGGCAAGCCGGCGCCCGACGCCTTCCTCGCCGGCGCCGCGGCCCTGGGCGTGGAGCCCGCCGCGGCCGCCGTCTTCGAGGACGCCCTCGCCGGCGTGCAGGCCGGGCGCGCCGGGGGCTTCGGGTACGTCGTCGGCGTCGACCGCGTCGGGCCCGGGCACGCGCGGGCGCTGGGCGTGCAGGGGGCGGACGTCGTCGTGACCGACCTCGCCCAGCTGCTGGACGCCCCTGCCGGGAGCCCGGTCGGCGGCGCGAGCGACGGGGGCTCCCGGTGATCCCCCCGTCGGTCTTCCCGGTCGAGCCGTGGTGCGTGCGCGAGACGCACCTGGACCTCGACGTGCTCGCGCAGTCGGAATCGGTCTTCGCCCTGTCCAACGGGCACATCGGCTTCCGCGGCAACCTCGACGAGGGCGAGCCGCACGGCATGCCCGGCACGTACCTGAACTCCTTCTTCGAGGAGCGCCCCCTCCCCTACGCCGAGGCCGGCTACGGCTATCCGGAGGAGGGCCAGACGATCGTCAACGTCACCAACGGCAAGCTGGTGCGCCTGCTCGTGGACGACGAGTCCCTCGACGTGCGCTACGGCACCCTGCACGCGCACGAGCGGGTCCTCGACCTGCGCGCGGGCACCCTGACCCGCCACCTGGACTGGACCTCCCCCGCCGGCAAGCGCGTGCGCGTGCGCTCCACGCGCCTGGTCTCCTTCACCGAGCGCGCGGTCGCCGCGATCGAGTACGTCGTCGAGGCGGTCGAGGACCCGGTGCGGCTGATCATCCAGTCCGAGCTCGTCGCCAACGAGGCCCTGCCCGTGCGCCGGCCCGACCCGCGCGTGGCGGAGGTGCTCGACTCGCCGCTGCAGGCGATGGCCCGCGACGTCGGCCGCGCCAGCGTGATCATGCTGCACCGCACGCGCCTGAGCGGGCTGCAGATGGGCGCCGGCATGGACCACCAGGTCACCGCCCCCGGGCGCGTGGAGGTGGAGACCATCGCGGACGACGACTGGGCGCGCACCACGTACGTGTGCACTCTGCAGCCGGGCGAGTCCGTGCGGCTGGTCAAGCTCGTCGCCTACGGCTGGTCGGCGCTGCGCTCCACCCCGGCCGTGCGCGACCAGGTCGCCGCCGCCCTGACCGGGGCCCGCTACTCCGGCTGGGAGGGGCTGATCGAGGCTCAGCGCGCCTACCTCGACGACTTCTGGGACGCCTCCGACGTCCAGGTCGAGGGCGACCCCGAGGTGCAGCAGGCGGTGCGCTTCGCGCTCTTCCACGTCCTGCAGGCGGGGGCGCGGGCCGAGGGCCGCTGCATCCCGGCCAAGGGCCTGACCGGTCCCGGCTACGACGGGCACACGTTCTGGGACACCGAGTCCTTCGTGCTGCCGGTGCTCACCCACGCCCTGCCCGAGGCCGCCGCGCACGCCATCCGCTGGCGGCACTCGACGCTGCCGCTGGCGCGCGAGCGCGCGACGGTGCTCGGCCTGCGCGGCGCGGCGTTCCCGTGGCGGACCATCCACGGGGAGGAGACCTCCGGGTACTGGCCGGCCGGCACCGCGGCCTTCCACATCAACGCCGACATCGCCACCGCCGTCGAGCACTACCGCGCCGCCACCGGCGACGAGTCCCTCGAGCGGGAGGTGGGCCTGGAGCTGCTCGTCGAGACCGCCCGGCTGTGGATGTCGCTGGGCAACCACGACCGCGAGGGCCGCTGGCACATCGTCGGCGTCACCGGCCCCGACGAGTACACCGCCGTCGTGCGCGACAACGTCTTCACCAACCTCGCCGCCGCCCAGAACCTGCGCGCGGCCGCCGGCGCGGTGGACCGCCACCTCGACCTCGGCCACGACCTCGGCGTCGACCTGGAGGAGGTCGCGCGCTGGCGCGACGCCGCCGACCGCGTGCACATCCCCTTCGACGAGAAGCTGAGGGTGCACCAGCAGTCCGACGGCTTCACGCAACTGCCGGAGTGGGACTTCGCCCACCGCGACCGGTACCCGCTGCTGCTGCACGCGCCGTACTTCGACCTCTACCGCCGCCAGGTGATCAAGCAGGCCGACCTCGAGCTGGCGATGCTGTGGTTCGGCGACCGGTTCTCCGCCGAGGACAAGGCGCGCAACGTCGACTACTACGAGCGGCGCACCGTGCGCGACTCGTCCCTGTCGGCGTGCGTGCAGGCGGTGATGGCCGCCGAGGTCGGGCACCTGGAGCTCGCGCACGACTACGCCTACGAGGCGGCCCTGATCGACCTGCGCGACCTGCACCACAACACCCGCGACGGGCTGCACATCGCGTCCCTGGCCGGCACGTGCATCGCCCTGGTCAACGGCTTCGGCGGCATGCGCTACCACAGCGGCGTCCTCGCCTTCGACCCCCAGCTGCCCGACGGCATCACCCGGCTGCGGTTCACGCTGCGCTGGCGCTCCCTGCGGGTGCACGTGGACGTCGAGCGGCACCAGGCCACGTACAGCCTGCGCGACGGGCCGGACGCCGAGCTGCGCTTCCGGCACGCGGGCCAGGACGTCGTCGTGAGCGCCGGCGCCCCGGTGACGCTGCCGGTGGCCAAGCGGACGCCGCTGCTGCCGCGGCCGCCGCAGCCGCCGGGCCGCGAGCCGGCGCACCGCGGGACGTCGGAGCGCTCGCGCCGCTCCTGACGCGCCACCGCCGACGAGGCCGACGACGCCGACGACGCCGACGACGCCGACGACGCCGACGGTTGCCCGGCGTCGCAGGGGGTAAGCGGGCTGCGACACCCGGTCCGACCAGCGGAGCCCGTCATCCTCGCCGCACCACCCCTGGCGCCCCCGCCGCCCCGGGCCGCGCTGCGCCTGCTCGCGGCCACGGCATGGGGCGCGCGCCGCCACCTGTCCCGGGGCGTCGCCGCGGGGCTGGTGTGGCAGGCGGGCGCCGCCGTCGCCCCCCTGGTGCTCGGCCGCGCCGTCGACGAGGGCGTCGTGGCCGGTGACCTGCGCGCGCTGCTGCTGTGGTGCGCGGTGCTGGCCGCGCTCGGCGCGGTCGAGGCCCTCGCGGCGCTCGTGCGCCACCGGCACGCGGCCGGCTCCTTCGCGGAGTCCTCCGCGGCGCTGCGCCAGCGCCTGCTGCAGCGGGCGCTGGCCCTCGACGCCACCTTCCACGACCGCGTGCCCGCCGCCTCGCTGCTGGCGCGGGCCACCAGCGACGTCGAGCGCGTCGGCCGCCTCCTCGACTGCGTCGCCCACACCGTCGCCTACGCCGTCTCGCTGGTGGGCGCCGCCGTCCTGCTCGCCGTGCTCGACCTGCGCCTCGCCGTCGTCGTCACCGGCGGCCTGGCCTGCCTGACCGCGCTCATGGCGTGGGCCGCGCCGCGGCAGCGGGCGCGCGCGGCGGCCCTGCAGGAGGCCGTGGACGGGGTGACGGTCAGCATCGACGAGACCGTCACGGGCCTGGAGGTCGTCCAGGGCGTCGGCGCCGAGCGGGCCCGCGAGCGGGCCGTCGCCCGCGAGAGCGCCCGGGTGCGCGAGCGGGGCCTGCGCGTGCACCGCCTCAACGCCGGCGTCGAGCCCTTCCTGGACGCCGTGCCGCTGCTCGTGCTGGCCGCCACCGTGCTCGTCGGCGGGCGCCTGGTGCTCGCCGGCGACCTCAGCGTCGGCGAGCTCGTCGCGGCCGCCTCCTACGTCCTCCTCCTCGCCACGCCCACGCGCGTGCTCGGCGAGCGCGTCGCCACGGTGCAGCAGGCGCTGGCCTCGGCGCAGCGCCTCGAGCAGGTGCTCGCGGCCCGCCCCGTGCTCGACCCGCCGCAGCACCCCCGACCGCTGCCCGCCGGGCGCGCGCTGCCCGTGGAGCTCGCCGCGGTCCGCTTCGGCTACGGCGGCGCCCCGGTGCTGGACGGCGTGGACCTGTGCGTGGGCGCCGGGGAGCGGGTCGGTGTGATCGGGCCGCCGGGCTCCGGCAAGTCCACCCTGCTGAGGCTGCTGGCCCGCCAGTACGACGCGAGCGGCGGGCGGGTGCGCGTCGGCGGCGCGGACGTGCGCGAGGTCGACCTCGCCGAGCTGCGCTCGCGGGTGGCGCTGGTGGCCGAGCCGGTGCTGTTCGCGGGCACCGTCGCGGACGCGGTCCGCTTCGCCGACCCCGGCGCCGACGACGCGCGGGTGCGCGCGGCGGCGCGGGCGGCGGGCGCCGACGGCTTCGTCGCGGCCCTGTCCGGCGGCTACGACGCCGAGGTCGGCGAACGCGGCGGTCGCCTGTCCGGAGGGCAGCGCCAGCGCGTGGCGCTCGCGCGCGGGGTGCTGCCCGGGGCGTCCGTCCTGCTCCTGGACGACGTCACCTCCGCCCTCGACCCGGCCACCGAGGACGCCGTGCTCACCTCGCTGCGAGAGGCCACGCGGGGCGCCACGCTCGTCCTGGCCACCTCCCGCCCCTCGGCGCTGCGCCTGGTCGACCGGGTCGTCGTCCTCGAGCGCGGGCGCCTCGTCGCGGACGGCCCCCGCGAGCCGGTGCCCGCCGCGTGAGCCCACCGCTGGCCACTCCGCCCGCGCGCTCGGTGCTGCGGCACGTGCGCGACCTGCTGCGCCCGCACCGCGCGCGCCTGGGCGTCCTCGCGGTCGCGGTCGTCCTCGGCGCGCTCGCCACGACGGCCGCTCCCCTGCTGGTGCGCTCGGCCGTGGACGGCGCGCTGGCCGGGCGGGAGGCGGCCGTGCCGCGGGCCGCGCTCGGCATCGCCGCCCTCGCCCTGCTCGCCGGCGCCGCGACGGCGGTGCGGCTGCGGCTGTGGGGCGCGGTGGCCGAGGGCGTGCTCGCGGAGCTGCGCGGGCGCTGCCTGCGCCGGGTCCTGGCCCTCTCCCCGCCGCAGCTGAGCCGGACCGGGCGCGGCGACGTGCTCGCCCGCACCACCGGCGACGTGGAGGTGCTCGGCGAGGCGGCCCGCCTGAGCCTGCCCGTCCTCGTGCGCGGCCTGACGGTCCTGGTGCTGGCGGCCGCCGTGCTGCTGGGCGTGTCCGCGCCGCTGGCCGGGGTCGCGGTGCTCGGGCTGGTGGGGGGAGGGCTCTCCGCCCGCCGGCTGCTGCGCCGCACCACCGTGCTCTACCCCCGCTACCGCGCCTCGTCCGGCGCCGCCCTGTCGGTGCTGCGCGAGACCCTCGTCGGGGTGCGCGTGGTGCAGGGGCACGGGCGCGAGGCCGAGCGGGCGGCGGCGTACGGGGCCGCGAACCTGGAGGTGGTCGAGCGCTACGCCGACGGCACGCGGGCCCGCAACGGCTTCTTCCCCGTCGTCATCGCCCTGCAGTCCGCCACGGCGCTCGCCGTGCTGGCGGTCGGGGCGGCCATGGCCTCCGCCGGCGCCGCCTCGGTGGGCACCGTCAGCGCCGCCGTCCTGGCCACCGTCGCGCTCTACTCCCCGGTCACCCAGCTGACCGAGGTGCTCGACCAGCTGCAGACCGCCCGCGCCGCGCTCGGTCGGGTCGTGGCGCTGCTCGACCTCTCGCCGTCCCTGGAGGTCCCCGACGACCCGCGGCCGCTGCCGGACGACGGCACCCTGGCCGTCGACGGCGTCCGCTTCGGCTACCGGCCGGGGCAGCTGGTGCTCGACGGCGTGGACCTTGTCGTCTCCCCCGGCGAGGTCGTCGCGCTGGTCGGCGAGAGCGGCGCCGGCAAGTCCACGCTCGCCGCCCTGGCCGCGCGCTGGGCCGACCCGGACGCCGGCCGCGTCACCCTCGGCGGCACCGACCTGCGCGACCTCGCGCCCGAGCAGCTGCGGCGGGCCGTCGTCGTGGTGCCCCAGGACGGGCACCTGGTGCGCGGCTCGGTCGCGGACAACGTGCGCCTGGCCCGCCCGGAGGCCTCCGACGCCGAGGTGCTGGGCGCCCTGGCGCGGCTGGGGCTGCGCGCGTGGGCCGAGCGCCTGCCGCACGGGGTGCGCACGCCGGTCGGGCACGGCGGCGGGGCGCTGTCGGCCGGGGAGCGGCAGCTGGTCGCGCTCGCCCGGGTCGCGCTGGCCGACCCGCAGGTGGTCGTCCTGGACGAGGCGACGTCCGTGCTCGACCCGGACACCGCGGCGCTGGTCGACACCGCGCTGCACCGGGCGCTGCAGGGCCGCGCCGTGCTCCTGGTCGCCCACCGGCCGGACAGCGTGCAGCGCGCCGACCGCGTGGTGCGCCTGGACCGCGGGCGGGTGCGCGCGCCCTGACGCCGCGGTCACGAGCGCCCTGGCGCGCGCCGTCCGGCGTGCCGCTGCCCGGCGGCCGGCGCGGGCTCAGGCGCTGCGGGTGCCGTCCGCGTCGGCCGTCGCCGCGCCGGCGGCAGCGCGCACGGCCGGCAGGAGCGCCTCGGCGATCACCGCGTAGCCGGCGCTGGAGGGGTGGAAGCGGTCGGCGGAGAACAGCGACGGGTCGCTCGCGAACGCCGCCGTCGTGCGCCCGCCCAGGTCGGCGACCCGGCCGCCCTCGGCGAGGACGGCGCGCGCCTGCGCACCGCGCAGCAGCGCGCTGGCGGCCCGCACCAGGCCGCGGGCCGCGGGCGGCACGTGCGCGAGGACGCTGAGGTCCGGTGCCGGGACGACGACCACCTGCGCGCCGAGGGCCCGCAGGCCCCGGACGGCGCGGCCCAGGTCTGCGGCGGCCTGCGCGGGCGGCACCTGCCGGGTGAGGTCGTTCGCGCCGACGACGACCACGGCGACGTCCGGGCGCCAGGGCGCGGCGCGCTCGACCTGGACGGCGAGGTCGGCGCTGCGGGCGCCGGGCACGGCGACGCAGGCCGACTCGGTGGGCGTGCCGGTGGCGCAGAGGGCGGCGGCGAGGCGGGGAGCGAGCGCGTCGGCGGCGCGCGCGGCCCCGGTGCCGGAGGCGATGGAGTCCCCGAGGAGGACGAGGCGAAGAGTCATCACGGAGTGCAACACCGCGCGGGCGCCGGTTCCTCCGCCGGAGCGCCCCGAGGCCACCTCAGCGACCCGGACCTGCGAGCGTGGTCGGCGTCGGCTGGTCTGCCACGTCCACGACGACCCTCCGAGACCTCGCGGCGACGATGACAGCGGCCGTCGTGGTCACGTGCGCCGTCGCTGGTGTCGCAGCGAGCGCCGAGCGCAGTACCGTGGCAGCGTGCCGGAGCGGGTCAGCAGCGCAGCGCCAGGCCCGTCCGGCACGGTGCGGCTGCGCTTCACCGCCGCCTCCC
Source organism: Quadrisphaera sp. DSM 44207 (assembly GCF_900101335.1). Lineage (NCBI taxonomy): Bacteria > Bacillati > Actinomycetota > Actinomycetes > Kineosporiales > Kineosporiaceae > Quadrisphaera > Quadrisphaera sp. DSM 44207. The sequence continues at coordinate 158,292 of NZ_FNKA01000002.1, read as the reverse complement.
GGGAGGCGCAGACGCACGTGAACCTCTCGGCCGTCCGCCTCGACGGGCGCGCCCTGTGGGTCGCCGGCGACGAGACCGCCACCCTCGAGCGCCTCGTCGTCTCCGAGGACGGGTCCGGGTACGGCGAGCAGGTCACCTACCACCTGGCCGACCTCGTCGACCTGCCCGGCCCCGCCTCCGAGGAGGCGGACGTCGAGGGCCTGGCCCGCTCCGGGCCCTTCCTGTGGGCCGTCGGCTCCCACAGCCTCAAGCGCAAGCGCGTGAAGGCCGAGCACGACGGGGCCAAGGCCTTCAGGCGCCTCGCCGGCGTGGTCGACGAGGTCAACCGCCACGTGCTGCTGCGCCTGCCGGTGCAGGACGACGAGCACGGGCTGCCCGCCCCGGTGCGGGCCACGGGCAGCGGGGCGCAGCGGCTGACCGCGGCCGTCCTCGGCGGCCCCGGCGACCGCACCCTGCGCGACGTCCTCGCCGACGACGAGCACCTCGGGCCGTTCGTGGCGATCCCCAGCAAGGACAACGGGCTCGACGTCGAGGGCATCGCCGTCGCCGGGGAGCGCGTCTACCTGGGCCTGCGCGGGCCGGTGCTGCGCGGCTGGGCGTTCGTGGTCGAGCTGGCGCCGTACGTCGACCCGGGCGCGCCGGGCCGGCTGCGGCTGCGCGACCTGGAGGACGGGCGCCCGTACCGCAAGCACCTGCTCGACCTCGGCGGGCTCGGGGTGCGCGACCTGTGCCCGCACGGGGAGGACCTGCTGGTGCTCGCCGGGCCGACCATGGACCTCGACGGGCCGGTGCGCGTGCACCGCTGGCACGGCGCGTGCACCGTGGAGGCGCCCGCGGTGCTGCGCGGGGACGACCTGACCCCCGAGCTCGACCTGCCGTACGGGCCGGGCGTCGACCACGCCGAGGGCATCGACGTCCTCGAGGGCCCGGGCGGCACTGACGACGGGGGCGGCGAGCGGCTGCTCGTCGTCTACGACAGCCCGGCGCCGCAGCGGCTCGGGGACGACGGCGCGGTCGTGGCCGACGTCCTGCCCCTGCGCCGCTGACGCAGGCCCGCCCGGGGCCGGCGTGCTCGGGGCCCACCAGCCCCCGAGCACGCCGGCCCCAGCGCGTCAGCCGGCGATCGTCGCGGCGTCGATGACGAAGCGGTAGCGCACGTCGCTGGCGACGACGCGGTCGTAGGCCTCGTCGATCTGGTCGGCGCTGATCACCTCGACCTCGGCGCCCAGGCCGTGCTCGGCGCAGAAGTCGAGCATCTCCTGGGTCTCGCGGATGCCGCCGATCATCGAGCCGGCCAGGCGCCGGCGTCCGGGGATGAGGGCGAAGGCCGGCACCGTCATCGGCTCCGGGGGCGCGCCCACGGTGACCAGGGTCCCGTCCAGCTTGAGCATGTTCAGGTACGCGGTCATGTCCACGGTCGCGGAGATGGTGGAGATGATGAGGTCGAAGCGGCGCTCCAGCTGCTCGACGGTGCCCTCGTCTCCGGTGGCGTAGTAGTGGTCTGCGCCCAGGCGCAGGCCGTCCTCCTGCTTCTTCAGCGACTGGCTGAGCACGCTGACCTCCGCGCCCATCGCGTGCGCGAGCTTGACGCCCATGTGGCCCAGGCCGCCGAGGCCGACGATCGCGACCTGCTTGCCCGGCCCGGCGTCCCAGTGGCGCAGCGGGGAGTACAGGGTGATGCCGGCGCACAGCAGCGGCGCCGCGACGTCGAGGGAGATGCCCTCGGGGATGCGCAGCACGAACGCCTCGTCGACGACGATCTTCTCGCTGTAGCCGCCGTCGGTGGGCCGCCCGTCCTCGCCGATGGCGTTGTAGGTGCCGGTGTTGCCCTCGAGGCAGTACTGCTCCTCGCCGGCGCGGCAGTGCTCGCACTCGCGGCAGGAGTCGACCATGCACCCGACGCCGGCGCGGTCGCCGACCGCGAACGTCGTCACCTCCGAGCCGACGGCGGAGACGGTGCCGGCGATCTCGTGGCCGGGCACGAGCGGGAAGAGGGTCTCGCCCCACTCCCCGCGGGCGGTGTGGATGTCGGAGTGGCAGATGCCGGCGTAGGCGATGTCGATGAGCACGTCGTGCGGCCCCAGGTCGCGGCGCTCGATGGTCGTCGCCTCGAAGGGCGCGCCGGCGCTGGCGGTGGAGCGGGCGGAGACGGTCAGCACGAGGGGACCTCCGGGAGGGGTGGGGGTGTCCCCCCATGCTTCCCGAGGCCCGCGCGCGGCGCAGGTCGAGGAGTGCGCACCGGGCTACAGGTCGTGCACGTCCCGGCCGTCGCTGGTGCGGGGCAGGTCGGTCTCGTGGACGCCGGAGCCGCCGCGCGCCGCCTCCTCCGCGGCCGCGACCAGCGCCGGGGTGCCCAGGAGGTGGTCGGCGTCCTCCTGCAGCCACTCCCGGGCCCGCACCTCGGCGTCCGGCGGCAGCGCGGCCCGGCCGGCGATGCCCGGGGTGACGGTGGTGTCCGCGGCGTCGAGGAGGACGGTCAGCGCCTCGCGCAGGCCCGTGGCGACGTCGAGGTGGCGGGCCCGCTCCCGCTCGTCGTCCGCGGCGGCCGCCCGCGCGACGTGCCGCACCAGGGCGTTGCGGAGCGCGGGGCCCGCCTCGGCGTGGGTCATGGCCCCCAGCATGCCGGTGGCCGGTTCCGGCAGGCGACGTACCCTCGTCAGGGTGAGCGTCGCACCGCCGTCGACCATCGCCCTGCAGGACCGCTTCGCCCGCGAGCTGCCGGAGATGGCGATGCCCTGGCAGGCCGAGGAGGCTCCGGACCCGCGGCTGCTCGTCCTGAACGAGCCGCTGGCCGCGCAGCTCGGCCTCGACCCGGCCTGGCTGCGGGGCCCCGACGGGGTGCGCTTCCTGGTCGGCGACCGGGTTCCGGACGGCGCCACCCCGGTGGCGCAGGCGTACGCCGGGCACCAGTTCGGCAACTTCGTCCCGCGCCTGGGCGACGGGCGGGCGCTGCTGCTCGGGGAGGTCGTCGACGCCGAGGGCCGCCTGCGCGACCTGCACCTGAAGGGCTCCGGGCGCACGCCGTTCGCGCGCGGCGGGGACGGCCTGGCCGCGGTCGGGCCGATGCTGCGCGAGCACGTCGTCAGCGAGGCGATGCACGCCCTGGGCATCCCCACCACCCGCTCCCTGGCCGTGGTGGCCACCGGGCGCCCGGTGCGCCGCGAGACCCTGCTGCCGGGCGCCGTGCTCGCCCGGGTCGCGAGCAGCCACCTGCGCGTGGGCAGCGTCCAGTACGCCCGCGCCACCGGCGACGTCGAGCTGCTGCGCCGCCTCGCCGACCACGCGATCGCCCGCCACTCCCCCGGCGCCGCGCGGGCCGAGCGCCCGCACGTGGCGCTGCTCGAGGCCGTGGTCGCCGCCCAGGCCTCCCTGGTGGCCCGGTGGATGCTCGTCGGGTTCGTCCACGGGGTGATGAACACCGACAACACGACGATCTCCGGCGAGACCATCGACTACGGGCCGTGCGCCTTCCTCGACGCCTTCGACCCGACCACCGTCTACAGCTCCATCGACACGATCGGGCGCTACGCCTACGGCAACCAGCCGGTGGTGGTGGAGTGGAACCTCGCCCGCCTCGCCGAGGCGCTCCTGCCCCTGTTCTCCGACGACCAGGAGCAGGCGATCGCGATCGCGGTGGAGGCGCTGGAAGGGTTCCGCCCGCAGTACGCCGCGGCGTGGTCGCGCGGGATGCGGGCCAAGCTCGGCCTGCCCGAGGGCCTGGACGACGCGGTCACCGCGGCGCTGGCCGAGGACCTGCTCCGCCTGCTGCAGGAGGGCCGCGTGGACTTCACGTCCTTCTTCCGCTCCCTGGGCGCCGCCGCCCGCGGCGACGCCGCGCCCGCGCGCGACCTGTTCCTCGACCGCGAGGGCTTCGACGCCTGGGCGCAGCGCTGGCGCGCCCTGGGCCCGGACGCCGACGCGATGGACCGGGTCAACCCCGTCTACATCCCGCGCAACCACCTCGTCGAGGAGGCCCTGGCGGCCGCCGCCGACGGCGACCTCGGGCCGCTCGGTCAGCTGCTGGAGGCCGTGAGCGCGCCCTACGACGAACGCCCCGGCCTCGAGCGCTACGCCGCGCCCGCCCCGGAGGACTTCGGCGCCTACCGGACCTTCTGCGGCACCTGAGGCCTCGCCGCTACCGGCCCGCCCGCCGGATCCGGCGCTCCCAGTGCCACCACCGCCTGCGAGCGACCGGCGGCTCCGGCTCCGCGCTCGGCGCGGGCCGGGGGTGCGCCTCGCGCCACCGCCGCAGCGCGGCGTCCAGGCCGATCGGCGCCAGCGCCAGCGGCGGGCCGTCCGGCGGGCGACGGTAGGCCTGGTCGAGCCGGGCGTTGAAGTCCTGCACCAGCGCCCGCACCTGCGCCTCGGAGCCCTGTCGCGGCAGGGACGCCGTCAGCTCTTCCCGCTCCTTCGCCAGCGCCAGGCTCAGCGGCAGCATCGCGGTCAGGTCGGCGCCCTCGCGCTTGGCCCACTCCACGGTCCACTCGTCGGTCGTCGAGGGCCGGCCCTTGGGCAGCGGCTTGCCGGCGAGGGAGAGGTTGTCGAACTCGCCGCGCTCCTGGGCGACGCGGATCTGCCGGTCGACCCAGGTCTCGAACGGCACCTGGGGCGGCTTGCGCTGGGTCATGTCCTCCTCGCATCCTCCTCGCAGCGGTCGGTGCTCGCTCCATGGTCCGCCGAGCCGTCAGCGGAGCCGCAGGGTCCCCTCCAGCACGGCGCCGCCGCGGCACGCGGGTCGGGCCCGGCGCGCCGTCCGGCCGCCGTCGACGAGCGGGCTGCGCGTGCTGAGGAGGGCGACCTGGCCGTCGACGTGGGACCTCGGGGAGTCGCTCACAGCGGACCGGCCACGGCGAGCAGGCCGGCGACCGTCATGGCGCTGGTGATGTCCCCGGAGCGGACGGCGGCGACGGCGGCGACGGCGGCGCCGCCCGGGTGCGCCACCACGTCGTACGTCGTCGTCGAGTCGGGGCCGGTGCGCACCTCGTCCGTGCGCACGGAGACGAAGCTGCCCTCGACGTGCTCGGTGCGGGACAGCTCGGCGCAGCCGTCCGGGGGCGTCGTGGAGCGGGTGAGGTCGGTCGTGGTGCCCTCCTCGTACCCCGGTGCGGCGTCCTGAGCGGACAACGGCCGCCCTGCGCCCGGGAACGCCCGAGGGCTGTGGAGCCTTGCAGGACGTGGCCGGTCCGGTGCACGTCCCCGGGCCTCACCCCCGCCGCCACGAGCGGCCCCTCGCCGCGAGGCGACTGTCGGATCGGCCCTCGCGTGGACGGCCGCCCGGCCAGCTGACCGGGCGGCCGTCGTGCTGTCCGGTGTGTCGCTCCCGCAGATCCGTCTCGGCGCGTGCTCCTCTGGTCTCACGTCCAGGTCCACGGGGGGAGCGATCATGGAGAAGACCCGGCCCATCGACCTCCGGGAGAGCACGCTCTCCCTGTCATCGGCGCCGTCGGCGCCGACCGGCGCTCCACCTGTCGGCGCCCTGCCTCTCGGCGCCGAGCCGCTCGGTGAGGACCGCCCGGTCGAGCGCCGCCGGCGGCGCTGGGTGCTCGTCGCCGGCGCCGGCGTCCTGGGGCTCCTGGCCGGCACGGGGATCGGCTCCGCCGGTGGTGAGGCGGACCTCGCCCGGGCGCAGGAGGAGAGGCGCACCGCGGTCGAGGCGCGCCAGGACGCCGAGGCGCAGTCGCGGAGCGCCGCAGCGGAGCAGGCCGAGGCCGAGACGGCGCTCGAGGCCGCGGCGGCGGCGCAGCGGTCCGCGCAGACCGCCCGCGCGTCCGCCGAGGGCCAGCTCGCCGACGCGCAGCGCCAGGTGGAGGACCTGCAGGGGCAGCTGGCGAGCGTGCAGGCCGCGCTGGCCGCCAAGGGCTCCGCGGCGAAGGCGTCGAGCGGCACGGCCTCGAGCGCGTCGTCCTCCTCGCAGTCCTCAGGCTCCTCGAAGTCCTCCTCCTCGCAGTCCTCCTCCTCGCAGTCCTCGCCGGTCTCGGAGTCCTCGGGCACCTCGAGCGCGGCAGCGGACAGCGGCTCCAGCACGTCGTACGCGAACTGCTCCGAGGCCCGAGCGGCCGGGGCCGCCCCTCTTCACGCCGGCGACCCCGGGTACAGCGGCAAGCTCGACCGGGACGGGGACGGCGTCGCCTGCGAGTCGTGACCTGCGCATGAGCGCTGCGGACGCCGGCGCCTGACCCACGGGGTGCGTCGTCGTCCACCCGCCGGGGTACGCCAGGGTCGACGGGACGCTCCGAGCAGGAGGCGGCGGTGGACTGGCTCTCCGACCCCGGCTACTGGCACAGCCGGCTGGTCTTCACCCGGGCGCTCGCGCTGATCTACCTCGTCGCGTTCACGGTGGCGCTCACCCAGTTCCGGCCGCTGCTGGGCGAGCGCGGACTGACGCCGATCCCCCGCTTCCTCGCCCGGGTGCCGTTCCGCCGTTCCCCCAGCCTGTTCTCGTGGCGCTACTCCGACCGCCTCTTCGCCGGCGTGTGCTGGGTCGGCATCGCGCTGTCCGCGCTCACGCTGGTCGGCGTTCCGGACCGGTTGCCGCTCGCGGGCTGGATGCTCGTCTGGTTCGCGCTGTGGGCGCTGTACCTGTCGATCGTCAACGTCGGGCAGACCTGGTACGGGTTCGGCTGGGAGACGCTGCTGCTCGAGGCCGGGTTCCTCGCGATCTTCCTCGGGCCGGCGCACGTGGCGCCGCCGGTGCTCGTGCTGTGGCTGCTCCGCTGGCTGCTGTTCCGCCTCGAGTTCGGCGCCGGGCTGATCAAGATGCGCGGTGACCGCTGCTGGCGCGACCTCACGTGCCTGGAGCACCACCACGAGACCCAGCCGATGCCCGGGCCGCTGAGCTGGTACTTCCACCACCTGCCGAAGCCGCTGCACAAGGTCGAGGTGGTCGTCAACCACGCGATGCAGCTCGTCCTCGTCTTCGGGCTGCTGCTGCCGCAGCCGGTCGCGAGCGTCGCGGCCCTCCTGGTGATCATCACGCAGGGCTACCTGGTGGTCAGCGGGAACTTTTCCTGGCTCAACGCCCTGACGCTGGTGCTGGCGATCCCGGTGCTCGACGGGCGGTGGTTGGACGCCGTGGTGCCGGTCGACCCGCCCACCGACCTGTCGTCGCCGGCGTGGCACCAGGTGCTCACCATCGCGCTGACCGCGCTCGTGGCCGTCCTCAGCGTGGGGCCGGTGCGCAACCTGCTGTCCAAGCGGCAGGCGATGAACGCCAGCTTCGAGCCGCTGCACCTGGTCAACACCTACGGCGCGTTCGGCTCGATCACCCGCGTGCGCCACGAGGTCGTCCTCTCCGGCACCGACGATCCCGCGCCCGGCCCGGAGACCGTGTGGCGCGAGTACGAGTTCAAGGCCAAGCCCGGCGACGTCCACCGCCGCCCGCCGCAGATCGCGCCCTACCACCTGCGCCTGGACTGGCTGATGTGGTTCGTGGCCATCAACCCCGGCTACGGCGACCGCTGGCTGGTCCCGCTGCTGGTGAGGCTGCTCGAGGGCGACCGCGCGACGCTGAAGCTGCTGCGCTCCTCCCCCTTCCCGCCGCAGGCGCCGCCGCGGTGGGTGCGCGCGAGCGTGTACCGCTACCGCTACACCACCCCCGCGGAGCGGCGAGCCACCGGCGCGTGGTGGACGCGCCGGCACGTGAACGACCTCGTGCGCCCGATGTCGCTGGAGAGCTCACCGAGCCGGGCCCGGTGAGAGGCGTCGGTGCTCGGGCTCCGGTCACAGGCTCTTCATCAAGCGATCGACTAACGATGCCCCGTTAGGAGATCGGCCAATCAACGGTGATCAGCACGACCCCTGAGAAGTCCTGGTCCTACGTTCGTCATGTTCGCTCGCCGACGGAGGAGGAGCGCATGACGGGGAGGACCACCATGGAGAACCGCAGGAGTCGGGCCGTCGCGGGCGGTATCGCGGCGGCAGGGTTGGGGCTGACGCTCCTCGGACTCGCCCCAGCGGCGAACGCCCAGGAGATCACGGACCCCCAGGTCCTCTCCGAGCAGGACCTCTTCCGGATGTGCCAGGGCGAGAACCTCGGGCACGTCGCCGACGACGTGGTGGCCCGGTGCGACTACACGCCCACCACACCCGTCGAGAGCAGCCTGCGCTGGTACGCCCTGCCCGAGGTGAGCACCGACATGTGCGGCGCGCCTGCCGGGACGACAGGTCGCCTGGAGGTCGAGGGGCGGTTCACGCGGACCCGGGCGTGGACGGTCGGCGGTGCCCTGGGGGGCGGCGCGCAGTTCCCCGGGCTGTGGGACGTCACCGTGAACGAGGACACCCTGCACCAGGAGAGGCGGAACACCGCTCCGATCGCTGCTCACACCTTCGACGTCGCGCCGGGGTGGAAGGCGCGGGGAGTCCTCGTCGAGGCCATGGACAGGTCCAGCGGCGTCCTGGAGGCCGCCGTGACCTACGAGGAGGTCACGGCGACGGGTACCCCGGTGCGGCGCGTCCACCACCGGGAGATCCCGCTCGAGGACGTGGAGATCCCGGTGTCGACCGCTCCGATCGGCGTCACGGCGGAGAAGAAGGAGTGTGACTGGGCCTGGGAGGACTACCAGGTGCTCGGCCCGGACAGATGGGTCAGCACCGCCACCAGCGCTGGTTGAGGACCGTTCATCCCGTTGCTACCGCACACTTCGAACAGAGAGGACCGAGCACCATGAGGAAGCTGGTTCGACGGGCCGCGGCGAGCGGCATCGCCACCGCGAGCCTGGGCGTCGCGATGGTCGCACTCGCGCCCATGGCGAGCGCCCTGGACAACCTCACTGATGAGCAGGTCTTCAAGGTCTGCCAGGGCGACACAGAGGGCATCAACACAGGGATCACCGTCGAGAACTGCGACTACGACCCCACGACGCCCAAGACGAATGTCGCGCGCCACCTGGCCCTGCCCACGCCGGTCACGAACAACTGCGACGCCGCGGAGGGAGAGGAGGCGGGCCACGAGGAGGCAGGGCAGTTCACCCGGACGAGGTCGTGGACGGTGGGTGGCTCCCTGGGCGGCGGCGCGGAGCTCACGAAGTTCTTCGGCCTCACGGTCGCGGGCAGCGCCGAGTTCTCGCAAGGGGAGGAGGAAGCGACCATCACCAACCACACCTTCGAGGTGGCACCCGGTCAGAAAGCGCGGGGCATCCTCATCGAGCCCTTCTACCGCACCAGCGGAAACCTGGTCGCCGACGTGACCTACACGGCGGTCTACGGTTTCGGTGCTGGCACGACCTTCGACACGCGGGAGGAACACCGCGAGATCTTCCTCACCGATGTCGAGTTCGCGGTACCGAACGGTGATATCGAGGTCGCGGTCGAGCGCAAGCCGTGCGGTTGGCCGTGGGAGCCGTACTGGAAGATCCCGCTGGACCGCTACATCGACAAGGTCACCAGCCGCTGAACCTGAGTGACAACGCTCCGTCCAGCGAGGAACAGGGTGCATGGCGGCCCACCGAACTCGCCGGCATGACCACGACGCGATGGACCTCGGTCGGGAACTCCTTCGACCGAGGTCCATCGCGTCGCTCCGTGCCTCCGTACGCCTGATGAAGCTGATGCAGCAGTTCCTCCTGCCGCGCGTGGTGCTCGATCGGCTGCAGCCGATCGAGCACCACGCGCGGCAGGAGTGCGCCGTTCAGGGGTGCCGGCGGGGCGGCACGAGGATCCCCTTGGCGTAGGCCGTGGCGGTCAGGGCAGCACGGTTCGAGACCCGCCAGCGGTGCATGAGCCGGGACAGCCTCCATCCGACGGCCTGCCGGCTGTAGTGGGTGGCCGCCGCGATCTCCTCGTTCGACCTGCCCTCGGCCACGAGGGCGAGCATGACCTCGTCCACCGGCTCCAGCTCCTCGTCGCCGCCCGGCTCCGGCGGGGCGGTCGGCCTCGCGGCCCGGGTGGACCTGGCCCGCACCCACGCCTCCACCCAGGTGCTGATGACCTCCTGGGCCACCACGCACCCCCGCTCCACCAGCTGGGCGGCACGGGCGCCGTCGGCGGTCTCCTGGACGAACCCGCAGAACACCCGCACCGCCGGCAGCGTCGCGCGCAGGCTCACGGCGAGCGGGACCTCGGTCTCGGAGCAGTCGGCCGCCAGCTCGCGCAGCCGCGCCACGCACCGCGGTGGGAGCGGGCTGCCGTCCTCGGCCGCGCGCAGGGCGTCGACGAGCACCACGGGGACGACCCGGCGGTACTGATCGCGCAGCCACGAGCGGTGCGGCTCGGCGACGTGGTCGTGCGGCAGCTGCAGCAGCGCCGCGGCGATCTCGGGCGCGCGCTCGGACACCGGCCTTGGTGACCTCATTCGTCCATGGAACAACTCTCGTGCCGGTACGTCATATCGAGTGAATAAATGCCCATTCTCTCGACGCTGAGTGACAACTCGCCTCTTCTTGGTGACCGCTCCGGCGGTGCTCACGGAGCAGCTCAGGGGTGCGGCATCACGTCGGCGCCCGCCCACGCCGTCCGGCGCTCGGCTGCCGGATCGACCTGGACCCGATCCCCCGCGGGGTGGAGGACGAGGGTGCGCCGCTTGGGCAGCTCGTGCACCGGCCAGGCGCCGCCGGGGTGCCCGTCGCGCACGAAGTCGACCCAGTGCCGCTGCAGCCGCGCCGCCAGCGCGCGGCGGGCCGAGGTGGGCGCTCCGCGCAGCACGAACGCCGTCGCCCCGCCCCAGGCCCACAAGTACGGCAGGTCGGCGGCGTGGCAGGCGCCCAGCCACGGCGTCGCGGCGTCGAAGCGGTACGCGAACGCCGTCCCGCCGGCGGCGGCGTGCCGCTCGGCGAGGTGCGCGGTCGGGCGCGCGAAGTTCAGGTCGGTGCTCAGCCGCACCTCACCCAGGAGGCTCCTCGGGTAGCGCGCCAGCACCGCGTCGGCGTGCTCCTCCCCCAGGGCGTTCCGCAGGCGGGAGGCGATCTCGGCCCGGCCGGTGAGGAGGATGTCCGAGCGGGTGCGCCGGAAGAACAGCATCTCGTCGCGGGTCGAGCCGGCCAGCAGGGTCAGGTCGGGGCGGACGGCGGCCCGGGCCTGCTCCAGCGAGCCCGGCACCACGTCGCCGTCGAACCACGGCGCGGCCGGCGTCGTGGCGTGCACCTGCTCGCTCACCGCGACCTGCGCGGCGAGGAGCTGCTCGGCGGGCAGGTCCGACAGCGCCGCGCCGCCGCGGGGGCCGATCCGCAGCTCGGCCGCGTACCGCGCGGCGACGTCGGTGCGCGCCTGCTCGCCGTGGTTGAGGCTGTAGGTGCCGCTGGAGCAGATGGCGGCGCGGAACAGGCCGCGCGCCGCCGGCGCGACCATCAGCAGCGAGACCAGCACCGACCCGGCCGACTCCCCCGCCACCGTCACCCGCGCCGGGTCGCCGCCGAAGGCCGCGACGTTCTCGCGCACCCACTCCAGCGCCGCGATCGCGTCGCGCAGCCCGAGGTTGGACGGCACGTCGGCGTTCGTGACCGCGGCCAGGTCGACGAAGCCGAACACCCCGAGCCGGTAGTTGACGGTGACGACCACGACGTCCCCGAGCGCCGCGAGGTGCCGGCCGTCGTAGAGCGCGCCGGAGCCGTTCGTGAACGCGCCCCCGTGCAGCCACACCAGAACCGGGCGCCGGGCGTCGTCCGCGGCCGGCGAGGAGACGTTGAGGTACAGGCAGTCCTCGCTCACCGAGGACCCGAGCCCGGTCATCGGCGCGCTCAGCCGCGCCCGCTGCATCGCCGCGCCGCCCGGCTCCAGGGCCGGGCGGACGCCGTCCCAGCGCGGAACGGGCTGCGGCGCGCGGAAGCGCAGCGGCCCGACGGGTGGGGCGGTGTAGGGGACGCCGAGCCAGGTGGTGACGCCGTCGCTGCGGCGCCCTCGCACCTGGCCGGCGGTCGTGGTCACCGTCGTCGCGCTCATGCCAGGGCCAGGAAGTCGCGCAGGTAGACGTCGATGGCGGCCTCCGTCTCGGCGTCCACCTCACCGGCGACCGTCCGGACCCTGGCTCGATCGATGGTGCGGGGTTGCTCGGTCATCGCCCAGCTCGGTCGTCGCAGGCCTGTCGGACCGCGCAGAGGCACGTGGTTGGGCCACCCCCGGTCGACGGTGGTGACGGGGACGACGATCGCCAGCGTCGTCACCGTCTCGAGGTAGTCGTTCGAGGCCACCACGACGACGGGGCGACGACCGGCCTGCTCATGCCCGCTGCCGGTGTCGAGCGAGGCCCACAGCACGCTGCCGCGGTGCCAGGCCTGGCTCACGCGCCGTGCAGCCCGTCACCGTCCGTGGTCGCCCAGGCCGCCGTCTCCTCCTGGTAGGACTTCTGCTGGTCGGCGGACGTCGCGGCCACGGCCGCCCGCAGCTGCGCGAAGCGCCGGCTGCGGGCGCGCTCCGCGAGCAGCGCCTCGAGGAGGCGCCCGACCGGGACGCCGTCTCGCCGCGCCTCCTCGTTGAGACGGTCACGGAGGGAGGTGTCGACCTTGATCGTCGTCTGTGCCACCCGAGCAGTATACCTCTGGTATACCTGCTGGACACGGCGCGCACGGTGCAGGTCACCGTGCGCCGCTCGGTCGTCTCCACCATCAGGCGCGTTCGACCAACCACGCGGCTACCTGTCGGACGAACGCCGACAGGTCTCGCGCGGCGACCGGCACTGCAGCGGCGACGCGAGCGAGATCGACGCGGGCGTACTCGTGGACCAGGACGTTCCGCAGGCCGACAGCCGCTCATAACGAGGTGGCGAGATCGTTCCTGATGAGACCCGTCGTCGCTGCCTTGCTGATCGCGTCGCGGTACGTCGTCGGCGCTGTCGAACCCCGTGCGCTCACCACGTGACTGCACACCGACACGACGAGGTCGACGGCCTGGGTGAGGATCCGCTCGACCGCCAGCCGCGTGATGACGTCGGACCGCAACCGCTCGGCCGTGACGTCGCCGACGACTGCCAGTGCTTCGAGCAGCTCCCCCACCAGGCGCAGCTTGGCGTGAACGGTGGCGACGTCCACCGCCCGAGGGGTCATCCGGCGGCCATCCGCTCCAGGTCGAGGCGGCGCATCCACGCGGTCTCGTAGAACTCCAGCGCCGCCGCCATCTGGGTGCGCGCGAACAGACCGGGCTCGGCCTCGTGCAGCGGCACGACTCCGCTCAGGCCGTTGCGCCGCGCCGTGGGCGAGGCATCGTCGAGGACCATCACGTCGACGAGGTCGGTGCCCGTCAGGTCCAACAGGTCACCGACGAGGCCGAGCAGATCCGCGTCCGGAGCCAGCGACACCGCGATGTCGAGGTCGTGAGCGTGCTCGGCGTCGCGGACGGCGCTGCCGAACACCGTCATCAGCCGGACGCCGTGGAGCCGGCAGATGCGCTCGATCCGGCCGTCATCGGCGGCGGATCGCAACCGGGTGAACGCCTCAGCGATGCTCATCCGGTCACGATAGGGCTGCTCACCTCTGCGGCCGTGTCGGGCAGTCGCGCCTGCGTCAGGCGTCGGTGGGCACGGTGGTGCGGCTGGCCAGGTCGAGGACGACGCACTGGTGCAGGGCGCGGGCCGCGGACCTCGCGGTGGGCAGGTCCGTGTAGACCTCCGCGACGTCGATCGCCGTGTGGGTGCCCTCGACGGCGGCGTCGAGGACGCGGTCAGCACCGGCGAGCTCGCGCTGGTGGTGGCCGACGTAGCCGGCGAGGACCCCGACCAGTGCCGCCTGGCTGGTGGTGGGGACGACCTCCTCGGTGCCCGGGATGGCCACGGCGAACCCGTGGTCGAGGCGGGCGCGGCCGGAGCCGACGACCGCTCCCTCGTGCAGGGCGGCGTCCGCGACGGCGTGCAGGTCCAGCGTGGGAGACAGCATGGCGCGCTCCAGGACGGTCCCGAGCCCACCTCGTCCGAGGTGGACAGGACCATCGTCGCCGTCGGGTCCGACAGTTCCGCGCTGCAGGAGCGGCTTCCGCTCCTGCAGCACCTCGCCGTCTCAGCGCCCACGACCGGAAGCGAGGAGCACCTCCAGGCGGTCCACGGCCGCTCGCGGCTCCTCGTGCTCCCAGATCCGCACCGGCACCCATCCGGCGGCGCGGAGCTCGACGTCCGTGCGGGCGTCGCGCTCGCGGACGCTCGCGAGCTTGACCTCCCACCACTCGCGGTTGCGCTTCGGCACGGACAGGTGCTGCGGGCACGAGTGCCAGAAGCACCCGTCGACGAAGACCGCGATCCGCGCGCCGCGCAGCAGGACGTCGGCGCGTCGGCGCCTGCTGGTGCCTGCGGGTGTGGCGTCGACGAGGTAGCGGTGACCGCGCCGCCAGAGCTCCCGGCGCAGGGCGACTTCGGGCTGGGTGTCGCGGCGGCGGTTCGCCCTCATGGTGCGTGCCGCGGCCGGCGAGGAAGCGGCCGGCGCCGGCGGGACGACGATCGGACGCGTCGTCACGACGACGGCCTCGTCCATGCCGAGGACCGTAGGCGGGGGCTACGACAGCGGGTCGCCCCGGATCAGCTCATCGACTGCAGGAAGCCCAGAGCGCTCAGCGCCGCGGCTGCTCCCACGGCGAGTCGAACGGGCATAGGCATCCCGCCGCGGCGGCGGGCCCCGCGGGTTCGCGGCGCAGGAATGCCGGCGCGCCTTGTCGGTGCTGATCGACGCGGCCTGGACCGGGAAGCCCGGTGGGGCAGGCAGCGCGCAGGCACGCTCCCGGGCGAGGGGATGTGGCAGGTGGTCAGCTGCGCCGGGGACGCCGGGGCGCCGAGCGTCCGCTCCAGGTGCGCCGCGATGGTGGCGACGTCCGACGCCGTCAGCCGCTGCGGCAGCGCGCGACACCACGCGGCGACCGAGGAGCGGCCGAGCACGACGACGCCTCCTGTCACCGAGGCGGCCGGGAGGTCGTGCTGCACCAGGCACAGCACGCCGACGACCGCACTGCGGTGCGCTGGCTCCAGGAGCGCGGCGACTGCTGCCGTCGCATGTGCCACGGCCTCGCACTCCCGGCGCTGGGGATAGCGACCCCGCCACAGCACCTCGGACCTGATGGTGACCGGTCCCGACCAGTTCTTGGTGTCGATGACGAGTACGCCCGCTGGCCCGACCGCCACGTGGTCCAGGTTGGCCTTGGGACGGCCCGGCCAGTGGACGTCGTGGAGGAGCACCCACCCGCCGTCACGCAGCGCATCGAGCTCCGCGGCGACGAGCCGCTCGCCCTCGGCGCCAGCCTCCCAGTTCCGCAAGCGCTGGTGCAGCGCCTCGGCCTCGCGCTCCTCGGCCGCGATCTGGGCGCGCTTCTGCTCCAGCCTCTGCGCCAGCCGTCGCGCCTGCGCGTCGGCTCCCGCGCCAGCAGCCGTGACCACCTCCGTCTCATCGACGGAGTCGGACAGCTCGCCGTGGTCGTGAAGGCGCCAGCCGGTCCAGCACCCCGACGGCCGACTTGCCCTGCGCCGTCCGGGTGGTCGGACTCGTCAGGCCCGGTACGCGTGGGCGCGGTGGCTCACCGCTGTGACCGTGATGGTGCGGGTGTCCTCGTCGATGACGTAGAGCACCCGATAAGTCCCTCGGCGAGCGGACAGCGCCGGCGCCAACGGCGGCCGGAGCGTCTTGCCGACGCGGTAGGGGTTCTGGCGCAGGGGCCCGTTGATGAGCTCGTACACGGCCGCAGCCACGGGTTCGGGGAGCTCGTCGGAGAGGTCCCGTGCTGCCGACGAGGCCAGCTCGACGGAGTACGGCCCCTCCGCCGGCTGCTCGGTCACTGATCGCGCACGTCGTCCACGCCTGACGAAGGCTTTCGGTCGCGCACCACCTGCACCACATCTGCATCGACGACGTCACCGGCCGCCACCTCGGCCAGACCGGTCAGGTGGGCCCGCAGCAGGTCCTGGTCCGCCAGGACTGCGAGGGTCTCCTCCAGGGCGTCGAAGTCCTCCGCGCTGAGCAGCACAGCAGCACGGCGCCCGTTCCGGGTGATGTCGTAGCGCTCGTGCGTGGCCTGGGCCTCGTCGACCAGGCTCGACAACTGAGCACGGACTTCGGCCAGGGGCAGCGTGGTCATGTACAGAATTCTAGTCAGATCGTCGGCCCGCTACTAGCTCCTGATCGACGGCGACGAGCGCCTCGCATGGGTCGCCATGCGCGTGTTCTGCCTGCTGACCGGCCGGGACCTATCATTCTCTATCGCGGAGGCGATGGTCGTCGCCGTGGCCGCGGGCCAAGCCATGATCAGTCGGCAACCCCGCCGATCACGTCTGCGAGGTCGACCGTACTGAGGCGGTTCATGTCGGTGGGTCAGGACAAGCTGGGGACCGTGACCATAACCGAGACGCCTAGCCAACCCGACGCCTCATTACACCGATGGATTGACATCTTCCTGAAATCCTTCGCCGGTACCGTATTAGTGGCACTGGCCGCCCTCTGGTACTACGACGACGCGGCCGATCGCTACAAGGTCGCTGACGTCCATAACAAGGCCGCAGTGAACGCCCTCGCTCATGCTGTGGTCGAGGGTGGAGCAGATAGGGACAGCTACCCGAACCTTCCCGTGCTGCCGAGTTCCACGCCGGTATCGGCGGAGCGAGCGGAGGCAGCCGTTGCGGCTGATGCGGCCGTTGTCTCCTACCACCTCGACCGAGCCACGGAGGCGACCAACGACGGGCGACTTCTGGTTAGCGGTGCTGGAGCCACCGCACTCGTGGGGTTCGGCCTCCTCTATCCGCTTGTCTCAACAGTAGCGAGGGGCGGTGCGCATCGCGTGCGGGACTGGTGGCGGAGACGCAGAAGCCGGTGAGTCGAAAGGTCTCCTGCAACGAGGCGACGCAGTCGGCCTAGACCGCGCAGTCCGAAACCCCGCGCAGGCGCCGGTCGGCACGCCAAGGGCGACCAGCTCCTCCGGGCGCAAAGCCCATGCTGAGGTCCTCCACATGGCCCGGCCTCTCCTGTAAGGCATTGAGCCTCTGTCACTAGCGGCCCTCCTCGATGCTCCTCAACACCAATGCAGTGGCGGCGATTGAAGGGGTGCCCCGGGGGCAGAGGCGGAAGCGGGCAGGCTCGGGGCTGCTCTGGATGAGTCGGAATCATGCTTGTCGCTCTCGAGCGACGAGCAGGAATGCGACCGTGGCGATGACCCGTACGACGATGTTCGCGATCAAGACCGCGCTCGCCTCCTCCATGATCATGTAGACGACCTCGAGGATTGCGGTCGCGCCATGAAAAGCCGCAAAGGAGAGTGCGATCAGCCAGACAGCACTTGCATCGTGCATGCGCGGCACCGTGAGGGACAGCGCGCCGATCCCGAGTTCCGCGGCGGCCAAGAAGTACGAGAGCAGATACTCGTTGGATCTCATCGAGATGCCCACGATCGCAGGTATGGCCGCAGGAAGCACCACGAGCACGACCGCCGCAGCCAGCGTCACGACACCGTGCACGATGAAGATTATCCGTTCGATACTTCGTGCCACACCTGCAACATCTCATTCCCTAGTGAGACAGTCAAAGAGGCGTTGCCGGCGGCGTCGCGAGCTGCGCGCCCGGTGAGGGTATGAGGGCCTGCGTTCTTGACTGGCGGCGGCCAGAGCCGTCGGTGGTGCCCTTCAGAATCATGCGTGCTTCCTCACCGCGCCAGCCTCGACGTCCCCCGCTGCCTCGCACGGCGCATTGCGCGCCTGCTGGCGGCCCACCGGGTCAGGATCAGCACCCGTAGGCACCGCCGGGTGCTGCGGTACTTCGCCCAAGCGGTGCTGCTACTGCGATTCGTGCGTCAGCACACCGCGGTCACCGACCTAGCTCGAGACAACCACATCAGCCTGTCCAGCGCCTACCGCTACCTTCATGAAACGCTCGACGTCATCGCCGTCCAAGCCCTGAACCTCAGCGAGGTCATCAGCGAGGCGGTTCGCGCCGGACATGAACACCTGCTGCTCAACGGCACCCTGATCCCCCGCCGATCGCACCCGCGACCCCGGCCCAGGAGCCGATGGTTGGTACTCCGGTAAGCGTCGCCGCCACGGCGGCAACGTCCAGGTCATCTGCGACCCTGACGGACGACTGCTGTGGATGTCACCGGTCAAGCCCGACGGCACCCACGATCTGAACTGCACCCGCCGACACGCACTGCCCCTGCTCCACCTGGCTGCCCGCCAGGGTCTTCCCACACAGGCGGACAAGTTCTCGCCCCGGCCACCCTTGGGTGAAACTTCTACATCGACCCCACCGGGCCTTCGTCGAGCACGGCATCGCCCAACTCAAAATCCGCTAGCGAGCCCTGCATCGCATCACCCTATGCCCCTGGCGCATCACCGCGCTGACCGCCAGCGCGTGGGTACTAAGCATCTTGGAGGACCGCTACTGACAACGGCTCTTGAGGCCTGGCCCCGTATGCGACGGACAGCACCCACTACCCCAACTCACCCCGAAACCATCACCTCGCCCACATCACGCATCCAGCGCAGTTTGGACGCCCACGGACGCGGCCATGGACGACAGCGGCTCGGAGCCCGCCGGATCTGGTGGCGGGTGCCGTCCTGCCGCCGAGCCGGTCTGTCCCCTGATGCCCTACATCTGCTTCGAGCGGCGAACTTCACGTCTACCGTGATCCCTGCGGCCCGACAGGCTTCGTCCGTCTCCGACGGTCCTCGACACGCCTCCACCCGCACGAGTCGATTCGTGCTGCCCGGAGGACGTTCCCGTGTCACTGGTCCGCCTGTCCGCTGCCTCGTTGGCGTCGAGCGCTTCCGACGACTCCGTCATCGAGCAGATGATGCGCCAGATGCTGCACCGTGCAGGCCATGCCCCATCCGAGTCGGAGGTGCACTCCTGGGAGCGCAGCCTGCCCGTGCTGGCGGCAGACCTGCGTGACGCCGGTCTCGGGGACGTCGAGGTGCTACTGGAGCACCACCTGCCCCTGACGTCCAAGCGGGCCGACGTCATCCTCGCTGGAGCGCACCCGCAGACGGGGCAGGCGTCCTACGTCGTCGTCGAGTTCAAGCAGTGGTCACAGGCACGGCACTTCGAGGGCAACCCCGACCTGGTGGAGGTGCCCGGTGCTCCCGGCGGACCGAAGCTCCACCCCGTCACGCAGGTGACTGGGTACTGCGACTACCTCACAGACTTCCTCCGGGTTCTCGAGAACCATCCGGACGCCGTGGCCGGCGCGGCGTACCTCCACAACGCCACCGACCCGCTCGCCGTCCAAGACCTCTTCGACCGCCCCGTGGACACCCGAGGACGGCTCTTCATCGGTGCTGACCGCGGCGCCTTCCAGTCCTTCCTACGCAGCCGGCTCAGCACCGACGTCAAGGGAGCCCCGTTCGCCGACGAGCTGCTCAACTCCCCCGTAGCACCGTCCAAGCAGCTCCTGAAGCTCGCGGCCGACGAGGTCCGTGACCGCGAGCAGTTCCGGCTCCTCGCGGAGCAGGACGCCGCGGTCAAGCTGACGCTCCACACCGTCCGACGGGCACAGCAGGCCGACCGCAAGCGCGTCATCGTGGTCACCGGAGGTCCGGGCAGCGGCAAGAGCGTGATCGCGCTGTCCCTCCTCGGAGAGCTGGCGCGCCAGAACCGCACCGTCCTGCACGCCACGGGGTCGCGCTCGTTCACCCAGACCCTTCGCCGCGTCGCTGGCAACCGCTCGCCGCGGGTTCAGAAGGTGTTCAAGTACTTCAACCAGTTCATGGACGCCGAGAGGAACGCGCTCGACGTCCTCATCCTCGATGAGGCGCACCGCATCCGGCACACGTCCGCCAACCGGTACACCCGCGCGGAGCTGCGCACGGACAGGCCTCAGGTCGACGAGCTCATGGCCGCCGCCCGCGTGCCGGTGTTCCTCCTCGACGAGCACCAGGTCGTCCGCCCCGGCGAGATGGGATCCCTGGAGGAGATCACCCGGCACGCTGGCAAGCTGGGCTTGGACGTGCAGGTGATCGAGCTCGACGGGCAGTACCGATGCGGCGGCAGCGCCGAGTACCTGCGCTGGGTCGAGCGCCTCCTCGGCCTGGTCGAGGGAGGTCCGGTGACCTGGGACGGCGACCCTGCCTTCGACGTCCGGATCGCCGAGACGCCCGAGGAGATGGAGCAGTTCGTCGCCGCGCGCACGGCCGACGAGCGAGGTCCGTACAGCGGGCGGCTCTCCGCTGGCTACTGCTGGCCGTGGAGCGACCCGCGTCCCGACGGAACACTCGTCTCGGACGTGCAGATCGGCGCCTGGGCCAGGCCGTGGAACCTCAAGGGTGAGCGCCGGGTCGACGGCGCCCCTCCTGCCTCGCTGTGGGCGACCGAGGACGGCGGCTTCGGCCAGGTGGGGTGCGTCTACACGGCCCAGGGCTTCGAATACGACTGGAGCGGCGTCATCCTCGGTCCGGACCTGGTCTGGCGAGACGGACGCTTCGTCAGCGACCGGTCGGCCAACAGGGATCCGGACTTCCGCAGCCGGACCTCGGTGAGCGATGCCGACTTCGACCGCCTCGTGCGCAACGTCTACAAGGTGCTCCTCACCCGCGGGATGATCGGCACGGTCATCTACTCCACGGACGCCGAGACCCGAGAAGCGCTGCGCCAGCTCGTGGGACGGGGAACCGCCGACCAGCGCGAAGCAGGTCCCTGACGGTGCTGTGGATCAGACGCGGATCAAGGTGAAGCCCTCAGCGCCGACGAGCGCATCGAAGTCGCCGTCCTGGGAGACCACAGGCAGGCGGTGAGCCACGGCCGTGGCGGCGATCCACAGGTCGTTGACGCCGACCCGTCGCCCCGTCTCGGCCAGGTGCACGCGAAGACGCGCCCACTCCCCTGCGACCGCTGCGTCGATGCCGAAGGCCTTGACCGTCGACGCCGCCTCCAGCGTCGCCAGCCGGCGGGCGCGGACGCCGGTGTCGACGGCCGCCAGGACCCCTGCCCGCAGCTCCGCCAGGGTCACGACCGACAGGGCGCCCTCGTCAGGCAGGTTGCTCTCATCGAGGCCGCGGCCCGACTCGGTGGCGATGTAGACGGAGGTGTCGAGGAGACCCCTGGGCGCCGTCACGTCAGGGGTTCGAGGTCGTCGGTGGTGTCCCCGGCCAGTTCTGCGAGGTCCCGCCGCAGCCCCGCATCCGCCTGCACGGTGCGCAGCTGGCGGACGAGCTGCTCCCGCGACACCCACGCGCCAGGGCCGCTGTGAGGGAGCGGTACGAGCTGCGCGGCGGGACGTCCCCTGACGGTGATGACGATGTGCTCGCCGCCCTGCGCTCGTCGGATCACTGCGCTCGTGTCGTTGCGCAGCTCACGAGCCGCGATCTCCGTCATGGCGACGAGCGTAGCCGCGTCGTAGCCGCATGTCGCCCACGTCTACCTCGCTCGAGTCGGCGCAGCCCGCCGAGCAGGTCATGGATGCCGGCATCCGCCGGCGGCGGACGCTTCAGCGGCGCACCGGTCAGGCGCGGCCGCGGGCCATCGCGATCAGGCGGTCCAGGATCCGGGCGCCGTCCGCGCGCAGGCCGTTGTGCAGGTGCTCGTTCGTCAGCCACACCCGCGCCCCGCGCACCGCCCGCGCGGTCTCCAGGGAGAAGGTCGCCTCCACGTAGGGGTCCTCGGCGTAGACGGCCGCCGCAACCGGCACCTCGTTGACCGCGAGCTGCGCCGGGTCGTACAGCCGCGGCCACGGGTGGTCGGCCAGCAGCAGCGCCGCGTCGCGCAGCGGCGCGAGCGCCCCCACGTCGTCCAGCACCCACGGGTGCACGTGCTCGCCGAAGAGCAGCGAGGGGTCCTCGTCGAAGGCGGCGGGGCGCGTGCGGTCCGCCGACCACGCCGTCGTGGCGCCGTCGGCGTAGCAGGCCTCGTGCAGGACGGCGTACAGCGGGTTGCGCGCGAAGCCCATGAGGTCAGCGGCGTCGGCGCGGAACGCCGGGGAGTCCGCGGGCAGCTCCAGCAGCCCGTGCAGGCGGTCGGATCCGTCGCTCATGCCCAGGCCGTGCCCGGCGCTGCGGAACCGGCGGGCGGTCAGGAAGTCCCCGCCGGGCAGGGCGAGCGGCTCAGAAGACAGGCGCCGGTGCAGCGCCAGCACCCGCTCGCGGTCGCTGGGGCAGCGGGCGTAGTGGCGCTCGACCAGCTCGCGGTGGCGCGCCCAGGTGGCGGCGTAGACCTCGTCGGGGGAGCGCCCGACCGGCGGTAGGCCGCCGGTGACGTAGGCGGCGTCCAGCGACTCGAGGGCGATCGACAGGTAGGTCAGGGCGCAGAAGCCGCCGAAGGACTGCCCGAGCACGCTCCAGCGGCGCACTCCGAGCGCCTCCCGCACGGCCTCGGCGTCCCGAACGATGCTGTCGGCGCGGAAGCGGGTCAGGTGCTCTGCTTGCTGGGCCGGCGACATCCCCGGCAGGTCCCCGACCGGCGCCGAGCGGCCGGTGCCGCGCTGGTCGAGCATCAGCACCCGGTGGTCGGCGAGCGCCCGCTCCAGCCAGCCCGGTGACATCGGCGACCCGGTGGGGCGCGGCGCCTCATTGCCGGGGCCGCCCTGCAGGAACAGCAGGAACGGGCGGTCGAGGCCGTCGGGGTCGGCGACCTCGCGCGCGAAGACGGGGATCGACGGGCCGTCGGGGCGGTCGTGGTCCAGCGGCACCGGCACCTCGTGCTCGACGAGGACGAGGCCGGGGGTGCGGACGGTCACCGACGTGGTCGCGGGCACGCGCGCGAGCCTGCCACGCCCGGGCAGAGGGTCAGCGGACCATCAGCGGACGAGGAGCACCGACGGCCGGTCCGCCCACCCACGGTCAGCGGTGAGGACTGTCGTCCCGAGCCGGGCGCCGAGCGCCAGGCACAGCCGGTCCCCCAGCGACAGACCCGCCCCACGCTCCCACGAGGCCGCTGCCTCCTCAGCGTCCGCCTCGGTCACAGGCTCGACGGTGAGGGGGTAGCTGCGCAGGAGCGCACGGGCGAGCGGCCAGTCAGCTCCCGCTGCACGCACCTTCTGCGCCACTTCCGACCAGTTCGCCGCGCTGCAGCTGCCACCGGCACCCAGGTGCTCCTCGACGAGGTCCGCTCCCGGCTCACCCCGCAGGTACGCCAGCAGCGCGGACGCGTCGAAGACGCTCACCGGTCCTCGGCCTCGGCCGCGGCACGACGCTCGGCCAGCAGCTCGGCGACCACGTCGCTGCCGGACAAGTCGGAGCGCACCAGGTCGCGGAGCTCCTGCCGGGGCAGGAGGACGACGCCTCGGGGCGTCTCGACGAGGACCAGCGCGGTTCCTTCGCGCCAGCCGCGGCGGTCGCGCAGCTCCGCGGGCACGACCAGCCGGCCTCGGTCTCCCAGGCTGACGCTGTACGTCCCACTCATGTCGCGAAGGTACCACCGGAGCACTCGTTGTGGGCTGCGTGCCGCACCAACGCCGCGCGGTCGCGGGGCCGCATCGCGACGGCGACAGACTGGCCCCATGACGCAGCCCGTGGTGGAGGCCCCCGGCGGCTACGACGTCGCCGCCGTGCGGGCGCAGTTCCCGGCCCTGGCCGCCGGGGCGGCGCACTTCGACGGTCCCGGTGGCACGCAGGTCCCCCGCCAGGTCGCCGAAGCGGTCGCGGCGGCGATGCTGGCCCCGACCTCCAACCGCGGCACCCTCACGGCCGCCGCCCGCACCGCCGAGGCGACCGTGCAGGGCTGCCGCGCCGCGCTCGCGGACCTGCTGGGCGCCGACCCCAGCGGCGTGGTGCTCGGGCGCAGCGCCACCCAGCTGACCTTCGACGTCTCCCGCGCGCTGGCCGCGACCTGGACGCCGGGCGACGAGGTCGTCGTCACGCGCCTGGACCACGACGCCAACATCCGCCCCTGGGTGCTCGCCGCCGAGCGGGTCGGGGCGCGGGTGTGCTGGGTCGGCTTCGACCCCGCCACCGGCGAGCTGGCCCCCGAGCACCTGGCGCCGCAGCTGGGCGACCGCACTCGGCTCGTGGCGCTGCCGGGCGCGTCGAACCTCATCGGCACCCGCCCGGACCTGCCCGCCCTCACCGCCCTCGCCCACGACGCCGGCGCGCTGACGTGGGTGGACGGCGTCCACCTGAGCGCCCACGCGCCCGTGGACGTCGCCGCGCTCGGCGCGGACCTCTACGTCTGCTCCCCGTACAAGTTCCTCGGCCCGCACTGCGGGGCCCTGGCCGCCGCGCCCGCGCTGCTCGAGCGCCTGCACCCGGACAAGCTCGTGCCGTCGAGCGACGCCGTTCCCGAGCGCTTCGAGCTGGGGACGCTGCCGTACGAGCTGATGGCCGGCGCCACCGCCGCCGTGGACTTCCTCGCCGCCCTCGCCCCCGGCGAGGCGACGGCGCTGGGACGGCGCGCGCAGCTCCTCGCGTCGATGGCCGCGGTCGAGGCGCACGAGGACCGCCTGCGCGAGCGCCTCGAGGCCGGGCTGCGGGACCTGCCGGGCGTCGTCCTGCACTCGCGCGCCGCGCACCGCACGCCCACGCTGCTGATGACCTTCCCCGGGCTCGGCCCGGGTGCGGCGGGGGCGGCCGCCCGGCACCTCGCCGAGCGCGGCGTCAACGCCCCCGCCGGGCACTTCTACGCCCTCGAGGCGTCCCGCCACCTCGGGCTCGGCGATGCCGGCGGGCTGCGCGCCGGCCTCGCGCCCTACACCGACGACGCCGACGTCGACCGGCTGCTGGAGGGCCTGGCGGGCTTCCTGGCGGCCGCGGGCGCCTGAGCGGCCGCAGCCGGCGGACGGTCCGGCGGAAGAGCCACCGCTCCGCGACCGTTGCCTCAGGCATGTCCATCCGCGTGCCGCTGTCCGTGCTCGACCTCGCCTTCGTGCCGAAGGGAGGCAGCATCGGCGAGACGATCGCCGCCTCGGTGGCCCTCGCCCAGCGCGCGGAGGAGCTCGGCTACCGCCGGGTCTGGTACGCCGAGCACCACAACATGCCGAGCATCGCCTCCTCCGCGCCCGCGGTGCTGATCGCGCACGTCGCGGCGCACACCCGCTCCATCCGCCTCGGCGCGGGCGGGGTGATGCTGCCCAACCACGCGCCGCTGACGATCGCCGAGCAGTTCGGCACCCTGGCCGAGGTCCATCCCGGCCGCATCGACCTCGGCCTGGGCCGCGCGCCCGGCTCGGACCAGGCGACGTTCGCCGCGCTGCGCCGCGACCCCGCGGCGTCCGACGCGTTCCCCTCGGACGTCCTGGAGCTGCAGGCCTACCTCGCCGGCGACTCGCGGGTGCCGGGTGTGACCGCGGTGCCCGGCGCCGGCACCCGGGTGCCCCTGTACGTCCTGGGCTCCTCCCTCTTCGGCGCCGGCCTCGCCGCGGCGCTGGGCCTGCCGTACGCGTTCGCCTCCCACTTCGCGCCCGCGGCGCTGCACGACGCCGTCGCGCTCTACCGGCGCGAGTTCGCGCCGTCCGAGCAGCTGGAGCGCCCGTACGTGATCGCCGGCGTCAACGTGCTCGCCGCCGACACCGAGGACGACACCCGCGCGCAGCTGGTGCAGGTGCGCCGCCAGCGCGCCGTGGCCCTCTTCGGCCGCGGTCAGGACCTCTCCGACGAGCAGGCCGACGCGCTCCTGGACGCCGGCGCGGGCCGGCACGTGGACCGGATGCTCACCTGCACGGCGCTGGGCACCCCGGACCAGGTGGGCGAGCAGCTGGACGACTTCGCCGTCCGCGCCGACGCCGACGAGCTCATCACCGCCCACGCCTCCCCCACCGCCGAGGCGCGGCTGCGCTCGCTGAGCCTGCTGGGCGAGGCGGCGCGCTCGGTCCCCGCCTGAGCGCTGCGGGAGCCGGCCTCAGCCCGGGACCACGACCTCGACGTCCGAACCGCGCAGCGCCCGCTCGAGGCGGCGGTCGACGGTGAGCAGCGCCGTGCCGAGCCGTCGCGCCAGGGCGACGTACAGGCCGTCCCGCACCGCGACGTCCGCCCGCGGCCCCCAGGCCTCAGCGAGCAGGGGGCCGCAGGCGTACCGGGTGATCGGCGCGTCGCGCAGCACGGTCAGGCGCCGCCCCACCGCAGGCTCCTCGTCGGGATCCGCACGCGCCAGGCGCGCCAGCGCCGACAGCACCTCGGCGTCCACGTGCGCAGGAGCGCTCACGGCTCTCGACGCGACGACGGCCGCGACCTGCGTGCCGGCTGGGGTCTGCCGCAGCATCTCGACGGCAGCGCTGGCGTCGAGCACAGGGCTCATCCGCCGGTGGGTCCGCTGGAGGGGTCGCCGTCCGGAGGGCTGTCCGGATCGCCGTCCCGGCGACCGAGGCGCACCAGCTCGGCGCTGTCGAGGGAGGAGCGCACGGGAGGCAGGTCGGCCAGCTGCGCACGCCACTCGGCCACGGACGGACGTCGCACCGACTGGGTGAGCACCTCGATCACGTGGGCCCGGAGGCTCTGTCCCGCAGCGGCGGCACGCTCGCGCAGCAGGGCGTGGACGTCGGGAGGGACGTCGCGCACGTTGAGGTCCACGACCGGCATGGTAGCGGTTCGATACCATGCCGCGCCGTGCGCAGCGACGGCTGCCCCGTCCGCACCGCCGCCCGTCGGTGTCGGTCCTGGTCCTTCCGCCCGTGGTGGGCGATGATGTGATCACGCCGGCGGGAGGTCGCCGGGCGGCGATCGGAGGCGTCGTGGCCGTTCAGGAACGACTGACCCTGCGCAACCTCTACCTGTCCTGGTCTGCCTGGTCACGCTCGTCATCGCCCTGTTCGCCGCCGTCAGCCTGGTGCGCAGCGCGGTCTCGCTGGCCTATCCCGACCCCGGGTACTACGGCGTGCCCGCGCCGGGTGAGGACTCCGGCCTCAGCGAGGAGGAGCTCACCCGCCAGGAGGAGCTGGCCCGCGAGTCGCAGCGCCGCCAGGCGGTGCTGGCGGCGGGTGCAGGCCGAGCTGCCGCAGGCGGCCGCCCGGTGAGCGTCACGCCCGCAGCAGCCCCGGCCCGCTCGAACCGGCCGGGTGCTGCAGCAGCGGCGCCCGGCCCTCGCGCCACGCCCGCAGCACCGGCGCGAGGGCCCGCCACGCCTCCTCGGACTCCTCCGCGCTGACCGACACGCGGCTGCCGCCGGAGAGGACGTCGGCGAGCACCGTGCTGTAGGCCCGCCGCTCGGCGGAGACCCGCGGGTCGCCGCCGGGGCCGTCGAGGTCGATCCACAGCCGCCCGCCCTGCGCGCCGGGCGCGGACGCGCCGTTCCGGAAGTGCACGAGCACGCCCTTGCGCCCGGCGGCGAGCGCCTTGCCCGTGCGCAGGGCGAACCGGGTGCCCGCCCACCGCGGCGCGTCGACCTCGAGGACGACCTCGGCGTAGGTCTCGGTGCCGCGGGCGGGGTCCACGCCCTCCTCGGCGGCGTAGTCGGGCACCCGCCGTCCGAGCGCACCGCCGGCGCCGGCCAGCCGCCCGGCGGTGTAGCGGGCCCGGCGCGTCCACGCGTCCGGAGCGAGCCCGGCCGGAGGCCGCACGGCGCGCAGCAGCGCGAGCTTGGCCGCGTGCAGGGCGGCGTCGTCGTCGCCCTCCGGCGGCTCCATCGCGGTGAGCACGAGCACCTGCAGCAGGTGGTTCTGCACGATGTCCTTCAGCGCGCCGGCGCGGTCGTAGAAGTCCGCTCGGCCCTCCAGGCCGATCACCTCCTCCCACAGCACCTCCACGCGCTCGATCGCCGTGCCGTGCCACACCTGCGCCAGCGCGCCGCCGGGCAGTCGCGCGGCGAGCAGGTCCTGCACGCCGGGCATGGCCAGGGCGTGGTCGGTGCGGAAGACCGCGCCGTCCGCCTGCCCGGGGCCCGCGAGATCCGCGGTGACGTCGGCGAGCAGGGCGTTGAGCGCGACGGCGCCCTGCAGGTCCTCCCCGAACGGCTTCTCCACCGCGATGCGGCTGCCGGCCGGCAGGCCCGCCCGCCCCAGGGCGCGGATCGCCGCCGGGAACGCCGTCGGCGGCAGCGCGAGGTAGGCCGCCACCGGCGCGGCCCCGCCGTCCCCACCGGCCCCGCCGTCCCCACCGACGTCGTCGTCCGGGCCGGACGTCGCGGTGCGCACCGCGGCGGCGACGGTCCCGACGTCGTCGAGGTCGACCCGCGCGTACCGCACCCGCTCCAGCAGCGCCGTCCGCGCCTCCTCGGGCACGTCCGCGGCGTGCTCGGCGAGGCGCGCACCCACGTGCGCGCGGAAGGCGTCGTCGTCGAGGTCCTGCGGCGCGGCGCCGACGACGCGCAGGCCGGCCGGCAGCTGCCCGTCGGCGCTCGAGCGGGCGAGGGCGGGCAGGAGGAACCGCCCGGCGAGGTCGCCGGTGGCGCCGAGCAGGAGGAGGCGGGTGATCACAGCGGTCTCCGCATCGTCGGATCGTCGGATCGTCGGATCGCCGGGCCGCCGCTCACCGGCGCCGGCGGCGCGCCAGCCACTGCCCGAGCACGACCCCGAGGACCTTCTCCGACGCCGCCATCACGTGCGTGTACCCGCCCGGCGCCACCCGGGACAGCAGGTCCGGCCCCTTGGCGGTCAGCCCGACCAGCACCCGCGGCCTGCGGTGCTCCACCGCCCTGAGGACCTTCTCCGCGACCTGCTCCGGCTCCAGGGTCAGCACCCGGTCGAAGACCGCCTTGATCGCCTCCGCCTCCTGCGCCGGCACGCCGGTGCCGGGGGTGGCGTCGCGAGCGATGCGCGTCTTCGTCCCACCCGGGTGCACGCTGGTCACCCCGATCCCGGCCGGGCGCAGCTCCGCGCGCAGCGCGTCGGTGAACCCGCGCACCGCGAACTTCGAGGTGCAGTACGCGATCGCGCGCGGCACCGCGGCCAGGCCGAAGACGCTGGAGACGTTGGCGACGTGCGAGCCCGGGGAGGCCTTCAGCGCCGGCAGCAGCGCGTGCGTCAGGTGCACGGGAGCGCGCAGGTTCACGTCCATCACCTCCCAGAACTCCTCCAGGGCGTTCTGGTCCAGGCGGCCCATCAGCGCCACCCCGGCGCAGTTGACGAGCAGCGAGATCCGCGGGTGCTCGGCCAGCACCGCGCCCGCCGTCGCGGCCGTCGCCTCGCGGTCGGCGAGGTCGACGAGGTGGGTGCGCACCGGCACGCCCGGGTGCCGGGCACCCAGCTCGGCCTCCACGCGCGCCAGGCGCTCGGGCACGCGGTCGATGAGCACCAGCCCGCTCCCCCGCGCGGCGAGCGCGTGCGCCAGCGCCCGCCCGATCCCGCTGCCGGCTCCGGTGACGACGGCCGTCCCGCCCGCGAACACGAAGTCCTTCATCCCGTCATCCTGGGCGGACGCCGCCCGGACGGCGCGCCGGAGCCGCCGGCGCCCGCTGGGCCGGTGCGGGGAGCGGGCGGGAACACCCGGCGTCCGGCGGGGGTTGCCCGAAGGCTGCCCCGGTCCGGAGGCGGCCCGTCGCCGGGACGAGACCCGGCCGCCGTGTTCGAAGTGGACCGCTCCGCCGTGTCGCTCGCCCCGTACCGCTCCGTCGTCTCGCGCCCCGGCGTCCCGGGGCTGCTGCTCGTCTCCCTGCTCACGCGCCTGCCCATCGCCGCGGCGCCGGTGGTGCTGACCCTGCACGTCGTGCAGGACCTGCACCGCGGCTTCGCCGCCGCCGGCCTGATCGGCGCCGCCTTCGCCGTCGGCGGAGCGATCGGCGCGCCCCTGCTCGGCCGCGGCCTGGACCGGCTGGGGCTGCGCCCGGTGCTGGTGGCGACCACGCTCGTCGAGGGCGCCTTCTGGTGCGCCGCGCCGCACCTGGGCTTCCCGGCGCTGCTGGCCGCGGCGTTCACCGGCGGGCTGCTGGCGATCCCGATCTACTCCCTGACCCGGCAGGCGCTGGCCGCGATGCTGCCGCTCGAGCAGCGCCAGGCGGCGTTCTCCCTGGACTCCATGGGCGTCGAGCTCTCCTTCGCCCTGGGCCCCGCGGCCGGCATCTGGCTGCTGACCGCCACCGACGCGAGCACGGCGCTGCTCACGGTCGCCGTCACCGTCGTCACGGGCGGGCTGGCGCTGCTGGTGCTGGACCCGCCGGTGCGCGCGGACGCCGCGCTCGTCGCCGCTCCCGGGTCCGCGCCCGCGGCCCGGGTGCCGGCGCGCGCGGAGCTGCGGTGGCTGACCGCGCCGGTGCTCGCGGTGCTCGTCGTCACGTTCGCCTCGACGTTCACCGTCATCGGCACCGAGACGGCGATCACCGCCGTCCTGACGCAGACGGACGGCGTGGAGCACCTCGGCCTCGTCTACGCGATCTGGTGCCTGGCCTCGCTGGTCGGCGGCTTCGTCGTCGGCGCCAGCGGGCGGCACGTCCCCCCGGTGCTCCTCCTCCTCCTGCTCGCCGTCACCGCCCTGCCCGTGGCGCTCGCGGACGGCTGGGTCTCCCTCGCGCTGCTCGTGGTCCCGACCGGGCTGTTCTGCGCGCCGGTGATGTCGGCGACCGCCGACGTCCTGACCCGCACCACGCCGGTCGGCGTCCGCGGTCTCGCGCTGGGGTTCCACAGCTCCGCGCTGACCGTCGGCAGCGCCGTCGGGGCGCCGCTGACCGGTCTCGTCGCCGACACCGCCGACCCGCGGCTCGGCTTCGTCGCCGTCGGCGTCGTGGGCCTGGCCCTGGCCGCGCTCGCCGCCGTCCTCGGCCGCGTCGGCCGCGGCGAGCGGGTCGAGGCGGAGGCCGGGTCGGCGCTCGAGTCGGCGCTCGAGTCGGCGCTCGAGTCGGCGCCCGAGCCGGTGGCGGCCGGCGGACGGGCGGCCTGACCGCGCCTGGGCGCGACCGGTCGCAGCGCCTCAGCGGGCCTCCTGCGGCGCGCGCGCCGGTGAGGCAGCGGGTGCGGGCGTGAACCGCAGGCCGTCGGTCAGCCGCGCCGAGCGCAGCACCCGCCGGTCGTTCAGGTGGCTCTGCTGCACCCGCCACGGCTGTGCGGGGCCCTGCTGGGGCAGGGCGGCGATGCCGCGGGCGACGTAGCCGGAGCGCAGGGCGATCAGCGGCGCCAGTCCCGCCGCCGGCGCCGGCCCCGGCGTGACGACGGCGCACCCGGGCGCGTCGAGGCGGTCGAGCAGCCGGCACACCGCGGCGCTGACGAGGTCGACCCGCAGCGTCCAGGAGGCGTGGGTGTACCCGAAGGTGAACGCGAAGTCGGGAACGCCGGACAGCATCATCCCCCGCCACGCGACGGTGCGGGCGAGGTCGACGTCCTGCCCGTCGACGCTCAGCGCCATGCCGCCCAGGGCGAGCAGCTCCAGGCCCGTGGCGGTGACGACGACGTCCGCGGCGAGCTCGCGCCCGGACGCCAGGCGCACGCCGTTCGCGGTCAGGGTCTCGATCCGGTCGGTGACCACGCCGGCGCGTCCCTCGCGCAGCGCGGCGAACAGGTCGCCGTCCGGGACGACGCACAGCCGCTGGTCCCACGGCGCGTAGGACGGCGTGAAGTGGGTCGCGACGTCGAAGCCGGCGGGCAGCTGCGCGGCGAGGCGGCGCAGCAGCACGCGGCCGACCGCGCGCGGGGCGACGCGCGCGGCGCGGTAGGAGGCCGCAGTGAGCAGCGCGCTCTTCCACCGCACGGCGGCCGCGGCGGCCCGCGGCGGCAGCGCGCGGCGCAGCCGGTCGGCGACCGGGTCGCGCGAGGGCAGCGAGGCGACCCAGCTCGGGGAGCGCTGCAGCATCGTCACGTGCGCCGCCTCCCGGGCGAGCGCGGGCACGAGGGTCACCGCGGTGGCGCCGCTGCCGATCACGACGACGCGCCGGCCGGTGAGGTCGAGGTCCTCGGGCCAGAGCTGGGGGTGCACGAGGCGGCCGCGGAAGGCGTCGGCGCCGGGCAGGTCGGGCGCGTACCCGTGCTCGTAGCGGAAGTAGCCGGTGCAGGCGTGCAGGAAGCGGCAGGTGAGGGTGACCGTCGTGCCGGGGGCGACGCCGGGGCCGGTGCGCTCGGCCTGCACCGTCCAGCGCGCCCGCTCGCTCGACCACGACGCGCGCACCACCCGGTGCCCGTAGCGGATCGCGCCCTCGACGCCGTGCTCGCGGGCGGTGTCGGCGAGGTAGCGCAGGATCGCGGCGCCGTCCGCGAGCGTCGTGCCGTCCCGCCACGGGCGGAAGCCGTAGCCGTAGGTGGCCATGTCGGAGTCGGAGCGCACGCCGGGGTAGCGGAACAGGTCCCACGTGCCGCCGAGGCGCTCGCGGGCCTCGAGGACGGCGAGCGTCGTGCCGGGCCGCCGCGCCCGCAGGGTGGCGGCAGCGCCGATGCCGGACAGGCCCGCACCGATGACGAGGACGTCGAGGTGCTCGGGTGCCACGGCAGGGGTCAACGGCAGGGGTCAACGGACGCCGCGGGCCGGCGCTTGCACGCCGCGGCTCACGCGCGCTGGCCCGCCGTCCCGGCCCCGACGCCGGAGGGGTCGTGCTCCGCGCGCAGCACGGCGATGGCGGCCTCGAAGTCCTCGAGGGAGTCGAACGCCTGGTACACCGACGCGTAGCGCAGGTAGGCGACCTCGTCGAGCGCCCGCAGCGGGGTCAGGACGGCGACCCCGACGTCGTGGGACTCCACCTCCGCCCTGCCCGAGGCGCGGATCGACTCCTCGACTTGCTGGGCCAGCAGCTTCAGCTGGTCCTCGGTGACCGGGCGGCCCTGGCACGCCTTGCGCACCCCGGAGATGACCTTCTCGCGGCTGAACGGCTCCACGACGCCGGAGCGCTTGATCACCGTCAGGCTCGCGGTCTCCGCCGTGGAGAAGCGGCGCTGGCAGTTCGGGCACTGGCGCCGGCGGCGGATCGCGGTGCCGTCGTCCGAGGTGCGCGAGTCGATGACGCGCGTGTCGGGGTGCTTGCAGAACGGGCAGTGCACGGGGGTCCGTCCTCTCGCACGCTCGGCGGGCGGGATCCGCGCAGGACCACCGCGTCGTGCTCCACGCTAGAGGCGCGGTGACTGCGCGTGCAACGACCCCTGCGCCACGGGAGCGGCGCAGGGGTCGTCGTCGCGGGGTGGCGGGAGGCGCTGGCGTCAGGCCGCGGGATCAGGCCGTGGCGTCGGCGGTGGCGCGCTGCACGGAGACGTCGAGGGAGAGCGGGCTCGCGAGCGTCTGGTAGACGACGCAGTAGCGCTCGGTGAGCTTCAGCAGGGTGTCGAGCTGGTCCTGCTCGGCGTCGGTGTCGAGGCGGAACTGCACCCGGATGTCGCGGAATCCCACGGGGGCGTCCTTGGCGACGCCGAGGGTGCCGCGGAAGTCCAGGTCGCCCTCGACGTGCACCTCGCCGCCGCGGATCGGGATCTCCAGGCTCGTGGCGACCGCGTTGAGCGTCACGCCGGCGCACGCGGCCAGGGCCTGCAGCAGCATGTCGCCCGAGCACAGGGACGCGCCGTCCCCGCCCGTCATCGGGTGCAGGCCGGCCTTGGCGAGCGCGCGCCCGGTCTGCACCGAGCACGTGACGCCCTCGGTGAGGCTGCCGTCGGCGGTCAAGGTGATCACCGCGGACTCCGGGTCGCCCTTGTACTTGTCCTTCAGGGGGGCCTGCATCTCGCGCAGCTGGGAACGGTCCATCACACGAGGCTACGCCGCGGCGGAACGGCGACGCGGGCGCCGTCCTCGGCCACGACGACGTCCGGGTGCACGGCGCGGGCCTGCTCGCCCAGCGCGCCGACGTCGGCGTAGCGGGAGGAGAAGTGGGTGAGCACCAGGCGGCGGGCGCCCGCCGCGGCGGCGATCTCACCGGCCTGGCGACTGGTCAGGTGGGCGTGGGCGGCGGCGAGGTCGGCGTCCGCGGCGGCGAACGTGGACTCGATCACGAGCAGGTCCGCGTCGCGGGCGAGCGCGCGGGCGCCGTCGCAGACGCGGGTGTCCATCACGAAGGCGAACCGCTGGCCCGGCCGCGGAGCGCTGACCTCCTCCAGGCGCACCTGCCCGTCCGGGGTGGCCAGGACGCCCTCGCGCTGGAGGCGGCCGACGTCCGGGCCGGTGACGCCGCGGGCGGCGAGCGCGTCGGGCAGCATGCGGCGCCCGTCGGGCTCGACGAGGCGGTAGCCGATCGCGGGCACCCGGTGGTCGAGGGCGGCGGCCTCGAGGGCGCCGCCGGCGAAGCGGAGCACGGGGCCGTCGGTGCTGATCGGCACGGGGCGCGCGAGGGCGGCGCCGTGCGCGGCGGCGCCGAGCAGGTGGGCGACGTACGGCCCGGCCGCCTCGGGGAAGAGCAGCGGGACGGGCTGGGTTCCGCCGTCCAGCGCTCTGCGCTGCAGGACGCCGGGCAGGCCGAGGCAGTGGTCGCCGTGGGCGTGGGTGATCGCGATGGCGTCGACGTCGGACGCCGCGACGCCCGCGAGCGTCATCTGCCGCTGCGTGCCCTCGCCGGGGTCGAGGAGCAGGCCGGCGCCGTCCCAGCGCAGCAGGTACCCGTTGTGGTTGCGCGTGCGGGTGGGCACCTGGGACGCCGTCCCGAGGACGACGAGCTCGCGGGCCGGCACCCCGGCGACGCCACCCCGCTCCCCACCCCCTCCCCCGTCGTGATCATGCAGTTCCGGCTCGGGGGCGGGCGCGCGCTGCGCGGCCGGCGTCAGAACAGCTCGTCCTGCTCCGCGTCGTCCAGGCCGGGCAGGTCGCGCACCGGCGGCGCCGGCAGGTCCCCGGCCGGCGTGCCGGGGGTGCGCGGGCGCAGCCGGTACCG
This sequence comes from Quadrisphaera sp. DSM 44207, assembly GCF_900101335.1. Lineage (NCBI taxonomy): Bacteria > Bacillati > Actinomycetota > Actinomycetes > Kineosporiales > Kineosporiaceae > Quadrisphaera > Quadrisphaera sp. DSM 44207. The sequence continues at coordinate 123,856 of NZ_FNKA01000002.1, read as the reverse complement.
CTGCCGCCGGTCGTCGTGGACGACGTCCCCGGCGGTCTTCAGCCGCGCCAGCCCGTGCCCGATGCGCGTGTCGAGGACGGCGAGCTCCGCCGGCGGCAGCCGCTCGGCGTAGGCGCGGGCGAGGGCCGAGCGCAGGTCGGCGCGCCGCAGCCCGAGCGGGTGGGCGGCGAGCAGGTCGAGGACGTCGCGCTGCAGCGCCGCGTCCGGAACGCTGCCGCCGCAGGGCCCGGCGCGCAGGACGAGCTCCTCCTGGTCAGGCACTCCCCCATCGTCCACGGCGCCCCGGCGGCTGCCAAGCACGTCAGCCGGGAAGAGCGCGCGCGTCCCGGCGGGCCGTCCTCGTCGGAGCGGTGCCACGCGGAGGCGCTGCCCGCCCGCGCCGACGGCACCCACGACCCCGACGCCCACGCCCGCCGCCGCCTGACCCTGACCACCGACCGCACCGGGATAGTGCTCGTGCGCGGGCAGCTCGACCCGGTGGCCGGACGGCGCCGGAGGGCCCCGGCGCGAGCGGGCAGCGCCCGGGTCGGCCACGGCTCGGCGGGGCGCCCCGCTGCACCGGCAGGCGAGCCTCGCCCTGCGCGACGAGCGCACCCGGGGCAGCGGCGCGCCGACGCCCTCGGCGTCCGCTCAGGACGTTCTAGCCGTTGCCGTTCCCGGCGCTGTTGCCGTTCCCACCACCGCTGTCGCCTCCGCCGTTCCCGTTGCCGTTCCCGTTGCCGCCGCTGTTGCCACCGCTGTTGCCGTTACCGCTGCCACCGCCGTTGCCGCTGCTCGGCGCAGGAGCGGAGGTCTCCGGCGCCGGCGCGGGCGCGGGGTCACCGGTCGGCTCCGGCTCGGGTGCAGGCTCAGGTGCGGGCTCGACGGCGGCCGACTCCGACTCCGGCTCGGGTCCGGGCTCCGGCTGCGGGGCGGGCGTGGCCTCGGCGTCCTCGGCCGGCTCGGGAGCCGGTGACGGCTCGACGGCCGCAGCCTCCTGGTCACCGGCGGGCGCGGGCGCAGGCTGGGAGCCCACCGCGCCGCTCGAGCTCCCCGGTGCGCTGCCACCCGCGGCGGCACCCGGTCCGGAGCTCGCGGTGGCGGATGCCGCGGTGCCGGCTCCTGCGCCGGCCGAGCCACCGCTCCCCGCAGCGGCGCCCGGACTGCCCGTGGCACCCGCGCCGCCCGCTGCACCCGCGCCTCCCCTGACCACGGGCGGCGCCCCGGGCGGCGTGACGAAGGGCACCGCCGCGGTCGGCCTCCCCTCTCGAGCCGTCGGAGGCTCGACGGAGGGGGAGATCGGCGTCGCCGCACCGTCCGGCCCGGCGGCACGGCCCACCAGGCCCCCGGGCGTGAACAGCGGCACGGGGGCGGGCGGGTAGATCGGCGGGTCGCTGGCAGCCGCTGACCGCGCCGGCGCGGTCAGGAGGAGCGTGACCGCGAGGAGGGACAGAGCGGCGCCGACGAGCGCGGTGCCGATGGCCGAGGAGCCCTCGTGCAGGTGCGCCCAGTCCAGGCCCCCGCGTGCGGCGGCGACGACCCCGACGGCGAGCAGAGGCACGCCGAGCACCAGCAGGCCGACGCCCGCGTGCGCTGCGAGCGTCAGCACCACGGCGAGGACGACGTCGCCCACGACGGCGACGGCGACGATCGCGGCGCGCCGCCCGTCGCGCCGTCCAGGAGCGGGCGCGCTGCCGCTGGTGGTCGGCGGGGTCCGGCGCAGGTCAGGCAGTGGAGGCACAGCCGTCCGTCCTGGTCGGGGAACCCTCCTACTGCACTGCCGTTCGCGGGTTCGTGCAAGTCAGGGGCCCGCGCCGTGGACGCCGTGGACGGCGCGGGTAGTCACCCGCGTGCGGCGCCGCCGTGGTCGGCGAGCGCGCGGTCGACCTGCTCCGCCGTCGGGATCGACGGCACCGCCCCCCGCACCTGCACGCTCAGCGCCCCGGCGACCACGGCCCGCCGGACGGCGTCCGCGAGCGGCGCCCCCTGCGCCAGGGCGGCGGCCAGCACCCCCGTGCAGGTGTCCCCCGCGCCGGTGGTGTCGACGACGTCCACGACGGGCGCGGGCACCCGGCCCTCCTCCGCGGTCCGGCGGGCGTGCAGCGCACCGGCCCCGCCGAGGGTGACGACCACGGCGGGCACGCGCTGGAGCAGGTGCCGGGCCGTCGCACCGACGTCGCCGCCGGCACCGGAGGCGCCCGCGAGCTCGGCCGCCTCGTGCTCGTTGACGACGAGGACGTCGACGAGGCCGAGCAGCTCGTCCGGCAGCGGCCGGGCCGGGGCGGCGTTGAGCACGACCGCCGTGCCGGCCCCCTGCGCCGCCCGCGCGCCGGCGAGCACGCCCTCGAGCGGCACCTCCAGCTGGGCGACGAGGACCCGGGCCGTAGCGATCGCCTCCGCGTCGCGGCCGGTCAGCCCGGTGAGCGTCGCGTTCGCCCCCGGTGCGACGACGATGGCGTTGTCGCCGTCGTCCTGCACCGCGATGTGCGCAGTGCCGGTCGGGACGTCGACCCGCCGCACCAGGGCGGCTGAGACGCCGTGCTCGGTGAGCACGGCCGCCAGCGCGGAGCCGGCCTCGTCCTGGCCCAGCGCGGCGAGGAAGGCGGTGCGCGCGCCGGCGCGGGTCGCGGCGACCGCCTGGTTCAGGCCCTTGCCGCCCGGGTAGCGCGCCGTCGAGCGGGCGAGCACGGTCTCCCCCGCGGCTGGCACGCGCTCGACCGCGAGGACGACGTCCGCGTTGGCGCTGCCCAGGACGACGACGTCGGGGGCGCTGGCGGGTGCGGGGTGCTCGGTCACGGTGCGGCGGAGCCTGGACGCCCGGACGCCCTGCGTCAAGCGCACCACCTGCGGCAGCGACCCACGGCAGCGACCCGCACGAGCGGTCCGCGCGTAGGCTCGACGCCCCGCCGGCGCTCCCGCGCGCCGTCCGCCCCGCCCCCAGGGACCACCACCTCGATGACCTCGCTCCCCCGCTCCGGCGCCTCGCCGCTGACCGGCGAGGCGCCCGCCGTCCGCCGCGCCCTGACCCTGCTCGGCGAGCTGCTCACCGGCGCGAGCGGCACCACCACCACGGCCAGCGGCTTCCTGGAGGCGTGCCTGCACCAGCCGCACACCTCCCTCGTCGTGGAGCAGGTGGAGCTGACGAACACCCGCGCGGTCTCGGTCGGGGCGGCGCTCGCCGACCTGGTCGCCGTCCACGGCGCCGCGCTGGGGCCGGTGCGGGACGACGAGGCGCCCACGTGGGGGCGCATCGACCTCGGCGACGAGCACCTGTCGGTGCCGACGTCCGCGGCGGCCTTCTTCCCGGCCGGCACCGCGGCGGGCGCGGACGTCGTCGTCCAGCTGCTCGAGCACGACTTCGAGCCGGAGCCGGCGTCCCTGCGGGTGCTGACCCGGCCCGCCGACCACGCCGCGGCGCGGGAGGTCGCCGACGCCCTGCTGGCCACCGCGCGCCGCGACAAGGGCTTCTTCCGCGGCCGGGTGCTGCACGCCAGCGCCCGGCTGCCGCTGGAGCTGGAGCCGACGACGCTGGCGGAGGGCAGCCGCGAGGACCTCGTGCTGCCCGAGGCGGTGTGGGCGGAGGTCGACGTCAACGTGGCGGCGCTGACCAGCCGCGCGCCCGTGATGCGCGACCTCGGGCTGGGCACCAACCGGGGCATCCTGCTCGCCGGGCCGCCCGGGGTGGGCAAGAGCGCGCTCAGCCGCGTGGTCGCCCGCGAGCTGGCCGGCGCCTTCACGGTGATCATCGTGGACGCCGCGGCCGCCACGACGGTGCTGCGGCAGGTCTACCGCGAGACAGCGGACCTCGGCCCCTGCGTGGTGGTCCTCGAGGACGTCGACCTCTACCTCGGCGACCGCCGCGCCGGGGCCCGCGGGACGGCGCTGGCCGACCTGCTCGCCGTCCTCGACGGCACCGAGCCGTACACCGACGTCCTGACCATCGCCTCCACCAACGACCCGGCCGCCCTCGACGCCGCCGTGACGCGCTCGGCGCGCTTCGACGCCGTCGTGCACCTGGCGCCGCCGGACCGGGCCGCGTGCGCGCGGATCCTGCACCGCTACCTGGGCGGCGCGTCCGGCCCGACGGCGGGCGTCGACGTGACGGCGGTCGCGGCGGTGCTGCCCGCGGGGATCACCGGCGCGGACCTGCGCGAGGTCGTGCGCCGCGCGGTGCTCGCCCACGGGCGGGAGCTGACGACCGAGCGCCTGCAGCGGGTGGTCGCCGAGGGCCGCTGGCAGCCGGGGCCGCTGACGGGCAGCTACCTGTAGCGCTGCCCGACGCCGCCCGCCGCACCGCCGACTCGTGGCCCGCGGACGGCGCCCCTAGTGTCGCTGCCACGACCTCGGGAGGCGCTCGTGTCCGCTCGCGAACCGCAGGAGATGGCGCAGGTCGCCACCGCGACGGGGGCGAAGAAGGTCCACCGCGCGTGGGACAAGGTCGTGCTCAGCGGCTTCCTCGCCGGCGCGTACATCGCCTTCGGCAGCCTCGTGGCCATCACCGTCTCCTCCGGGCTGGACCCGGCCACGTGGGGCACGCTGCCGACGCTGGTGATGGGCGCCGCCTTCACCCTCGGCCTCGTGCTCGTGCTCGTCGCGGGCTCCGACCTCGCGACGGGCAACATGATGCTCGTCCCGCTCAGCGCCATGCGCGGGAGGATCGGCCTCGGGGACGTCGTCCAGAACCTCACGCTCGTGCTGCTGGGCAACCTGCTGGGCGCGCTCTTCGTCGCCTACTTCCTCGCCGTGCAGACGGGAGTGATCGGCGGGCAGCTGGCGGAGGCCGGCACCAGCGGGGCGCTGACGCACGAGCGGCTCGCGCAGATCGCCGAGGGCAAGGGGCTGGAGCACTCGGCGTGGCAGACGTTCCTGCGCGGCCTCGGCTGCAACTGGCTGGTGTGCCTGGCGGTGTGGATGTCCCTGGCCGCGACGTCCGTGACCGGCAAGGTCGTCGCGGTCTTCTTCCCGGTGATGGCCTTCGTCGCGATGGGCTTCGACCACGTGGTGGCGAACATGTTCTTCCTGCCCGCCGCGATCTTCGCGGGCGTGCCCGGGATCGACTGGGGCGTCGCGGTGACCAACTGGCTCCTCGCCGGCGTCGGCAACCTCGTCGGCGCGGTGGTCTTCGTGGCGACGTCGTACTGGTACCTGTTCCTCAAGGACGCTCCCGAGCAGGCCCCGGAAGGCGCTGCGGAGCCCGCCGAGCGCGCCTGAGGACGCCGCTACTGGCCGCCCAGGCCGGTGGTGGCCACACCGCGGATGATGTGCCGCTGGAAGAGGATGAAGACGATCAGCAGCGGCAGCATGGCCACCGTCGCGCCGGCCATGTCGGCCGCGAAGGTGACGCCGTAGGCGTCCTGGACGACGTTGAGGCCGACCGGCATGGTCATCAGCGCCGGGTCGTTCGTGACGATGAACGGCCAGAGGAAGTTGTTCCACGCCCCGATGAAGACGAAGATCGAGACGGCGGCGATCACGGACCCGGACAGCGGGAGCACCACCGACCAGAAGGTGCGGAACATGCCCGCGCCGTCCATGCGAGCGGCCTCCTCGAGCTCCACCGGGACGGCGTCGAAGAACTGCTTGAGCACGAACACCATCACCGGGGCGACCACCTGCGGGAGGATGATCCCCCAGTAGGTGTCGACCAGGTCCAGGGCGAGCATCTGCCGGAACAGCGGCACGATGAGGATCTGCGGCGGCACCATGATCGCCGCGATGGTGAGGGCGAACAGCCACCGGCGCCCCCGGAAGACGGTCCGGGAGAAGCCGTAGGCCGCCAGCGCCGAGACCGCCACGGTGATCACCGTGACCGCCACGGCGACGAGGGTGCTGTTGAACAGCCACAGCGGCAGGCTCGAGGTCGTCAGCACCCGCGCGAACGACTCGATCGTGAACCCGCCCTCGGGGACCCACCGCACCGGCAGCGCCGCGGCCTGGTCCTCGCTCTTGAAGGCGGTCACGACCGCCCACAGCAGCGGCACCAGCCACAGGGCGGCCATGACGACGAGGGCGAGGACGCCGAGCGCGCGCGGCACGCGCGGGCGGACAGCCGTCGCGGCCCCCGCGCGGGTGCTGGTGCGGGAGCGCGAGGAGCGAGCGAGGGATCCCGCGGTGAGGCTGGGGGTGGCCATGGCTCACGCCTCCCGGCGGTCGAACAGCCGCAGCTGGGCGATGGACAGGACGATGATGATCAGGAAGAAGATGTTCGCGATCGCCGAGGCGTAGCCCAGGCGGTAGCTGGTGAAGCCCTGGTCGTAGACGTAGAGCAGGATCGAGCGGGTGGAGTTCCCGGGCCCGCCGTTGGTCATCTGGTAGATCTGGTCGAAGACCTTCAGCGAGGCGAGGATCTGCAGGACGACCACCAGGCCCGTGGTGCGGTTGAGCATGGGCAGCGTGATGGAGCGCAGCTGCCGCCACGGGCCGGCGCCGTCCAGTGCCGCCGCCTCGTACAGGTGGTCGGGGATGTTCTGCAGGGCCGCCAGGTACAGCAGGAAGTTGAAGCCCGCCGTCCACCACACGGTGGCGATGACGATGCCCCACATCGCGGTGGACTCGTCCTGCAGCCACGGGATCGGGCCGATGCCGACCGCGCCGAGCCAGTCGTTGAGCAGGCCGAGCTGCGGCTGGAAGATCCACACCCAGATCAGCGAGACCACGGTGACCGGCAGCAGGTAGGGCGCGAAGAACGCCAACCGCCACAGCCACTGCCCCGGCAGGCCCAGGTGCACCAGCAGCGCCATGGCCAGCGGGACGACCACCAGGGGGACGGTGCTGGCGATGGTGAAGAAGACGGTGTTCCACAGCGTCCGCCACACCAGGGGGTCGCTGAGCGCCTCGGCGAAGTTGGCGAGCCCGACCGCGTCGAGGCCGCCGCCGGCGAGGGTGGCGTCGGTGAAGGCGAGGTAGAGCCCGTACACCACCGGGTAGAGCAGGAAAGCGGCGAAGACGACGAGGAAGGGCGCGGTGAACCAGAAGCCCCGGTTCCCGCCGCGGACGGCGCCGGGCTGCCGCGCGGCCGCGACCGGCGGCGGCAGGGGTGCCGGCCGCGGCGCCTGGACCTGAGGAGCGGTGCTCATGCCGGCTCTCCCACGGGGTTCGGGGTGGCGAGCAGCTCCTCCACCCGGGCGACCATGCCGTCGATGGCGGCCTCCGGCGGGGCCGAGCCCTCGACGGTGGGCAGCATCGCCTGCGTCATCAGGTTCTGGAAGTTCGCGCCGGCCCCGGTGAACCAGGCCGCCGGGTCCAGCACGGCGAACCCGGCGGTCGGGGCGTAGTCCGACTGCGGCTCGAGCTCGGCGTACGCCGGGGACTCCACGATCGGGCCGTACGAGGGCACGTGCCCGGCCTCGGCCCAGGTGAAGGACTCCTTGAGCAGGGCGGCGACGGCCTCGTGGGTCGCGCGGCGCCGCTGCGGGTCCGGGGCGTCCTGGTGCGGGAGGACGAAGGAGTGGGCGTCGGCGTACGCGCTGGGCTGGCCGAACATCGTCGGCACCGGCGAGGCGCCGAGGGGGATCTCGGCGTCCAGGAAGGCGGGCAGCTCCCACTCCCCGGTCAGGATCATGCCGGCGCGCCCGGAGATGAAGGTCGCGAGGCCGGCGGTGTAGTCCAGGCTCGGGTCGGCGACCGTGCCGTCGAGCACGGCGGCCGTGAACTCCAGCACCGAGGTCGCGACGTCCCGGTCGACCTCCAGCGTCGACCCGGTCAGGTCCCACTCCGGGGCACCCTGGGTGTACAGGCCGTAGAACAGGCGCCACAGCTGGGAGGTGTCGTTCTGGAAGCCGAAGGAGACGCCGACGTCCCCGGTCACCTCGGCCAGCGCGCGCCCGGCGGCCAGGAACTCCTGCGGGGAGGTGATGGGGACCAGCTTGGCGTCGGCGTCCAGGAGCCGGGCCCGCTCGGCGACGTCGATGTCGTACATGACGACGAAGGGGTGGGTGTCCAGCGGCACGGCGTAGAGCCGGCCGTCGTGCTGGGCCCGCTGCCACACCGTCTCGGGGAAGTGCTCCTCGCGCACGTCGAACTCGGCGAGCAGGTCCAGGTCCCACGGGTCGAGGAAGCCGCCGGGGGCGTAGCCGGCCAGGCGGGAGAGGTGCAGGACCGCCAGCTCCGGGGACCGCCCGCCCGCCGAGCTCATGGCCAGCTTCGTGTAGTACGGCGCGCCCCAGGCCAGCACGGTGTTGCGGATGTCGATGCCGGTCTCCTGGCGGACGGCCTCGAGCATCGTCTCCATGCGGGCGCCGTCCCCGCCGCTGAACAGGCTCCAGAAGCGCACGTCCTGGCTGGCTCCTGCGGCGGCCCCGCCGCAGCCGGCGAGGGAGGCGGCGAGCCCCCCGTACAGGCCGGCGGACAGCAGGCCGCGGCGGCTGAGGGTGCGCCGGGCGAGGGGCGGCAGGGGCGGCGCACCGGGTGCTGGCGACCGGCCGCACGGTTCGGATCGGGTCATCATCGACTCCTCCACAGGTGGCGCCGAGCATTCTTACAACGATGCACAAAGCCTTGCAACGATGCATCGCGCCCGGCACAGTGCGATCCGCGCCCCAGCGAGCAGAGCAGCCCGGTACCGCGCGAGAGTGCTCCTCGGGTGCTCGACCGGGCGCGGCGAGCACCCCGCACGCCGACGAGAGGAGAGCGCGACAGTGCCCAGGGCCCGCCTGCAGGACGTCGCCGAGCTCGCCGGGGTCTCGATCAAGACGGTGTCCAACGTGGTCAACGCCCACCCCCAGGTGCGCCCGGACACCCGGCAGCGGGTCCAGGCCGCGATCTCCGCGCTGGGCTACCGCCCGCACGCGGTGGGGCGGCAGCTGCGTCGCGGGCGCACCGGCCTGATCGCCCTCGCCGTGCCCGAGCTCGACGCGCCCTACTTCGCCGAGCTGGCCCGCCACGTGGTGACTGCCGCCGCCGCGGCCGGCCTGACCGTGCTCGTCGAGCAGACGGACCGGTCGCTGGACGCGGAGCGGGCCGTGGTCGACGCCCGCGAGGCCGGGCTGGTGGACGGCATCGTCCTCAACCCCGTCGCCATGTCCGCGGAGGAGCTGCAGGCCCGCAGCCGCGAGGTGCCCATGGTGCTCGTCGGCGAGGGCGCCCGGCCCGCGGGCGTGGACCACGTGGGGATCGACGACCACGCCGCCGCGGCCGGGGCCGTCGACCACCTGGTGCGAGGCGGGCGCCGACGCATCGCCTTCCTCGGGACCCAGCCTCCGGGCCCGCTGTCCACCGCCACCTGGCGCCAGGAGGGATGGGCGCAGGCGCTGCGCGCCGCGGGGCTCGACCCTGCGCCCGAGCTGGAGCTGCCCGCGGCGCACTACGTGCCCGAGGAGGGCCGACGCGCCGCGGCCGCGGCCGTCGCCGCAGGCACCGACCTCGACGCGCTGCTGTGCGCCAACGACCTGCTGGCGCTGGGGGCCCTGCGCGGGCTGGAGGAGTGCGGCCTGCGCGTGCCCGACGACGTGGCCGTGGTCGGCTGGGACGACGTGGCCTTCGCCGCCTACCTCAGCCCCCCGCTCAGCTCGGTGCGCCCGGACCTGCGCCACATCGCCACCAGCGCGGTGGAGATGCTCACCGAGCGCGTGGAGGGCACTGACGCGCCCGGACGGCGCGTGGTCGCCCGCTCCGGGCTCGTCGTGCGCCGCAGCTCCACCGGATCCCCCGCACCGGCCCAGCCCGTCCTCCGCCAGCCCGCTCCCTGAGCGCTCCCCCCTTCGTCCGCCCGCCCCTCCCGAAGGAGTTCCCGCGTGCCCGCTCGCGCCAGCGCCCAGGACGGCACCCACCCCCGCCCGCAGCTCCTGCGCGACGCGTGGAGCGACCTGTCGGGCACGTGGCAGTTCGCCCACGACGACGAGCGCGCCGGCCTGGCCCAGCGGTGGCACGCCCAGCGCGACCTGGCCGACCGCACCGTCTTCGACCGCGACATCACCGTCCCCTACCCGCCCGAGGCCCCGCTCTCGGGCGTCGGCGACCCCGGGCCGCACCCGGTGCTCTGGTACCGCCGCGGCCTGCGGCTGGCCGACGCCGGCGGGCCCGAGGCCGTGCGGGCCCTGCGCGAGCGCGGCTCCCGGCTGCTCCTGCGCTTCGGCGCCGTCGACTACCGCGCGCGCGCCTGGCTGGACGGCGCCCTGCTCGGCGGCCACGAGGGCGGGCAGACGCCCTGGTCGGTGGACGTCACGGACGTGCTCGACCCCGCCGAGGACCCGGGCACCGAGCACGTGCTCGTCGTGCGCGCCGAGGACGACCCGCGCGACGTCACGCAGCCGCGCGGCAAGCAGGACTGGCAGGACGTCCCGCACGACATCTGGTACCTGCGCACCTCGGGGATCTGGCAGCCGGTGTGGCTGGAGGTCGTGCCCGCGCTCGCCGTGGAGCACCTGGCGTGGACCCCGGACGTCCCGGGGGCCGCCGTGGGATGCGAGGTCACCCTCACCGCGGCGCCGCGCGAGCCGGTGCGGGTCACCGTGCGCCTGGACCTGGACGGGGTCGTCCTCGCCGAGCAGACCGCGCGCGTGGGCGAGCAGCGCGCCCGCCTGGTGATCGGCGTCCCCGCGCTGGAGAACGGCCAGGGCGAGCAGCAGCTGCTGTGGTCCCCGGACCACCCGCGCCTGGTCGACGCCCGGGTGGTCCTCACCAGCGGCGACGGCGGCACGGGCGTCGCCGCCGGGGGCGAGGTGCTGGACGACGTCACCAGCTACCTCGGGCTGCGCACCGCCGGCGCCGGGAGGGGCGCGTTCCTGCTCAACGGCCGGCCCTGCTACCTGCGCTCGGTGCTCGCGCAGAACTACTGGCCCACCTCGCACCTGGCGGCTCCCAGCGCGGCCGCGCTGCGCCGCGAGGTGGAGCTGGTCAAGGAGCTGGGCTTCAACGCCGTGCGGGTGCACCAGAAGGCGGAGGACCCGCGCTTCCTGCACTGGTGCGACCGCCTCGGCGTCCTGGTGTGGGGCGAGACGGCGAACGCCTACGCGTTCTCCCCCGAGGCGGTGCGGCGCCTGACCACCGAGTGGATGGACCTCGTGCGCCGCGACGCCTCCCACCCCAGCGTCGTCACGTGGGTGCCGATCAACGAGAGCTGGGGCGTGCAGCACATCGCCACGCACCCCGCGCAGCAGTCCTACGCCACCGGCCTGGCGGCGCTCACCCGCGCGCTCGACCCCAGCCGGCCGGTGGTCAGCAACGACGGGTGGGAGCACACCGACTCCGACCTGTGGACCGTGCACGACTACGCCGAGCGTGGGGAGGCGCTGCGGGAGGCGTACGGCAGCCGCGAGGCGGTGGCGCAGCTGCTGGCCGGCGGAGAGCCGGCCGGCCGGGTGCTCCGCCTGCCCGGCGGCGCCGAGCGCGGCCAGCCGGTGGTGCTCACCGAGTTCGGCGGCGTCCGGTTCATGCCCGTGCTCGGTGGCGAGGAGCCGGAGGCGGACGCCGAGCCCGGGCAGGCCGGGGTGGCGACGTGGGGGTACTCCACCGCCTCCGACGCGCGGGACTTCGAGGCGCGCCTGCGCGACCTGCTCGACGCCGTGCGCGCCTCCCCCGTGCTCGCCGGCTTCTGCTACACGCAGCTGACCGACACCCTGCAGGAGGCCAACGGCCTGCTGGACGCCGAGCGGCGCCCGAAGCTGCCCGTCGAGGTGCTGCGCGACGTCGTCACCGGCCCGGGCCCGCGGCGGCCCGGGTGAGCGCGGGCCGGGTGAGCGCGGGCCGGGTGAGCGCGGGCCGGGTGAGCGCGGGCCGGGTGAGCGCGGGCCGGGTGGGCGCGGCGGCGGGCGGCGCGCTCCTGCGCGTCGCCGTCCTGGGCCCCGGCGGGGTGGGCGGGCTGCTCGCCGCGCTGCTGGCCGGTGACGGGCACGAGGTGGTGTGCCTGGCGGGCGCGGGGACGGCGTCCGCGCTGCGCGAGCACGGCGTCCGGCTCACCAGCGCCCGCTTCGGGGACCGCGCGCAGCCGGTGGCCGCCGCCGAGGTGCTCGACCGCCCCGTGGACGCGTGCCTGGTCGCGGTCAAGGCGACGTCGCTGCAGGCCGCGCTGCAGCGGGTGCCCGCGCCGGTGCTGGACGGCGCGCTGCTGGTCCCCCTCCTCAACGGCGTCGAGCACGTCGCCGTGCTGCGCGAGCGCTACCCCGCCGCGACGGTGGCGCCCGCGGCGATCCGCGTGGAGTCCACCCGCACCGCACCCGGGCAGGTGCACCACGCGAGCCCCTTCGCCTCCCTCGACCTGACCGCCGCGCCGGGCGTCGAGCGCCTGGCGCGGGCGCTGGGAAGCGCGGGTCTCGACGTCCGGGTGCGCGAGGGCGAGGCCGCCGTGCTGTGGGACAAGCTCGCCTTCCTCGCCCCGCTCGCCCTGCTGACCACGCACGCCGCGGCACCGGCGGGCGAGGTGCGCCAGCGGCGCCGCGAGGACCTGGTCGCGGTCGTCGAGGAGGTCGCCGCCGTCGCGCGCGCCGAGGGCGGGGCCGGTGACGCCGCCGGGGTGCTGCGCACCTTCGACGCGCTCCCGGCCACCACGCGCTCGTCCATGCAGCGCGACGCCGAGGCGGGCCGCCCGCTCGAGCTCGACGCGCTCGGCGGCGCGGTGCTGCGGGCCGCGGCGCGGCACGGCCTGGCCGCGCCCGTCACGGCGCGCCTCGTGGCCGACCTCGAGCGCCGCTGATCGTGCGCGACGCCTGGACGCTGCGGCGCATCCTCGGCCGCTGAGAGGTGCTGAGGCGCGCTGAGACGTGCTGAGACGTGCTGAGACGTGCTGAGGCGCGCTGCAACACCCTCAGCACGCCTCAGCGGTCCCGGTCGGCGACGGCCGGTGCCGGTGCCGGTGCCGATGCCGGTGCCGGTGCCGGTGCGGAGGGTGCGCGGTCGTCGAGGCGCGTCCACGACCGCTGCGCCCCGACCGCGACCGCGACGGCGACGAGCAGCGCCACCACGGCGCCGGTGAAGGACGTCGGCACCCCGAGCGCGTCGACGAGCAGGCCGGCGAGGGCCGCGCCGACCGCGCCGCCGGCCGTGTACGTCGTCGACAGCCACGCCTGCGCCTCGGTCCTGCGGGCCTGCGGCGCGAACCGGTCGACGAGGTTCTGGCCGACGATCAGGCTGGGCGCGATGGCCAGGCCCGCGACGAACAGCAGCGGCAGCAGGGCCCCGGTCGGCGGCGCGCCGCCGGAGAGCAGGACGGGCAGCGGCGCCAGCCCGGCCGCGAAGACCCCGAGCAGCACGGGCAGGCGCCGGTGCTCGTGCGCGGGGTGGCGGGCGGCGCCGTACGCGAGCCCGCCGATCGCGCTGCCGCCCGCGATGGCGGCGAACAGGACGCCGAGGCGCCCCTCGTCGCCGAGGACCTCGCGGGCCGTCGCCGCCAGGGAGGTGTCGAGGACGCCGAAGCCCACGGACGTCGCGAGGCTGACCGCCAGCACGGCCGGCACCCCGGCGGTCGCGACCGCGAGCGCGGCGCGGCGGCCCGGAGCGGGCGCGGCACCGGGCTCGGGGTCGGACGCGAGCTCGGGCTCGGGCACCGAGTCGGGCACGGGATGGGGGTCGGGCTCGGGCGGGGAGGGGCGCCGCCGCGCCGGGGCGGTCGCGCTGTAGGCCAGGCCGCCGCCCGCGAGCAGGCCGGCGGTGACGAGCAGCGGCGCGAGCGGCGGGGTGGTCACGAGCAGCAGCGAGAGCAGCAGCGGGCCGGCGACGAAGACGGTCTCCACCGCGACCGCGTCGAGGGCGAAGCCGGCGCGGCGCAGCGCGGGGTCGGCGAGCACCAGGCGCCAGGTGGCGCGCATGGCCGCGCTGATCGGCGGCCCGCAGGCGCCGGAGGCACCCGCCAGGGCCACGAGCACCGCGTCCGGTGCGCGCGTGCCGGTGGCCACCGCGAGCGCTGCGAGCAGCGCCGCGCTCGCGACCACCGCCGGGGCGAGCACGCGCGCCTGCCCGAGGCGGTCCATGGCGCGCCCCCACAGCGGCGAGCCGACGGCCGCCCCCGCGGCGAAGGCGCCCGTGACCAGGCCCGCGAGGGCGTAGGAGCCGCGCTCGGCCTGCACCAGCAGCAGCATCCCCAGCGGCGCCATCGACACCGGCAGGCGCGCGACCACCGCGGCCGCGAACGGGCGCAGCGCGGGCCCGTGCCGCAGCACCCGCGCGTAGGCGCCCAGCCCGCCCCGCCCGGTCGCCACCGCGCGAGAGTACGGACGCCCGGAGCGCGGGAACACCGCGGGCGCCGCGGTGTTGACTTCAGGGTCCTCCCGCACGTTCCGAAGGTGACCACCATGAGCACCCTCACCTGGGCCCGGAGCACGGCGATCCCGTCCCCCCGGTCTCGGGACACCCGTCCCTGCACCCTCTCCCGCTGCGACGGCACGGCCGCCGCGGCCTTCACCACCGCGGGCCTGACCTGGTACCGCTGCTCCTGCGGTCTCGAGTTCCCCGAGACGGCGCGCTCGCGCGCCTGACCCGGCGACCGCGCGCGTCGGCCGCGGCACCCTCGGGGTGCCGCGGCCGACGCGCGTGCGGAGCCGGTGCGGGAGCGCTGCGGCGCACGCTGGCGGCCGGGCCCGGTGCCGAGGGACAGTGAGCCATGGCACCACCGACGATCGTCCCGACCCTCGTCAAGCTCGCCTCCGCGCTCGGCCCGAGCGCGGCCAGGGCCGTCCGCAACGTCGGGCCGCTGATCGCCGCCAACCCGGAGGCCGTGCGCCAGGGCCGCGAGCTGCTGGAGCGGGCGCTGGCCGCACGGGCGGGCAACACGAAGGAGGAGCGCCTGCGCCGCACCGTCGCGGCGCTGCGCGAGCAGGCCGTGCGCGCCGAGACCGGCGCGAGCAGCCCACAGGAGCAGGAGCGCGCGAGCGGCTGGGTGCGCTCGGCCGACTCGCTGCAGTCCGCGCTCGGGCTGGTGCAGCTGCGCTCCGGCTCCGCGCGCCGCGGCGACCTGGCCCGCCTGCAGCGGCGCACCGACGACCTGTTCGCCGAGATCTTCACGGCCGCGGTGCAGGACGACGACGCCGGCGCGGGCACGGGCACGGGCACGGGCACGGGCACGGGCACGGGGTGAGCGCCGCATGAGCCGCTCGAACGCCGCGGGGACGGCGTGGATCTGCCGCACCTGCGCCAACCAGCACCCCGTCACGCGGGAGCCGCCCGCGGCGTGCCGCATCTGCACCGACGACCGCCAGTACGTGCCCGACACGGGGCAGGAGTGGACGTCGCTGGCGGAGCTCGCCGCCGAGGGCCACCGCACGTCGTGGAGCGAGGTCGAGCCGGGGATCCTCCAGCTGACCGTCACCCCGAGCCTCGGCATCGGCCACCGCGGGCTCCTCGTGACCACCCCGCGCGGCGGGGTGCTGTGGGACCCGCCGGGCTACCTCGACGAGGAGGCCGTGGCGCTCGTCCGCGACACCGGCGGGCTGCTGGGGGTGGCGCGCAGCCACCCGCACCTGTGCGGGGTGGTGGTGGAGTGGAGCACCCGCTTCCCGCGCCCCGACGGGCGCGGGGCGCCACTGTGGGTCCCGCGCCGCGACGCCGCCTGGGTGCTGCGCCCCGACGACGCCGTGACCTGGTGGGACGACGTCCTGCAGGTGGCGCCGGGCGTCGCCCTCGTGCGGTGCGGGGGCCACTTCGCCGGCAGCGCCGTCCTGCACGTCGCCGGCGCCGCCGGAGGGCGCGGCGCGCTGCTCGTCGGGGACACCCTCATGGTGCTGCCGGGCGACCGGCGAGTGTCGTTCATGCGCAGCTACCCGATGCTGCTGCCGATGCCGGAGCGCCACCTCGACCGGCTCCTCGCCGCCCTCGACGGCCTGGCCTACGACCGCCTGCACGGCGGCTGGCCGGGCGTCGGCGTGCCGGACGGCGCGCAGCGGGCGGTCGCCGACAGCGCCGCGCTGTACCGCGCGTGGCTGACGGGGCAGGCGCGCGACCCCGACCAGGACGACTGAGGGCGGGACGACCGGGCGAGCGGCTCAGAGCAGCCCGTCGCTGAGGTGGTCCGGGGTGCCGAAGCGGTGCGCCGTGATGCTCACCGCCTGCTCGTGCAGGAACGGCAGCAGCTCCACGCGCCCGGACTCGGTCACCGGCTCGGGCCACACGGCCAGGTCCGGCCGGCCTCCCGTGGCCGCCGCGAGGTCGGCGACCGACCCGCCGACCAGGCGCACGCGCCCGCCCGCCAGGCCCGCGGCGCGGCGCGCCCACGCGGCGTCGTCCTCGACGGCGACCTCGCGGGCGACGGCGCCGATCGCCTCCGCCAGGCCGGCGGGCAGCGCCCGGGGCACCGAGACCGACACGGGGGCGCCCGCGAGCGCCGCCGCGGCGAGCACGCGCACGAGGTGCGCCAGCGGCTCCCCGTCGGCCAGGCGCACGGTGACCGGCACCGGGAGGTGGCGCAGGACGTCGCGCTCGACGGGCAGGCCCGTGACGTCGCGCGCGGTGCCGTAGCGCTGCGCCCACGCCTGAGCGTCGCTGCGGGCGGCGCGCTGCACGAGCGCCGCGCCGTCCTGCGGGAGCGCGGCGCGGGCGGCGCGCAGGAGCTCGAGCACCGCGGGGTGGGTGACCGGGGCCGTCGCGGTGGAGCGCGCCGGCGCCCAGGAGGTGAGCGGGACCAGGGTGGAGGGGCCGCCGGCCTTCGTGCCCGGCCCGACCCCGGAGCGCTTCCAGCCGCCGAACGGCTGGCGGCGCACGATCGCGCCCGTGGTGCCGCGGTTGACGTAGAGGTTGCCGGCCTGCACGCGCTCCAGCCAGGGCGCGAGATCGGCGCGGTCGCGCGTGTGCAGCCCGGACGTCAGGCCGTAGTCGACGTCGTCGACGATCTCGATCGCCTCGTCCAGCGTGCCGGCGGTCATGATCCCGAGGACGGGGCCGAAGACCTCGGTGCGGTGGTACCAGGAGCCGCGGCGCACGCCGTCGCGCACCCCGGGGCTCCACAGCCGACCAGATCCGTCGAGGGCGCGCGGCTGCACCAGCCACCGCTCGCCCTCGCCCAGCTCGGTCAGGCCCTGCAGCAGCTTGCCGGACGGCGGCT
This sequence comes from Quadrisphaera sp. DSM 44207, assembly GCF_900101335.1. Lineage (NCBI taxonomy): Bacteria > Bacillati > Actinomycetota > Actinomycetes > Kineosporiales > Kineosporiaceae > Quadrisphaera > Quadrisphaera sp. DSM 44207. The sequence continues at coordinate 106,914 of NZ_FNKA01000002.1, read as the reverse complement.
CGATGACCGGGCCCATCTGCGCGGTCGGGTCGGCCGGGTGGGCGACGGTCAGGGACGAGACCGCGTCGAGCAGCTGGCTGCGGAAGCGCCGCGAGCGCGCCACGGAGCCGACGAGGACGACGAGGGAGGCCGCCGAGCACTTCTGGCCGGCGTGGCCGAAGGCGGAGGCGACGACGTCCTTGACGGCGAGGTCGAGGTCGGCGCTGGGGGTGACGATCACCGCGTTCTTCCCGCTCGTCTCCGCGATCAGCGGCAGGTCGGGGCGGAAGGAGCGGAACAGCTGCGCGGTCTCGTACGCGCCGGTGAGCACGACCCGGTCCACGGCGGGGTGGGCGACCAGGGCGCGGCCGAGGGCGGCCTCCTCCACCTGCACCAGGCGCAGCGCGTCGCGCGGCGCCCCGGCGTCGGCCAGCGCCTCGAGCAGCACGCCGGCGAGGACGGCGCCGCAGCGCTGCGCGGGCGGCGCGGGCTTGAGCACGACGGCCGAGCCGGCCGCCAGCGCCGCGAGCACGGACCCGGCCGGGATGGCGACGGGGAAGTTCCACGGCGGGGTGACCAGCGTCAGGCGCGCGGGCACGGGCACGGCGCCGTCGACGTCGTCCAGCTCGCGGGCCAGCTCGGCGTAGTGGTGCGCGAAGTCGACGGCCTCGGAGACCTCGGGGTCGCCCTGGTCGACCGTCTTGCCGGCCTCGGCGGCCATCACCTCCAGCAGCTGCGGGCGGGCGGCCTCGAGGGCCTGGCCGACCCGGCGCAGGACGGCGGCGCGCTCGGCACCGCTGCGCGCACCCCACGCCGCGGCCGCGGCGGCCGTCGCGGCCACCGCCTCCTCCAGCTCCTCGGCGGTGCCGACGCGGGCGGCCTCGATCACGTCGACGCCGAGGCGGGAGGACGGCACCCGGGCGAGCAGCTCGCGCACCTGCGCCCGGTGCTCGGCCACGGCGGGGTCGGTGTCGGGGGTGTTGACGAACCGCCCCGGCCCGGGGCGGCCCGTGGCGGCGTACCGGTCGGGCACGCGGTGGCGCGCCGGCACGGCCCGCGCGGGCGCGGCGAGCGCGGCCAGGGACGCGCGGTAGCGGGCCTCTTCGCGGGCGAGGAGGTCGGCGTCGGCGTCGAGGTCGAAGACCGCGGACATGAAGTTCTCGCTGCTCGCGCCCTCCTCCAGGCGCCGCACGAGGTAGGCGATGGCGACGTCGAACTCGCGCGGGTGCACCACGGGCGTGTACAGGAGCAGGCCCCCGACCTCGCGGCGCACGACCTCGGCCTGCGCCTGCGCCATGCCGAGCAGCATCTCGACCTCGACCGCGTCGCGGACGCCGCGCCGGCCGGCGAGCAGCCAGGCGTGAGCGACGTCGAAGAGGTTGTGGCCCGCGACCCCGAGGCGCACGTTGCGCACCCGCTCCGGGTGCAGGGCGTAGTCCAGGACCCGCTTGTAGTGCGCGTCGGTGTCCACCTTGGTGCGCCAGGTCGCCAGCGGCCAGCCGTGCAGCGACGCCTCGACGGACTCCATCGGCAGGTTGGCGCCCTTGACGAGGCGGACCTTGATGCCCGCGCCGCCGCGCGCCCGCCGCGCCGCCGCCCACTCCTGCAGGCGCACCATCGCCGGCAGCGCGTCGGGCAGGTAGGCCTGCAGCACGATGCCGGCCTCCAGGTGCGCCAGCTCGGGGCGGTCGAGCAGTCGCGTGAAGGCCGCGATCGTCAGGTCGAGGTCCTTGTACTCCTCCATGTCGAGGTTGACGAACTTCGCCGGGCTCGCCACCGCGGCGCGGGCGAACAGCGGCGCGAGCTGCTCGACGACGTGCGCGACCGCCTCGTCGAAGGCCCACGGGCTGTGCGGGGCGACCGTGGCGGAGACCTTGATGGAGACGTGGTCGACGTCGTCGCGCGCGAGGAGGCGGTGCGTGCCCTCCAGGCGGCGTGCGGCCTCGCCGCGGCCGAGGACGGCCTCGCCGAGGAGGTTGACGTTCAGCCGCACGCCCTCGCGCCGGATCCGGCGCACCGCGCGGCCGAGGCGGGCGTCGGAGGCGTCCACGACCAGGTGCCCCACCATCGCCCGCAGCGCCCGGCGGGCCGCGGGCACCACGACGCCCGGGGCGAGCGGGGCGGTGCGGCCCCCGAGGCGGACGGCGGCGCGCAGCGGCGCGGGCAGGAAGCCGGGCGGGTCGGCGGCCAGGGCGGTGAGCGCGCGGGCGCCGACGCGGGGGTCCTCGGGGCGCACGACGCCGTCGACGAAGCCGACGGCGAAGTCCAGGCCCCGCGGGTCGCGCAGCAGGCCGGCGAGCTGGGCCGCCGCGCGCTCCACCGGCAGCTCGGCCGCCTCGGACAGCCAGCGGCGCACCAGCGCGACGACCTCGTCGGCGAGGTCGGCTGCGGGGTCCGGCGCGGACGCCGGGCCGGACTCCGGGCCGGTGCGGTGCTGGGCGGCGAGGTCGGTCATCGCAGTGCTCCCGTCCGGCCCCGCGGTGGGACCGCTCCGCCAGTGTGAGCGCGTACGCTCGTCAGGAGAAGTGACGGTTCCTGGGGGTGCTTCGTCACCCCAGCTGACGGTCGCGCTCCGCTGGAGGCCCTGTGCTCGACGTCCGCCGCCTGGTGCTGCTGCGCGAGCTGGCGGTGCGCGGCACCCTGGCCGCCGTCGCGCAGGCGCGCAGCTACAGCCCGTCCGCGGTCTCCCAGCAGCTGAGCCAGCTGGAGAAGGAGACCGGCATGCCGCTGCTGCGTCGCGCCGGCCGCGGCGTGCAGCTCACCCCGCAGGCGGAGCTGCTCGTCGCCTGCGCCGGGGAGGTCCTCGACACCCTCGAGCAGGCGGAGGCGGCGCTGGCGGCGTCGCTGACCACGGTGCGCGGGCGCGTGCGCGTGGCCGTCTTCCAGTCGGCCGCGCTGGCGCTGGTGCCCGGCGCGCTGCGCGCCGTGGCGCGCGAGCACCCGGACGTGCGCGTGGAGGTCGCCCAGCGCGAGCCGGAGCAGGCGCTGCACGAGACCTGGGCGCGCGACTTCGACGTGGTCGTCGCCGAGCAGTACCCGGCCCACGCCGCGCCGCACCTCCCCGGTCTGGAGCGCAGCCCCCTGACCAGCGACGCGATCCGCCTGGCGCTGCCGGCGCCGGACGTCGCGCTGCGGCCGGTCGCCTCGCTGGCGGAGGCGGCGGGGATGCCGTGGGTGATGGAGCCGCGAGGCGCGGCGTCCCGGCACTTCGCCGAGCAGCTGTGCCGCTCCGCGGGCTTCGAGCCCGACGTGCGCTACGAGACCGCGGACCTGCAGGCGCAGGTGCGCCTCGTGGAGACCGGCAACGCCGTCGCGCTGGTGCCCGACCTGGTGTGGGCCGGGTCGGGGCGGGCCGCGCCCTGCCGGCTGCTGGACCTGCCCGGCTCCCCGCGACGCACGGTCTTCACCGCCCAGCGCGTCGCCGGCAGCGGCTCCCCCGCCGTCCGGGCGCTGCTGGGGGCCCTGCGCGACGCCGCGGCCGCGCAGGCCGGCTGAGCGCCGGCGCCAGGGTCAGGCGCCAGGGTCAGGCACCGGGGTCAGGCACCGGGGTCAGGCACCGGGGTCAGGCACCGGGGTCAGGCACCGGGGTCAGGCACCGGGGTCAGGCACCGGGGTCAGGACGGCGCCGCCGTGACGACGGCGAGCGCGAACCCGTCCCAGCCCTTGGCGCCGACGGTCTGCAGGGCGGTGGCCTCCAGGAGCGGGTGCGCGCCCAGCCACGCCAGCGCCGTCCGCATGGCCGCCGCCGCCTCGTCACCGCCGGGCTCGACGATGCGCCCGCCGCGCACGACGTTGTCGCAGACGATCACGCTGCCCGGGCGGGTCAGCTGCAGCGCCAGCTCGAGGTAGCGCGGCGTGCCCTGCTTGTCCGCGTCGAGGAAGACGAGGTCGAAGGGCTCCGCGCCCTCGGCGACCAGCTGCTCCAGCGAGCCGACCGCCGGCCCGACGCGCACCTCGACGCGGTCGGCGACCCCGGCCCGCTCGAGGTTGGCCCGGGCCGCCTCCGCGTGCCGCGGCTCCAGCTCCAGGGTGAGCACGCGGCCGTCGACGGGCAGGCCCCGGACGAGCCACGTGGTGCTGTAGCCGCCCAGGGTGCCGACCTCGAGGACGCGGCGGGCGCCGGCCAGGCGCGCGAGGAGCATCAGCAGCTTGCCCTGGTTGGGCGCGACGTCGATGGCCGGCAGGCCCGCGGCGCGGCTGGCCGCCAGGGCCCGCTCGAGGACGGGGTCGGCGCCGACGACGAGGTCGGTGAGGAGGTCGTCGACGGCGACCTGCTGCTGCTCGCTGGGCTGCTCGCTGGGAGGCTGCTCGCTCATCCGCCCATCCTTCCCGCGCCCGGGCGGCCGGGACAGGTCGCGCCGCCGCCGCGGCAGCGGCGTGTCAGCCCCGCGTCGGCCCCGCGTCAGCCCCGCGTCAGCCACTGGCGGCGGCGAGGACGGCGCTCGCCGTGGTCAGGGTGACCAGCGGGGCGTACAGGTCCAGGGCGGCCAGGGCCCGCTCGTGGTCGGCGGCGACCGGCGCCGCGCAGGCGTCGGCGACGACGTGCACGGCCACGCCCGCGTCCGCGGCGGCCAGCGCGGTGGAGAGCACGCAGCAGTCCGTCGACACCCCGGCGAGGACGAGGGCGCGCCCGCCGGTGAGGGGGCGCAGCCCGTCCTCGCGCTCGTCCCACTTGCCGAACGTCGTGCGCGTGACCACCGGGGTGCCGTCGGGGACGACGCCGGGCAGCAGGTCGTACAGCGGCGCCTGCGGCGGCTGCAGCGCGAAGGGCCACTGCGCGTAGTAGTCGACCCAGGCGCCCTGCGGCCGGGCCGGGGCGACGAAGCGGGTGGAGGCCGTGCGGCCGGGGAAGGCGCCCGCGAGGTCGCGCAGGCGCGGCAGCAGCGGGCGCAGGCCGGGGGTGCACCACGGGCTGGCGTCGTCGGCGAAGACGCGCTGGACGTCGACGAGCACGAGCCAGGCGCCGTCGGGCAGCGGCCGTCCGCAGGACGCCGCACCGCTCGGGCCGGTCACGGCGCGGCGTCCTGGGCCCGCACGGCGCGGCGGCCGAGGAGGAGGTGGCCGGCGAAGCCGATGAGCAGGGCGGCGAGGATGCCGAGGTTGGCGAAGGCCCAGGCGCCCTCGCGCCCGCCGAGCGGGCCGAGCAGGTACCCCTGCCACGTCAGCCACCCGGCCAGCCCGTTCGTCACCAGCCCCCAGCCGACCACCGCGCCGAGGACGACGAGCCCGACGGCCGGCCAGGAGACCGAGCCGTAGCGCCCGCGCGGGTCGTACAGGTCGGCCTCGGCGTAGTCGCGGCGGCGCAGCAGCAGGTCGGCGACGAGGACGCCGCACCAGGCCGCGATCGGCGCGCCCAGGGTGATGAGGAAGCCCTGGAACTGCACGAAGAAGCTCTCCGCGACGAAGACGACGAAGACGGTGCCGGCGACCATGAGCGCGCCGTCGACGAGCGCCGCGACCCAGCGCGGGGCGGGCAGGCCGAGGCTGAGCAGCGCCAGGCCCGAGGAGTAGACGTCGAGCACGGCGCCGCCGACGAGGGCGAGCACGGCGACGAGCGCGAAGGGGACCAGGAACCACGTCGGCAGCACGGTGGTCAGCGCGCCGACCGGGTCCGCGGCGATGGCGGCGGACAGGTCCGGGTCGGAGCCGGCGAGCAGCAGCCCGAGGACCACGAGGAGCACCGGCGGCAGGGCGCCGCCCAGCGTCGTCCAGGCGACGACCCCGGCGCCGGAGGAGCGGCGCGGCAGGTAGCGGGAGTAGTCGGCGGCGACGTTGACCCACCCCAGCCCGAAGCCGGTCATGGCGAGGACGGTGGCGCCCAGGAGCGCCTGCGCGGACCCGCTCGGCAGGGCCGCGACGGCGTCCCAGTCGATCTCGTCGCGCACGAGGACGACGTAGACGACCGTGAGCGCCGCGGTGACGACCGTGATCCCCGTCTGCAGGCGCATGATGGCGTCGAAGCCGAGGACCCCGGCCCCGACCACGAGGGCGGCGACGACGAGCAGGGCGACGGCGCTGGTCGCCGTCCCCCCGCCCCAGCCGAGCTCGCGCAGGACCGTCGCGGTCGCCAGGGTCGCGAGGGAGACCAGCACCGTCTCCCAGCCGACGGTGAGCACCCAGGAGACGGCCGCGGGCAGCTTGTTGCCGTTCACGCCGAAGGCCGCGCGGCTGATCACCATGGTCGGCGCCGAGGCGCGCTTGCCGCCGAGCGCCACGAGGCCGCACAGCAGGAACGAGGCGACCGCGCCGACGACCGCGGCGAGCACGGCCTGGGCGAAGGAGATGCCGAAGCCGAGGAGGAAGGAGCCGTAGCTGACGCCGAAGACGGAGACGTTGGCCGCGAACCACGGCCAGAACAGGTCGCGGGGGCGGCCCCTGCGCTCGGCCTCGGCGATGACGTTGATGCCGTTGAGCTCCACGCCCCGCACGGGTGCGGCCCGCGGAGCCGGACCGGCCAGAGGCGGGCCCGCCGGGGAGGACGGGGACGGCGGGGACGGCGGCGGGGAGACGGTCATGGCGGACCTTCCCGGTCGGGACTGGACGGGACGGGCGCGAGCAGCGCGGACGCGTGATCGACAGCGTAGGGCCGCACCGCCCGCCGGCGGTGCCAGCGGCGGGTAGCCCGGGCGGGGGACGGCGCGCGCCGCGGCTACAGCGCGCGGCCGGCGCCTCCGATCGCAGCGGCATGGTGAATGCTGCCGGCCGTGACCCCGGTGCCGCCCTGCTCCTCGCGCCGTTCGCGCCGTTCGCGACGTCCGCTGCCCGCGGTGCGGGCGCACCGTCCCGTCCCGCGGACGCGCTGACCTCCGTGCGCGAGATCGTCGACGCCGGGGCGCTGCGCACGGTCTTCCAGCCCATCGTCTCCCTCGAGGACCGGCGCGTCGTCGCCTTCGAGGCGCTCACGCGCGGCCCGGCGGGCACGGTGCTCGAGCGCCCCGACGTCCTCTTCTCCGCCGCCCGCCGCGACGGGCTGCTCGTGGAGCTGGACGTCGCGTGCCGCGCCGCCGCCCTGCGGACCGCGGCGGTCGGCGGCCTGAGCGCGCCCTACCACCTGTTCCTCAACACCGAGCCGGACAGCGTCGCAGACCTCGACGTCCCCGAGGAGCTGCACGGCGTGCCCGTGGTCCTGGAGCTGACCGAGCGCGCCCTGACCCGCCGTCCCGCGCAGGTGCTGCGCGTCGTGGAGCAGGCCCGCGCCCTCGGCTGGGCCATCGCCCTGGACGACGTCGGCGCCGAGCCGGCGTCCCTGGCGCTGCTGCCCCTGGTCTCCCCCGACGTCATCAAGCTCGACCTCGCCCTCGTGCAGGAGCGGCCCGGCCGCCACGCGGCCGCGGTGATGAACGCCGTCACGGCGCAGGCCGAGCGCACCGGCGCGGTGCTGCTCGCCGAGGGCATCGAGACCGAGCGGCACGTGCTCATGGCCCGGACCATGGGCGCCACCCTGGGGCAGGGCTGGCTGTTCGGGCGGCCCGAGCCGCTGCCGGCGGCCCTGCCCGAGCTGGGCGGGCGCGGCATCACCCTCGGCGTGGCGCCGCTGGCCCCGCCGGCGCAGAGCCCGTACCTGACGGCGCAGGCCGTGCGCACGCCGCGCCCGGGCAACAAGCGCCTGCTCGTCGAGGTCTCCAAGCACCTGGAGGCCAAGGCGCTGGAGGGCGGGGAGTCCGCGCTCCTGCTCGCCACCTTCCAGTACGCCAAGCACTTCACGGAGCCGACGCAGAAGCGCTACGCCCGCCTGGCCGAGCGCCTCTCGCTCGTGGCCGCCATCGGCGAGGGCCTGCCGCTGGAGCCGATCCGCGGCGTGCGCGGCGCGCAGATCCCCGAGGGCGACCCGGTGCTGGGCGAGTGGGACGTCGTCGTCCTGACCCCCGACTTCGCCGGCGTGCTCGTCGCGCGCGACCTCGGCGACAGCGGCCCGGACATGGAGCGCCGCTTCGACTTCGTCCTCTCCCACGACCGGGACGTGGCCGTCGCCGTCGCGCGCGGCCTGCTCGCCCGCGTGGCGCCCGAGCCGTCGCCGTCCGACGTGCTCACCGAACCGGTGCTGACCCGGGCGATGAGCCAGGACCTGCTGCACCAGGCGCTCGAGGCCACCATCACCGGGGTCTGCGTCGCGGACGTCAAGCACCCCCACCAGCCCCTCGTGTGGGTCAACCCGGCCTTCGAGGCGCTCACGGGGTACCGCTCGGACGACGTCATCGGGCGCAACTGCCGCGTGCTGCAGGGCCCGGGCAGCGACCCCGTCGTCGTCGCCCGCATCCGCGAGGCCATCGACGCCGGTCGCGAGTGCACCGAGACGCTGCGCAACTACCGCCGCGACGGCCACCCGTGGTGGAACGAGCTGCACCTGAGCCCCGTGCGCGACGACCACGGGGAGCTGACGCACTACATCGCCGTCCAGCACGACGTGACCCGCCGCGTCGAGGCCGAGCAGCGCGCCCTGCAGCTGGCGACCACCGACGCGCTGACCGGCCTGCCCAACCGCACGGCGCTGCACGAGGCCGCCGCGAGCGGCCTGGCCCGGGTGCACGACGAGGAGGGCACCGCCGTGGCGGTGCTGTACGTCGATCTCGACGGCTTCAAGGGCGTCAACGACCGGCACGGGCACGTCGAGGGCGACGCGGTGCTGCGCGCCGCGGCCCAGCGCCTGCGCGGGGCCGTGCGCATCGGCGACGTGATCGGCCGCCAGGGCGGCGACGAGTTCCTCCTCGTCCTGCCCGACCTGCCGACCGGGGAGGCGGGGGCGCTCGCCGAGGCGGCGGCGCAGCGGCTGGTCTCCGCCCTCGCGGAGCCGTTCACCGTCGACGGGCGCTCCCTGCCCCTCGGCGCCAGCATCGGCGTGGCCCTCTACGGCCGGGACCCCGACGGGCAGCTGCCCGCGGACGGCCTCGGCGGGCTGCTGCGGCGCGCGGACGAGGCGATGTTCACGGCCAAGCGCGCCGGCGGGAGCCGCTGGCACCGCTGAGCAGCTCCCGCACCCGCTCGTCCGGGACCGCGGCGAAGTCGCGGTACGCCTGCCCCACGGCGGCGAACGGCTCGGGCGTCCAGGGGCAGACCACCTCGTCGGCGACCTCGGCGAGCGCCTCGCAGGTGCGCGCCGACCCGACGGGGACGGCGACGACCACGCGGGAGGGGCCCTGGCGGCGCACCGCGGCCACGGCGGCGCGCACCGTGGCACCGGTGGCCAGGCCGTCATCGACGAGCACCACGGTGCGCCCGCGCACGGGCACCGCCGCGCGGCCCGCCCGGTAGGCGGCCTCGCGGCGGCCCAGCTCGGCGACCTCGCGGTCGCGGACGGCCTCGAAGACCTCCGGCGCGATGCCCAGGTGGGCGAGGACCCGCTCGTTGCGCACGGTCTCGAGCGCGGAGCCGACGACGGCGACCGCGCCCATGGCGAGCTCCGGCTGCTCGGGGACGCCGAGCTTGCGGACCACGAGGACGTCGAGGTCGCCCCCGAGCGCCTCGGCCACGGGCGCGGCCACGGGCACGCCGCCGCGCGGGAGCCCGAGCACCGCGCAGCCGGCCGCCGCCCCCGGCGGGGCGCCGACGGCGGCCCGCACGGCCTCGGCCAGCACCCGGCCGGCCTCGCGCCGGTCGGGGTAGACCGACCCGCTCGAGCGCCCGCCCTCCCAGCGGCCCACCCCGCCATGGTGCGCCTCAGGCGGCCGGCACCACCAGCCTCTGCCCGGCCTGCACGGCGGCGCCGTGCAGGCCGTTGAGCTCCTGGATGTGCGCGACCACCTCACGCGGGTCGGCGTCCGGCTGGGCCAGCTGCGCGATCGACCACAGCGTCTCCCCCGGCAGCACGGTGACGACGACCCGGTGCACCGGGCGCTCCTCGTCGCCCGCTCGCGCGGCCGGCGGCAGCACCAGGCACAGGCCCACGGCGGCGGGGAAGGCCATGAGGACCGCGGCGGACGCCACGACGGAGCGACCCCGGCGCGTCAGGCGCAGCGGCGCCGACGGGAGCATCGACGGCGGCACCGACGGGAGCGGCGACGGCGGCGCCGGCCGCCGGGCGGCGGGGACGCCGGTGGGAGCGCCGGCGGGGACGCCGGCGGCGGAGCGGTCGGGCGCGGGAGCGGCGGTGGTGGGCACGGCGGCCTCCTCGAGGAGCCTCGTACGTGCGTTCGAATCGAACGCGCGTACGAGTTGTAGCAGACGCCGCCGACGGCGTCCACCGACCTCGGGCGAGGGGTGCGGGCCCGAGGGGGCGGCGACAGCGGTGCGTGTCGGACCGTGTCGAACACGTGTTTGAAGTACAGCCGTGCAACCCCTAGGGTGACGACGAGGTCCGGCGGACGGCCGCCGGCGGGAGCGGAGCGGGAGCCGGCCATGGCGGGCACGAGGAGCGGGGCGTCGGGCGGGACGACGGCGGGCGGCGCCGCGGGAGCGGCGACGGCCACCGTCACGCAGCTGCCCGGCGCGGCGGCCGGCGACGGGCTGACGGCCCGACAGCGCGGGGTGCTGGACTGCATCCGCGCCGCCGTCGAGCGCCGCGGCTACCCGCCGAGCATCCGCGAGATCGGCGAGGCGGTGGGCCTGACGAGCCCGAGCAGCGTCGCGCACCAGCTGGCCGCGCTCGAGCGCAAGGGCTTCCTGCGCCGCGACCCGCACCGGCCGCGCGCGATCGAGGTGGTGCTGCCGCAGGGCGCCGTCCGCCCCGCTCCGAGCGAGGCGGACGCCCCCGCCGCCGCGCAAAGCGCGGCGGACAGCCCGGCCGCCGGCGCCGGCGAGGTGCCCGCAGCCGCGTACGTGCCCGTCGTCGGGCGGATCGCGGCCGGTGGCCCGATCCTCGCGGAGCAGGCCGTCGAGGACGTGTTCCCCCTCCCCCGCCAGCTGGTGGGGGACGGGCAGGTCTTCCTCCTGCGCGTCGTCGGCGACTCGATGGTCGACGCCGCCATCTGCGACGGGGACTGGGTGGCGGTGCGCCAGCAGCCGGTGGCGGAGAACGGCGAGATCGTCGCCGCCATGCTGGACGGCGAGGCGACCGTGAAGACCTACAAGCAGCGCGACGGGCACGTGTGGCTGCTGCCGCACAACGAGGCCTACGAGCCGATCCCGGGCGACGACGCCGTCGTGCTGGGCAAGGTCGTCGCGGTCCTGCGCAGCGTCTGACCCGGCGGGCTGACCGGTCGCTCCCGCCGGTCAGCGGGATGTCGGGCGCACCAGCTCGCGCGCCAGGCCGCGCACGACCCGGCCGGTCAGGTGCCCGCGCGCCAGCCCGATGTCCGCGAGGTCGTCGAAGACGCCCTGGTCGCGGTCGGCGGCGCGCAGGGCGGCCGCGAGCAGCTGGTCCGAGCGCACGAGCCGCTGCGCGACGTCGGTGTGGCGCAGGTGGGAGCCGAGCGCGGCGCGCAGGGCGGCCGCGTACCGCTCCCCCGCGCCGGCACCAGCAGCGCCGCCGTCGGCGCCGTGAGCTGAGCCCTGCAGGGACGCCGCGGCCGCCCGGCCGGCCAGGACGCCGGAGAGCACCGCGTAGTAGATCCCCTCGCCGGTGACGGGGTTGACCAGCGACGCGGCGTCCCCGACCAGCAGCACCCGGCCGCGGCCCGCGCTCGGCGGCCGGCCCGTGGACAGCGGCAGGGGGTGGCCGCCGAGCGCCTCCGCGTCCGCGGTCGTGCCCGGCAGGAGCTCCTCCAGGCGCGCCAGCAGGTGCGCCCGGGTCGGGTGCTCCGGGCCGGGGGGCACCAGCTCGCCGTAGCCGACGTTGGCCCGGCCGTCGCCGATCGGGAACGACCACGCGTAGCAGGGCCGGCGCCCGCGCGCGGCGAAGGCGAGCACCTGCACGCCGTCGTGCTCGGGCCGCACGCGCCCGTACCCGCGCAGCGCGATCGCGGTGGTCCCGGGCCGCTGCCCGGGGTGCAGCGCCCGGCGCACCACCGAGTGGGCGCCGTCGGCGCCGACGAGCACGCGCCCGCGCGTGCCGTCGTCGAGGACGACGCCGGCGGCGTCCTCGGTGGACGAGCGCACCCGCTGCCGGCGCAGCACCGCTCCGCGCTCGACGGCGGCGGCGACCAGGCGCGCGTCGAAGACCTCGCGCGGCACGACGTAGGAGGGGCGCTGCATCACCTGCTCGACGACGGGGCCGCCGTCGAGGCCGATCCGCAGGCGGGGTGCGACCGGCCAGTCGTCGAGCAGCCCGTGCACGCCGACCTCGGCCAGCACGTCGAGCGCGTGCGGGGCGACGCCGTCGCCGCAGACCTTGTCGCGGGGGAAGTCGGCCCGGTCCAGCAGGAGGACGCGGGCGCCGGGGCGCTCGGTGAGCGCCCCGAGCGCCGTCGCGGCGCCCGCCGGGCCGGCGCCGACCACCACGACGTCCCAGGCCGGCTCGTCCCGGGTCGGCTCCGGCTGCTCCGGCGAGCTCTCCACGGAGCGGGGATCGGTGGTCGGCCCCGGCTCAGCCGAGGCGGACCTGGATGCCCGCGCCCGCGAGCGCCTTGGTGAACGGGCAGAACTGCTTGGCCTGCGTCAGCACGCGCTCGGCGTCGTCCCCCGACAGCCCCGAGAGCACGAGCTCGAAGTCGGAGCTGTAGCCGCCGCCCTCGTCCGCCTGCAGCGTCACGCGCCCCTGCACGGTGGCGCCGGAGGCGTCCACGCTCTGGCTGCTGGCCGCGATGCCGACGGCCTGCTGGAAGCACGCGGCGATGGCGGCGGCCATGAGGTGCTCGGGGGTGGTGCGCCCGGCGCCGTCCTCGCCGGCCACGCGCACGCCGGTGTCGAGAACGCCGTCGTCGGTCTTCACCGAGTCCCGGTCGGCGGTCGCCAGGGCCTCGTCGATCTGGGGGTTCGCCATGGTAGGAGTCTTACCGGCAAAGGCCCCGGCCCGCACCCCAGCGGCGCGGCAGGGGTCTCACCGGGGCGTCGGCGACGCCGCGGGCGCGCGCGACCCCGCGGCGGACAGGCGCCGCAGGGCGCCGAGCACGACCTCGCGATCGGTGGTGGGCCACAGCGGCGGCAGGCTCGCGCGCAGGAAGCCCGCGTAGCGCGCGGTCGCGAGTCGGGAGTCGAGCACGGCGACCACGCCGCGGTCGGTGGTCGAGCGCACGAGCCGGCCGGCGCCCTGCGCCATCAGCAGCGCCGCGTGGGTGGCCGAGACGGACAGGAAGCCGTTGGCCCCCGCGCGCGCCGCCGCCTCCGCGCGCGCGGACGCCAGCGGGTCGTCCGGGCGCGGGAACGGGATCCGGTCGAGCACCACGAGCTGGCAGGAGGGGCCGGGCACATCGACGCCCTGCCACAGGCCCAGGGTGCCGAACAGGCAGGTCGCCTCGTCCTCGGCGAAGCGGCGCACGAGCGAGGCGGTGCTGTCCTCGCCCTGGCACAGCACTGGCACGTCGAGCCGCTCGCGCATCGCCGCCGCGGCGGCCTCCGCGGCGCGCCGGGAGGAGAACAGGCCCAGCGTGCGCCCCCCGGCCGCCTCGACGAGCGCCGCCAGCTCGTCGAGCACCGCGGGCGGGGCGCCGTCGCGGCCGGGCGGCGGCAGGTGGGCGGCGGTGTAGAGGATCGCCTGGCGCGGGTAGTCGAAGGGGCTGCCGACGTCCATGCCCGTCCAGCTCGGCGCTCCGGTGCCGCGCAGGCCCACGGCCCCGGCGGCGGTGTCGAAGGCCCCGCCGAGCGCGAGGGTGGCCGACGTCATCACCACCGTGCGGGTCGCGAAGAGCTTCTCGCGCAGCATGCCCGCCACCGACAGCGGCGCGACGTGCAGCGCCCGGCTGGTGCGCCGGGCGGAGGCCGAGCCGCCCTCGGTCACGGCCAGCCACGCGACGTCCGGGCCGCCGGCCTCGACCTCGGCCAGTCGCTCGGCGACGTCGAAGACCTCGCTCAGCGCGGCCCGGGCGACCTGCCTCGCCGCGGCGTCCGCCTCCGCGGCGGAGCCGGGCTCCGGGCGCAGCGACGACAGCGCCTCGCGGGCGGCGTCGCGGACGGCGGCGACCGCGGCGAGCAGCCCCTCCGGCAGGCCCGTGGCGAACCGGCCGGCGGGCAGGCCCTCGAGGACCGCGGACAGGTCCTCCGCCGCCGTCTCCAGGCGCGCGGTGTCGGCGCGCGCCCGGCGGCGGGCCGCGGTGGCGGCCGCGGCCGCGGACGTGCCGCTGAGGGCGCCGGAGACGGCCGAGGTGACCCGGTCGGCGAGCTCGTGCGCCTCGTCGACGACGACGACGTCGTGCTCGGGCAGCAGCGGGCGGTCCTCGAAGGCGTCGATGGCCAGCAGCGCGTGGTTGGTCACCACGACGTCCGCCTCGCGCGCCCGGGCCCGCGAGGCCTCGACGTGGCAGTCGGCGGCCACGGGGCAGCGCTGGGCGCCGAGGCACTCGCGGGCGCTGACCGACACCTGGCGCCACGCGCGGTCCGAGACGCCGGGGCTGAGCTCCTCGCGCTCGCCCGTGGTCGTCTCCTCCGCCCACGCGCGCAGGCGCGCGACCTCGCGGCCGAGCCGGCTCGTCGGGCTCGCGGCGGCGGGGACGGCCTCGAACAGCGAGCCCTCGTCGTCCGCGGGGAACCCGCCGACGAGCTTGTGGCGGCACACGTAGTTCGCGCGGCCCTTGACGACCTCGACGGTGGGACGGCGCCCCAGGTGCGGCGCGAGCGCGTCGGCCAGGCGCGGCAGGTCGCGCTGGGCGATCTGCGCCTGCAGCGCCAGCGTGGCGGTGGAGACCACCACCGTCGTGCCGGTGGTGACCGCGTGCGCGACGAGGGGCACGAGGTAGCCGAGGGACTTGCCCGTGCCCGTGCCGGCCTGCACCAGCAGGTGCTCGCCGGTCTCGATCGCCTCCTCCACCGCCGCGGCCATCGTCCGCTGCCCCGCGCGCGGCGCCCCGCCGAAGCCCTCGACGGCGGCCGCGAGCAGCCCGACGACGCCGGAGCGGCGGTCGAGGGCGGGAGCGGGCGGCACGGGAGGAGGTTACGGCGCGGGGGCGACGGAACCGGGGCGATCCGGCAGCAATCCCTCCCGGGCCCGGCACCGAACACCAGGCGTCCGTCCACCGACGAGGCGGCGCAGCAGCAGCCCCGACAGAGAGAAGGCACCCCCATGAAGGTCCTCCGCACAGCGCTCGCCGGCACCGGCGCCCTGGCCCTGACCGTCCTCGGGTCCTCCAGCGCGTTCGCCGCCGAGACGTACCAGGTCCAGCTGCAGGAGCTCAACGGCACCGGGTCCTCCGGCACCGCCGTGCTGACGCTGGACGGCGACCGGCTCACCGTGACGATCGACGCGAAGGGCCTGGTCCCGGGCGCGCCGCACGCCCAGCACATCCACGGCTCCACGGACCTGTCCACGGACTTCTCCTGCCCGACGATGGCCGCTGACGCGAACCAGGACGGGGTGCTGACCACGGCCGAGGGCCTGAAGGACTACGGCGACATCCACATCTCGCTCACCACCTCCGGGGACACCTCCAAGAGCAGCGGCCTGGCCGTCGACCGGTTCCCGACCGCCGACGCGCAGGGGAACCTGGCCTACGAGCGCACCATCGAGGTCGACGACGCCACGGCGAAGGCGATCACGAACCTGCACGTCGTCCAGCACGGCATCGACGTCAACGGCAACGGCACCTACGACGTGGAGGCCGCGGGCGCCAGCGAGCTCGACCCGGCGCTGCCGCAGGAGGCCACCGCGCCGGCGAGCTGCGGCATGGTCACGGGCTCGCACGTGACGGCCATGCCGGCCGGCGGCGTCCAGACCGGCGGCGGGGACACCGGCGCGGTCGACACCGGCGCCCTGCTCGGCGGGGCCGGTGCGCTGGCCGCCGCCGCCGCGGGCGCGCTCGTGCTCGCCCGGCGCCGCACGGGCGCCGAGGGCTGATGCCCTCCGTCCTCGGCCGCCGGGGCGGTCGCCGACTGGCGGCCGCCTCGGCGGCGGCGGGCGTGACCGGGGTGGTGCTGCTCACCACGGCGCTGGACGGGACGGCGCCCCCCGCTCCGCCGGCGGCTGCCGCGCTGCCCGCACCCGCGGGGTCGACGGCGCCCTCCTCGCCAGCAGCGCCTCCGGCGGCGCCCCCGACGCTCCCGGCGACCGCGGCTCCCGGCAGCGACCCCGCGCGCGAGGAGGTGCCGCGGGACGCGCTGCCCGCGTCGACGCCCACGCGGGTGCGCGTGCCGGACCTCGGCGTCGACACCGCCCTGGTGACCCTGGGCCTGCAGCCCTCGGGCGAGATGGAGGTGCCCGACGGCGGGGAGCTCGTGGGCTGGTACGAGCACAGCCCGACGCCGGGCCAGGTCGGTCCGACGGTGCTGGCGGGCCACGTCTCCTGGAACGGCGAGCCGGCGGTCTTCTTCGAGCTCGGCGCGCTCGTGGCGGGCCAGCTCGTCGAGGTCGACCGCGAGGACGGCGCCACCGCGACCTACCGGGTCACCGGCGTCGAGCAGCACCCCAAGGACGCGTTCCCGACCCTGCGCGTGTACGGCAACACCGGCGGGCCGCAGCTGCGGCTGATCACCTGCGGCGGCGCGTTCGACGCCTCGGCCGGCCACCACCGCGACAACGTCGTCGTCTACGCCGAGCTGGCCTCCGTGCGCCCCGCCTGATCACCGACGCGGGCGGACGGCGGCGGTGGGGCGCCGATGACGGGGTCGAGGAGGCCGAGCAGGCGCAGCCACACGGCCGCGAGGAAGGACAGCCCGCTGCCGAGCTCGACGACCTCCTCGAGGGTCTGCTGGACGCGCTCGACGGGCTCGGTCCAGGAGGAGGGGTCCACCGAGTCCGAGGCGACGGCGAGGACGGCGAGCGTGACGCCGAGCAGCAGGGCGCGCCCGGCCGCGCGGTCGGGGCGCACCGCCTGCCAGACGTAGGGCAGCAGCGCCAGCCCGACGACCGCGAAGGCCATGATGAGGAAGTCGCCCGGCGCCACCCACGGCAGGAAGGGCACGGTGACGCGGCGCGGGGCCAGCACCGCGTCGCGCAGCCGCTCGTGCAGGGCGAAGCGCTCGTCCAGCGCGAGGACGGCGAACCCGGCGGCGAGCAGGGTCCACGCGTGCCCGGACTCGTGCGCCGGGCCGTGGGCCGGGCCGTGCGCCGGGCCGTGGGCCGCGGTGCGCTGCAGGCGCAGCACGTGGGCCACCAGCAGGGAGCCGACCGCGCACACGACGAGGACCACGGACTGGAACCACGTCATCGGGGTCATCTCGGGAGCGATCCACGCCCACCAGGAGGGGTGGCGCGCCAGGGCGAGCCCCAGCGGCACCACCACCCAGAGGGCGACCAGCGCGGCGACCAGCCGGCCGCGGGCACCGCTCACGGGGAGGAGTCCACCAGGTCGCCGTGCAGGTCGCCGTGCAGGTCGCCCCGCCAGGGCACGACCGCGTCGGTGGGCCGGCCGGTGACGGCCGCGAGGACGGCGGCGCCCCACAGGCGCCGGCCGCGGACGAGCACCTCGTCGCGCCACCAGGCGCTGTGGCCCGTCTGCAGCACGCGGCCCTCGCGCAGCAGGTCCGCGTGCTCGACCGGGTCGAGGACGGTGTCGTCGACGGCGTAGCCGCGCAGCCGCCCGGAGCGGACGGCGTCGACCGCTGCGGCGGTGTCCACCAGGGACGCGCGCGAGACGTTGGCGAGCAGCGCGCCGTCCGGCAGCAGGGCCAGCTCGGCCGCTCCCAGCACCGGCGGGGCGCCGTGGACGTGGTTGGCGCACACGACGACGGCGTCGCTGGCGGCGAGCAGGTGCGGCAGGTCGAGCACGCGGGCCCCGGCGGCCCGCGCGGCGGCCGCGGCGGCCGGGGCGGGGTCGACGCCGCTGACCCGCATGCCCAGCCCCGCGCCCATCGCCGCGACGGCGGAGCCGATGCGGCCCAGCCCCACGACGCCGAGGCGGCGCCCGCACAGCTGCACCCCGCGCAGCGACGTCTGCGGGGGCACGAGCCCGCGGCTGCGGTCGTGCGCCAGGTGCAGGCGGGTGGCCAGGCCCAGGAGCATCGCGACGCCGTGCTCGGCGACCGCCTGGGTGGCGTAGTCGGGCAGCACGCTGAGGGCGACGCCGCGCGCGCGCAGCAGCGCGGTGTCGATGTGGTCGTAGCCGGTGGCGTACAGGACGACCCCGCGCAGCCGCGGCAGCGCGTCGAGCAGGGCGGCGTCGAGGACGGGCAGGCAGGCGTTGGTCGCGGCGAGGACGTCCGCGCCCTGCAGCAGCCGCACCGCCGCCGCCCGGTCCGGGGCCGCCTGCAGCCGGTGGTAGTCGACGTCGGCGGCCTCGGCGAGGTCGCGGCGCTGCGCCGCGTCCAGGCTGGCGCTGCCCTGCTTGCTCAGCACGACCACGTGCGCGCGCCCCACCGGCCACCCCCTCGTTCGAGCGTGGCGCGACCGTAGCGGCAGGACGGCCGCGGCGGCGCGGACGCGGGCAGCCCCGCGCCAGCACGCGGCAGCACCCGGTCGCGTCAAGGCAGGACCCTGCGCGGCGAGTGGCGCGCGGTCGCCGACGGCCAGTGCCGGGCGGTGGTGCGCGGTGGTGCGCGGTCATGCGCGGTGACGGGCGTGGCGGTCCGGACGCGCGGGCGCCGGCGCGGGGCGGGTGCCCCGCGCCGGCGCCCGCGGCTCAGGCCTCGCGCGCCGCGACGACCTGGGTCGCGCGCAGGTCCGCCGCGAGGTCGGCGTCCACGCGCGCGACCAGGCGGGTGCCCTCGGGGGTGTGCTGCTCCTCGAGCAGCTCCCCCGTGCGGTGCACGCGGTCCACCAGCGCGCCCCGCGCGTAGGGGACGACGACGTCGACGAGGACCCGCGGGCGCGGCAGCAGCTCGCCGATGCGCTCGCGCAGCTCCTCGACGCCGGCCCCGGTGCGCGCGGAGACCACGACGCTGGACGGCTCCCGCCGCCGCAGGCGGGCCAGCACCTCCGGGTCGGCGGCGTCGCACTTGTTGAGGACGACGAGCTCGACGACGTCGTGGGAGCGCCCCTGCACGCCGACGTCCGCGAGGACCTCGCGCACCGCGGTGATCTGGCCCTCCGGGTCCGGGTGCGAGGCGTCGACGACGTGCAGCAGCACGTCGGCCTCCGCGACCTCCTCCAGCGTCGAGCGGAAGGCCTCGACGAGCTGGGTGGGCAGGCTGCGCACGAACCCGACGGTGTCGGCGAGCACGTACTGGCGCCCGTCCGGCGTCTGCGCCCGGCGCACGGTCGGGTCCAGCGTCGCGAACAGCGCGTCCTCGACGAGCACGCCCGCGCCGGTGAGCCGGTTGAGCAGGCTGGACTTGCCGGCGTTGGTGTACCCGGCGATCGCGACGGCGGGCACCGCGCCGCGGCGGCGGCCGGAGCGCTTGGTCGCGCGCGCGGGCGCCATGCCCCTGATCTCGCGGCGCAGGCGGGCCATGCGGGTGCGGATCCGGCGGCGGTCCAGCTCGATCTTCGTCTCGCCGGGACCGCGCGAGCCGATGCCCTCGCCGCCGGCGACGCGGCCGCCGGCCTGGCGGGACATCGACTCGCCCCACCCGCGCAGGCGCGGCAGCAGGTACTCCAGCTGCGCCAGCTCGACCTGGGCCTTGCCCTCCTTGGACTTCGCGTGCTGCGCGAAGATGTCGAGGATCAGCGCGGTCCGGTCGATGACCTTGACCTTGACGATGTCCTCCAGGCCGCGCCGCTGGGACGGCGACAGCTCGCCGTCCGCGATCACGGTGTCGGCGCCGGTGGCGGCGACGACACCGCGCAGCTCGGCGGCCTTGCCGCTGCCCAGCCAGGTGGCCGGGTCGGGCGTGGCGCGGCGCTGCAGGACGCCGTCGAGGACGGTCGAGCCCGCGGTCTCGGCGAGGGCGGCGAGCTCGCGCAGAGAGTTCTCGGCGTCCTCGGCGCTGCCGGACTCCGAGGACCACAGGCCGGCGAGGACGACGCGCTCCAGGCGCAGCCGGCGGTACTCGACCTCGGTGACGTCGGCGAGCTCGGTGGACAGGCCGGTGACGCGGCGCAGGGCCTGGCGGTCCGCCAGGTCCAGCTGGTCCCCGTCGTAGCCGGCTCCGTCCACCCCGGGCGCGCCGTCCGCGGGGTCCTCGTGCCCCGCGCCGTCCGCGAGCGCGGTCGCGGAGCGGGAGAGGATGCGCTGCAGCGCGGCGTCCTGGGACGGGGTGGTGGTCATGAGCCTCCTGGTGCGTGCGGTGGGGCCTCCCCACTCTCCCAGTGCAACGCCGCGGCGCGCGAGCCTGTTTCCGCCGCCCGGAGCAGCGCTCGGAGCATCGCCCGGCGCATCGCCCGGGGCATCGCCCGGGCCGGCCGCCGGTAGCGTCCGGGGGGTGTCGCACGAGCACTACTTCACCGCGGTGCCGGCGGGCGAGGGGCAGCGCCGCGAGCTGCGGGTGGTCCTGGACGGCGCGCCGCGCGACCTGCTGACCGCGGCGGGCGTCTTCAGCGGGGACCGCCTCGACCCCGGCACGCGGGTGCTGCTCGACCGCGCCGGCGACCCGCCGCCGCGCGGGCACCTGCTGGACCTCGGCTGCGGCTGGGGGCCGATCGCGCTGGCGCTCGCGCTGCGCGCGCCGGAGGCGGTGGTGTGGGCCGTCGACGTCAACGAGCGGGCCCTGGAGCTGGTGGCCGAGAACGCCGCGCGGCTGGGCCTGCGCGGCGTGCGCGCGGTGGCGCCCGAGCAGGTGCCGGACGACGTCCGCTTCGCCGCGATCTGGTCCAACCCGCCGATCCGGATCGGCAAGGACGCGCTGCACGCCCTGCTGCTGCGCTGGCTGCCGCGCCTGCAGGACGACGGGACGGCGCTGCTCGTGGTGCAGAAGAACCTCGGCGCCGACTCGCTGCAGCGGTGGCTCGCCGAGCAGCTGGCGCAGGCCGCCCCGCCGCGCGCGGTGGCGCGCGCGGGCAGCTCCCGCGGCTACCGGGTGCTGGAGGTCGCGCCGGCGCTCACGCCGGGCGGCGCCGGCGGCGCTGGCGCTCCATCTCCAGGTGGTGCAGGAGGCGCTCGCGGCGGCGCAGCCGCTCGTCCCGCTCGCTGAGGTCAACCGGCCACGGCGCGTCGTCCGCGCCGGCGCGGGCCGGCAGGTGCACGATGGACCCCTGCACGCGCTTGCCCGCCGGCACCGGTGCGCCGGTGGCGCTCCCCGTGCCGGTGCCCGTGCTGGTGCCCACCACCAGTGCCTCTGCCATGACCGCCTCCTCAGACGGCCCCCACTGTGGAGCTCCGCGATCCGCTCAGCAAGCGCTTTGGACCAACTCGACCCGGACGCACCGGACATCTCGCCTCCGACGTCGCGGCGGCCCGGATCACGATCCGGTCACGCGCCGGCGTGTCGCGCCGGCTGCGGCGTGTCGCCGCCCAGCCAGCCGGGGTCGATCGTGCCCGCGGCGACGAGCACGGCGGGTCCGGCGAGCTCGACCCGGCCGTGCGGCAGGGCCCGCACGGCCAGCAGGCCGCCGGGCACCTGCACGAGCCAGCGGTCGGGCGCGCCGGGCCCGCCCCAGGCGCGCGCGGCGAGCGCGGCGGCGCACGCCCCGGTGCCGCAGGAGCGCGTCTCCCCCACGCCGCGCTCGTGCACGCGCATGGCCAGGCGCCCGGTGGGCTCCCCGTGCGGGCCCTCGTCGGCGTCCAGGGGCACCACGAGCTCGACGTTGCTGCCGTGCGGGGGCAGCGGGTCCACGGCCGGGGGCGCGGCCAGGTCGGCGGCGGCGAGCTCGTCGAGGCCGGCGAGCGCGACGACGGTGTGCGGGTTGCCGAGGTCGAGGGACAGGCCGGGGCGCGGGACGCCGTCCAGGCCGGGAACGGCGACGGCGGCGTCGGCGCCGCGGGCCGCGGCCGCGCCGGGGGCGAGCAGGCGCCAGGGGCCCATGTCGGTGGCCAGCCACGGCTGCCCGTCCGGGCCGACGGCGCGGCGCACCCGCTTGACCCCGGCGCGGGTGCCGACCGCCAGGCCGGGCGGCGCGTCGAGCGCGGCCGGGTCGACGAGCCCCTCGTGCAGCAGGGAGGCGACGAGGACGCGCACGCCGTTGCCGCACATCTGGGAGGTCGACCCGTCGGCGTTGCGGTAGTCCATGAACCACTCGGCCGCCGGGTCCTCCACCAGGGCCGCGGCGCCGTCGGGCAGCGCGCGCGAGCGCACGACGCGGATCACGCCGTCGGCGCCGAGGCCGGAGCGGCGGGAGCAGATGCGCTGGACCGCTGCCGGCCCGAGCGCGAGGGCGCCGTCGTGGTCGGGGACGAGGACGAAGTCGTTCTCGGTGCCGTGGCCCTTGGCGAAGGGCAGCCCGGTGCCGGAGGGCAGGCCGGTGGAGGGCAGGCCGGTGGTGGAGGGCAGACCGGCCGCGTCGTTCACCGGGCCAGCCTAGGACCGGCCCAGCGCGGGGCGGGCGATCGCGAGGGCCGCGGCGAGCAGCTCCCCCGGCCCGCTGCGGTCCGCGCGCAGCCAGTGCACGCGCGGGTCGCGCCCGAACCACGACAGCTGCCGGCGCGCGTAGCGGCGGGTGGCGTGCACGGTGGCCGCCACGGCCTCCTCGAGGGTGCAGGCGCCGTCGAGGGCGTCGAGCACCTGCGCGTAGCCCAGCGCCCGCCGGGCGGTGCTGCCCTCGCGCAGGCCGCGCGCGAGGAGCGCCTCGACCTCGGCGACCAGCCCCTGCTCGACCATGCGGTGCACGCGGTCGCCGATGCGCGCGCGCAGCACCTCCCGCTCCGCGCTCAGGCCCACCTGCACCGCCGGGACGGCGTAGCGGCCCGCCACGGGCATCGTGGCGCTGAAGGGGCGCCCGGTGACCTCCCCGACCTCCAGGGCGCGCACGACGCGCCGGACGTTGCCGGGCTGGATCGCCGCGGCCGCCGCCGGGTCCAGCGCCGCCAGGCGCGCGTGCAGCGCCGCGGGGCCGAGCGCGGCGGCCTCGGCCTCCAGGCGGGCCCGCACGGCCGGGTCGGTGGCGGGGAACTCGAGGGCGTCCAGGGCCGCCCGCACGTACAGGCCGGAGCCGCCGACGAGCACGGGGACGCGCCCGCGCGCGGCGACCTCGTCGAAGGCGGCGCGGGCGGCGCGCTGGTAGGCCGCCACGCGGGCCTCCTGCGTGACGTCGAGGACGTCGAGCAGGTGGTGCGGCACGCCGCGGCGGGCGGGCACGGGCAGCTTGGCGGTGCCGACGTCCATGCCGCGGTACAGCTGGGAGGCGTCGGCGTTGACGACCTCGCCGTCCAGCGCTCGCGCCAGCGCCACCGCGAGGTCGGACTTGCCGGTGGCCGTGGGTCCGACGACGGCCACCACCCGGGCGTCCGGCTCGACCACGGCGAGGACCCTACGGCCCGGGGCCGCGCGCGCGGTGACACCGGTCGCGCTCGCGTCTGTATGGTGAGGCTTTCCTAACAGCGAGCGCACCCGTCGGGCGCCTCGCCCGGACCGACCCTGGAGGCCCCGTGCCCGCTCGCCCGACGTCCCTGCTGCTCGGGGCCACCGCCCTGGCCGCCTCGCTCGCGCTCACCGGCTGCGGCTCCGGCGGCGGCACGGCGACCGGGTCGGAGTCCGGGTCCGGCTCGGGGTCGGAGTCCGGGTCCGGCTCGGGGTCGGGGTCCGGGTCCGGGTCCGCGGCGCCCAGCGCCTCCTCCGCGGCCGGGGCCTTCCCCGTCACCCTCGAGCACGCCTTCGGCGAGACGGTGGTCGAGTCCGAGCCCGTCGACGTCGTCACGTGGGGCTTCGGCAGCACGGACGCCGCGCTGGCGCTCGGCGTCGTGCCCGTCGCGATCCCGTTCCAGGAGTACGGCGGGAACGAGCAGGGCGTGCTGCCCTGGATCGAGGAGGAGCTGCAGGAGCTGGGGGCGCAGACCCCGACGGTGCTGCCCAACGCCGCCGAGGTGCCCTTCGAGGCGATCGCCGCGGAGCAGCCGGACGTCATCCTCGCGCCCTACTCCGGCCTCACGCAGCAGGACTACGACCTGCTCAGCCAGATCGCCCCCACGGTCGCCTACCCGGAGCAGGCGTGGTCGACGCCGTGGCGGGAGGTCGTGACCACGGTCGGGCAGGCGCTGGGGCGCGCGGAGGAGGCCGAGCAGCTCGTGGCCGACACCGACGCGCAGGTCGCCGCGGCGGCCGCCGAGCACCCGGAGCTGGCGGGCAGGACGGTCGCCGCGGTGTGGGACACCGCCGGCACCTTCTACGTCTACGAGGCCGCGGACCCGCGCGTGGAGTTCCTCACCGACCTCGGGCTGGAGGTCGCGCCGAGCGTGGAGCAGCTGTCGACGGACGAGTCGACCTTCTACTCCACGGTCAGCTACGAGGTGCTCGACCAGCTGACCAGCGACGTGCTGCTCGTGTACGCCACCACGCAGGAGGAGTTCGACGCCTTCCGCACGGCGCCCCACGCGCAGGCGATGCCGCAGGTGCGGTCCGGCGCCGTCGCGCCCGTGGTCGGCGAGGAGTTCATCGCCGCCGTCTCCCCGCCCACCGTGCTCTCGCTGCCGTGGGGCCTGCAGGGCTACGTCGAGGCCCTCTCCGCGGCCGTCGCCTGAGGCCCGCGCGGCCCAGCGGGCTGGTCAGCAGGCCGGCCATCGGGCCGGTCATCGGGCCGGTCAGCAGGCCCAGCGCAGGGTGGAGGCCTCCGGCACGCGCGCGCGCACCACGACGAGCTCCTCGGTGCGCTGACCGGGCGCGATGAGCCCGCGCTGCTCGAGCAGGGCGGCGCGCGAGCGCATCACGGGCCCGAAGGGGATGGTGGCGCGGGCTACGACCTCGGTGTCCAGGCCGGCGGCGCTCAGCTGCTCGACCGTGCGGGTGTCGTCCGAGAGCGCCGACTGCGTGATGAGCACGTCGCCCCCCTCGGCGAGCACGCCGGGCACGCCCGCGCAGATCCGGTCCAGCAGGGCCCGCCCGTCCGTGCCGGCGTCCCACGAGCGGGCGCTGCGGTAGCGGGGCAGCACGTCTCCGGCCGCGACGACGTACGGGGGGTTGGCGAGCACGAGGTCGAAGCACTCCCCCGCCACGGGCTCGAACAGGTCGCCGCGCAGCACCCGCACGCCGGCGCCGTGCACGAGGCTGTTCAGGCGCGCGGTCGCCGTCGCGCGCCGGGAGAGGTCGACGGCGGTCACCCGCCGCGCCCCGGCGTGCGCGGCGGCCACGGCCAGCGCGCCGCTGCCCGTGCACACGTCGAGCACGCGGCGGCCCTGCGCCAGGCCGCTGCGCCGCAGCACGTCCGCCAGGAACCAGGTGTCCTCCTGGGCGCGGTAGGTCCCGGGCAGGCGCAGCAGTCTCACGGTGGAATCTTCACCCACCGCCGCACCGGTCCGCCTCCCGGCCCCCTCCGAGGCCTCCGGCCCCTCCGCGGAGGGCACGCGTCCTCCGCCGCGGGCGGGGTAGGTCGGGGGCATGAAGGCCGCTGCGGACCCCCGCCGCTCGCTGCTGGCCGGCGCCCTCGTCGGCGTCGGCGTCGCGGCGTTCCTCGACGAGACCGTCTTCCACCAGCTGCTGCAGTGGCACCACTTCTACGACGGGTCGACGACGGCGGTCGGCATCGTCTCCGACGGCTGGTTCCACGCCTTCGGCTTCACCGCCCTGGTGGTGGGCATGTTCCTGTTCGCGGACTGCCAGCGCCGGGCCGCGCTGGTGCGCCGCCGCTGGGGCGCCGGCCTGCTGGTCGGCCTCGGCGGCTTCCAGCTCTACGACGGGCTCGTGCAGCACAAGCTGATGCGGCTGCACCAGGTGCGCTACGACGTGGAGCTGCTGCCCTACGACCTGGCGTGGAACGCGCCCGCGCTGCTCGCCCTGCTCGCCGGCGTCCTCCTGCTGCGCCGCTCCCCCGCCCCGGCACGCGCGCGCGAGGGCGGCGCCGGCCGGCGCGGCGGGACGGCGGGCCGCACCCGGTGAGCGCACCGACCGGCGGGGCGGTGCTGGACCTGGCGCCGCTGCACCTGGTGTCGCACCTGGTGCCGCAGCCGGTGTCGCAGCCCGTGCCGCAGCTGGTGCTGCTCGGCGCCGTCCTGGCAGCCGGCGCCGCGTGGGCGGCGGCGCTGGCCGTGCTGGTCCGGCGCGGGGACGCGGTGCCGCTGGGCCGCTCGGCCGCCGCCGCGGGCGGGCTGGTGGCCGTGGCCGTCGCGCTGGTGCCGCCGGTCGCGAGCGCCGGCGGCTCGCGGGGCCACGTCGTCCAGCACCTGCTGGTCGGCATGCTCGCCCCGGTGCTGCTGGCGGTCTCCGCCCCGGTCGCCCTGGCCCTGCGCACCCTGCCGGGCACAGCGCGCCGCGCGCTGCTCGCCCTGCTGCGCTCGCGGGTCATCGGGGCGCTGACCTGGCCCGGCGTCGTCCTGGTCCTGGACACCGGCGCGCTGTACGCGCTGCACCTGAGCGGGCTCGGCGCTCACCTGCACCACTCCCCCGTGCTCCGCGCCCTGGTCCTCGGGCACATGCTCGCGGCGGGGACCCTCTTCGCCGCGGTGGTGGTCCAGGCCGATCCCGTGCGCCGCCGGCTGTCCACGCCGGCGCGGCTGGCGCTGCTCGTGACCGCAGCCGCCGCCCACGACGTCCTGGCGACCCTGCTCTACGCCTCCGCGCACGGCGTCGCGGGCGCGGCCGCCGCCGACGTGCGGGCGGGCGCGGAGCTGATGCGCTCCGGCGGCGCGCTCGTGCACGTGCTGCTCGCGTGCGCCGTCATGGCCGGCTGGTACGCGCGCACCGGCCGGGAGCTGGCCCGCGCTGACCGCCGCGCCGAGCGGACGCTGCTGCCCCCGACGGTCTAGCCACGGGCCGAGGACCGCCGGCGAGCAGGTCGACCAGCTCCGCCCAGGAGGCGACGACGGCCACCGCGCCGGCCTCGCGCAGGGCCGAGGACCGGGCCTCGCGCTCCGGCGGCGGCACGAACTGCACGGTCCCGACCGTGCGGTAGCCGGCGGCGACCGCGGACAGCGCCCCGTTGATCGAGTCCTCGACCGCGAGGCCGTCGTCCGGGGTGATGCCGAGCTGCTGGCCGGCGACGACGTACACCGCCGGGTCCGGCTTGCTCGTCGGCACGGGCAGGGAGTCCTCCGCGCTGAACCGGCGCTGCGGGTCGAACAGCGGGTCCAGCCCCGTCACCGCGAGGCAGGCGTCCAGCCGCGAGCGGGCGCTGGAGGTCACCGCGGCGAGGACGAACCGCTCGGCGAGGCGCTGCACCGGCTCCAGCACCTGCGGGTCCGGCCGCAGCACCGTGCGCAGGTGCGTGGTGACGACGTCCTTCTCCTCGGCCACCCACCGCTCCAGGTCGGCGGCGGCCAGCTCGGCCCCGTAGGAGGCGGCCAGCTGCTGGGAGGCGGCGCGGAAGTTCTTGCCGTTGGTCATCGCCTGCTGCTCGGCGGGGCTGAAGGACCGCTCCGCGCCCAGCTGGGCGAGGAAGCGGTTCATCACGTCCGCCGACGCCGCGTACGCCGGCTCCTCGGAGGGGAACAGCGTGCCGTCGGCGTCGCAGAGCAGGACGGTGGTGCGGGCGAGGTCCAGGGGCCCGGCGCTCACGCGGCCGCCTCCGCGCCCTCGCCCAGGTAGAACGCGATGACCTCCCGCGGGCCCTGCTCCTCCAGCGCCCTCAGCGCCACCTCCACCGCCGCGGCGAAGCGGGTGTCCTGCGCGAGGTCCCCGAAGACCTTCCGCTCGCGCAGCAGCAGCTCTGGGTCCTCGCGGCCCTGCTGCGCCAGCGGCACCAGCCGGTCGCGCATCGGTCCCTCGACGAGGATCTCCCGCCCGGCGTAGTCGTAGCCGCGCAGGAAGCGCAGCCACCCGGCCACGGCCAGGCCCAGCAGCTGGTGCGGGCGGTCCTGCTCCAGCGCGGCCCGCACCGACGGGAGGACGTAGTTCGGGATCTTCGTCGAGCCCCGGCGGCACAGGCGGCCCAGCTGGTCGCCCATGCGCGGGTTGGCCAGCCGCTCCAGCACCGTGCGCTGGTACTCGGCGAGGTCGATGCCGGGCACCTGCGGCAGCGACGGCGCGATCTCCTCGGCCATCATGCGGGTGAGGTAGGCGCGGAAGAGCGGGTCGGCCATCACCTGGTCGGTGGACCGGTGCCCGGCGAGGTGGCCGAGGTAGGCGAGGGCGCTGTGGCTGGCGTTGAGCAGCCGCGTCTTGACCACCTCGTAGGGGTGGACGTCCGGCGTGAGCTGGACCCCGACGCGCTCCAGGGGCGGGCGGCCGTCGACGAAGGAGTCCTCGACGACCCAGTGGGAGAACGGCTCCGTGACCACCGGCCACCGGGCGTCGACCCCGGTGGCCGCGGCGATCGCGTCCCGCTCCTGCGGGGAGGTGTTGGGCGTGATGCGGTCGACCATGCTGCTGGGGAAGGCGACGTGGTCGGCGATCCAGGCGGCGAGCTCGCGGTCGCGCAGGGCCGCGAAGGACAGCACGGCGGTGCGGGCCGCGGAGCCGTTGTCCTGCATGTTGTCGCAGGAGAGCACGGTGAAGCCCGCCAGCCCCGCCCGGCGGCGCCGGTCCAGCGCCTCGACGAGGTAGCCGAAGACGGTCCGCGGGCGGGCGGGGTCCTCCAGGTCGGCGGCGACCTCCTCGTCGTCCGGGTCGAACTCCCCGGTGTGCGGGTCGATGCGGTACCCGGTGCCGGTGATGGTCAGGGTCACCAGGCGGGTGCGCTCGTCGGCGAGGGCGGCCAGGACCGCCTCGGGGTCCTCGGGGGCGAACAGGTACCGCACCATCGACCCGATGACGCGGGCCCGGTCGCCGTCCGCGCCGCGCTCGACGAGCAGGTACAGGCAGTCCTGCGCGGAGAGGACCTGCCCCATCTCCGGGCGGTGCAGGCCGACGCCGACCAGGCCCCAGTCGGTCACCCCCTGGCACGCCAGGTCGTCGAGGTACACCGCCTGGTGGGCGCGGTGGAAGCCGCCGACCCCGATGTGGACCACGGACGGGGTCAGGGCGGAGCGGTCGTAGGTGGGCACCGACACGCCCGGGGGCAGCGCGGACAGGGTCGCGCTGGTGAGGGGCACGAGGGTGGGGGTGGGCGCGGGGGCGGACATGGGGCTCCTGGCTGCGGCTGGTGCTCGGGCGCCGCTGCTGGACCCTCACCGAACGCGAGCACTACCCCCGGACCGGCGCGGGCAAACGCGGCGCGAGCGGGCGGGAGGCGCCCTCAGCGGCGCAGCGCGGGCAGCCCGAGGCCGACCGGGGCGCGGCCGCCGGCGCCGCCCTGGGCGGGCACGCCGCAGGATCCGGCCTGGCGGCGGTCCCAGGCGTCCCCGGCGCGGGTGCGGCGCAGTGCGTACGGCGCCCGGCCGGGCCCGGGGTCGGCGACGAGGTGGTGCGGCGCGGCGTAGCTGACCTCGACCGCGACGACGTCCCCCGGCCGCGGCGCGGGCGCGCCGTCCGGGACCGCGACGTGCACCAGCCGGTTGTCGCGGGCGCGTCCGGAGACCCGGGACGTCGCGCCGTCCTTGCGCCCCTCGCCCGGGGCGACGAGGACCTCGACGACGCGCCCGACCTGCCGCTGCGCCTCCTCGGAGGAGATCCGCTCCTGCAGGGCGACCAGGCGCTCGTAGCGCTCCTGGACGACGGCCTTGGGCACCTGCTGCTCCATGGTCGCCGCGGGCGTGCCCGGCCGCGGGGAGTACTGGAACGTGAACGCGGAGGCGAACCGGGAGGCCTCGACCACGCGCAGGGTCTGCGCGAAGTCCTCCTCGCCCTCCCCGGGGAAGCCGACGATGAGGTCGGTGGAGATCGCCGCGTCCGGGATCGCGGCGCGCACGCGCTCGAGGATGCCGAGGAAGCGCTCGGAGCGGTACGAGCGGCGCATCGCCCGCAGCAGCCGGTCCGAGCCGGACTGCAGCGGCATGTGCAGCTGCGGCATCGCGTTCGGGGTCTCGGCCATCGCCTCGATCACGTCGTCGGTGAACGCCGCCGGGTGCGGGCTGGTGAAGCGCACCCGCTCGAGCCCCTCGACCCGCCCGCAGGCGCGCAGCAGCTTCGCGAAGGCGCCGCGGTCGCCGAACTCCACGCCGTAGCTGTTGACGTTCTGCCCGAGCAGCGTCACCTCGATCGCGCCGTCGGCGACGAGGGCCTCGACCTCCGCGAGCACCTCGCCGGGACGCCGGTCACGCTCCTTCCCGCGCAGGCTCGGCACGATGCAGAAGGTGCAGGTGTTGTTGCACCCGACGCTGATCGAGACCCACCCCGAGGACGCGGACTCGCGCGCGGTCGGCAGCGCGGAGGGGAAGACCTCCAGGGCCTCGAGGATCTCCACCTGCGCGCTCGCGTTGTGCCGCGAGCGGTCGAGCAGGGCGGGCAGGGAGCCGACGTTGTGCGTGCCGAAGACGACGTCCACCCACGGGGCGCGCGCCACGATGGTGTCGCGGTCCTTCTGCGCCAGGCAGCCGCCGACCGCGATCTGCATGCCCGGCCGGCGCGCCTTGACGGACGCGAGGTGGCCGAGGTTGCCGTAGAGGCGGTTGTCGGCGTTCTCGCGCACCGCGCACGTGTTGAAGACCACGACGTCGGCCTCGCCCGCGGCCGCCGCGACGTCGTCCGCGCGGGCGTACCCGGCGGCCTCCAGCAGGCCCGCGAGCCGCTCGGAGTCGTGGGCGTTCATCTGGCAGCCGTAGGTGCGCACGGCGTAGGTCGGCGAGGGCGCGGTGGTGCTGCTCATGGTGGTCCCAGGGTATGCGGGCGCGGGCGCGACCCGCCCCGGCCGCCCGGGGGCCGCCCGGGGGCGGCTCAGGAGCCGGGCTCGGGCGGGACGTCGGGGGGCAGAACCTGCGGGCCGGCCTCGGGCGGGCGCGGGCGGTCCTGCGGGTGCAGGCGCACGGCGACCAGGGCGACGTCGTCCTCGGAGGCGGAGGGCCGCAGCCGCTCCAGCACGGCGTCGCACAGGTCGTCCAGCGGCGCGTCCGCGAGCTCGGCGACGGTGCGCTGCAGCAGGGCCACGCCCTCGTCGAGGGACTGGCCGCGCCGCTCCACGAGGCCGTCGGTGTGCAGCAGCACCGTCGTGCCGCGCTCGAGGACGACGAGGGACTCCGTGCGCGGCGTGGCCGGGTCGACCCCGAGCAGCAGGTCCGCCTCGCCGCGGGCGAGCAGGCCCACCGTGCCGTCAGGGTGCAGCACGACGGGGTCGGGGTGCCCGGCGTTGGACCACCGCAGCCGCGTGACGCCCCCGGCGCGCTCGTCGCGGGTCTGCTCCAGGCGCGCGACGACCGCCGTGGCCGTCGTCCCCACCTGCAGCCCCTGGATGGCGGCGTCCAGGCCGCTGAGCACGTCGGCGGGCCCGGAGCCGCTGTGGAAGGCGATGCCGCGCAGCAGGCCGCGCAGCTGCCCCATCGCGGCCGCCGCCGCCACGTCGTGCCCGACGACGTCCCCGATGACCAGGACGGTGGCGCCTGAGGGCTGCAGGAACGCGTCGTACCAGTCCCCGCCGACCTGGGCGGCGTGGGCCGCGGGCAGGTAGCGGACCACGACCTGCAGGTGGTCCGGCTCCGGGGGGTCGGTGAGCAGGGAGCGCTGCAGGCCCTCGGCGAGGCGCCGCTGGCTCTCGTACAGGCGGGCGTTGTCCAGGGCCATCCCCGCGCGCGAGGCGACGTCCCGCGCCGTGTGCAGGTCCTGGCCCACCAGCGGGGTGCCCCCCGGCGCGGAGAAGAGGGTGACCAGCCCGACCGTGCGCCCGCGGGCGGTCAGCGGCAGGACGGCGAGGGAGTCGGGCGCCAGGGAGGCGAGCACGTCGCGGGCCTCCCCCGGCCGCAGGATGTCGTGCAGCGCCCGCGAGGCGCCGGTAGGCACGACCACCGGCTCCCCGCGGCGCAGGGCCTGCATCACGAAGGACTCCGGGGTCAGGGAGTCCAGGCGGGAGTTCGCGTAGCGGGCCACCACCGGGCGCAGCGCGGGGTCGTCGTGCCACCAGCCGATGTCCCGCAGCCGGCCGTCGTCCTCGATGAGGGTGACGATGCACCAGTCCGCGAGGCTCGGCACGAGCAGGCGAGCCAGGCGCGCGACGGCGGTGGCGGGGTCGAGGGCGCCGGTGAGCTCGGCGCTGACCTCCGCGAGCAGCGCCAGGCGCGCCGCGGCGCGCTCGGCCTGCTCCTGGGCCCGCCGGCGCTGCGTGATGTCGAGGAAGTACACCGACAGCCCGTCCGGGCCCGGCCACGCCCGCACCTCGTACCAGCCCTCCAGGGGCGCGGGGTAGTACGCCTCGAAGGCCACGGGCTCCCCCGTCGCCACCGCCCTGCGGTAGGACTCCTCGAAGACGCTGCCGACCGTCGCCGGGAACAGCTGCCAGACGACGCCGCCGATCAGCTCGGCGCGGGTGCGCCCGAGCAGCCGCTCGGCCTCGGCGTTGACGTAGCTGAAGCGCCACTGCTCGTCGAGGGCGTAGAAGGCCGCCGACATCGTCTCGAGGACCCGGGCGATGGTGGCCTCGCGCGTGCGCTCGGCCGTGGTGTCGTAGGCGGCGCCGAGGAGGCGGGCGGCGGTGCCGCCCTCGTCGCACAGCGCCCTGCCCCGCGCCTGCACCCACCGCACCTCGCCCGACGGCAGCACGATGCGGTACTCGGCGTGGAAGTCCCCGCAGACCGAGATGGCGTCCTGCATCGCCCCGGTGACGTCGGGCAGGTCGTCGGGGTGCACGCGGCGGTCGAACGCCTCGATGGTCGCGTCGAAGGTGGCCTCGTCGTAGCCGAAGATCTCCACGAGCCGGTCGTCCCACGTCAGGCGGCCGGTGCGCAGGTCCCAGTCGAAGCTGCCGATCCCGGCCGCGTCGATGGCCAGCTGCCAGCGCAGGCGGCTGCTCTCCAGGTCCGCGGGGAGGTCCGGGGGCCGTGGCGCGGGCAGGTCCGCCGGGACGCCGTCCAGCGCCCGCGCAGCGGGCGCGCTCCGCGTGATCTCCCCGTCCCCACCACCGTGCATCGTGCTCACCACGCCCGTCCTGGCTCCTCCTGTCGCGGGCGCTCGACCGGGCGCCGGGCGCAGGCCCCTCCGACCTTAGCGGCGCCGCCCCGCCGCCGGGCGCCGTTCGGGTGACCTCGCCCGGACGACCTGCGCCTGACCCGCGCCTGAGCCCCGCCCGGGTGTCCTGGGGTCGGGCGCGCCGCATCACGGTTGTGCGTCGATCGGGGCCGGCGGGTCCTGCGGTGGCAGCCGTGACCTAGGTTTCAGCGCCATGAGCGACGTCGCGCGCGAGCCCCTCGTCGTCCTCGACCGGGTCAACAAGCACTTCGGCGCCCTGCACGTGCTCAAGGACGTCGACCTGACCATCGGCCGCGGCGAGGTCGTCGTCGTCATCGGGCCCTCCGGCTCGGGCAAGTCGACGCTGTGCCGGGCGATCAACCGGCTGGAGACGATCGAGTCGGGGAGCATCACCCTCGACGGGCAGCCGCTGCCGCAGGAGGGCAAGGACCTCGCCCGCCTGCGCGCGGACGTCGGCATGGTCTTCCAGTCCTTCAACCTCTTCGCCCACAAGAGCGTGCTCGAGAACGTCGTGCTCGGGCCGACTCGGGTGCGCCGGGTGCCGCGGGTGGAGGCGGAGCGGCGCGCGCGCGAGCTCCTCGAGCGCGTCGGGGTCGCGGACCAGGCCGACAAGCACCCCGCGCAGCTGTCCGGCGGGCAGCAGCAGCGCGTCGCCATCGCCCGGGCGCTGGCCATGGACCCCAAGGTGATGCTCTTCGACGAGCCGACGTCGGCCCTCGACCCCGAGATGATCAACGAGGTCCTCGACGTC
This sequence comes from Quadrisphaera sp. DSM 44207, assembly GCF_900101335.1. NCBI lineage: Bacteria > Bacillati > Actinomycetota > Actinomycetes > Kineosporiales > Kineosporiaceae > Quadrisphaera > Quadrisphaera sp. DSM 44207. Next base: position 73,403 of record NZ_FNKA01000002.1, on the reverse strand, counting down.
ATGACCGGCCTCGCCCGCTCGGGCATGACCATGGTCGTGGTCACCCACGAGATGGGCTTCGCCCGCCGCGCCGCGGACCGCGTGGTCTTCATGGCGGACGGCGAGGTCGTCGAGCAGGCGGCGCCCGAGCGCTTCTTCACCGCCCCGACTTCGGTGCGGGCCCAGGACTTCCTGTCCAAGATCCTCACGCACTAGTCCACTCCCGGAGGGAACCCATGACCGCACGACGCACCACCTTCGCCGCCGCCGGGGCGGTGCTGCTGACCCTCACCGCGTGCGGCGGGGGCGGCGAGGAGGCGGCCGAGGAGCCGGCGGCTTCCGTGGAGGAGGCCCCGGAGTTCGAGGCCGGCACGACCATGGCCGAGATCGCCGAGGCCGGGACGATGACGATCGGCACGAAGTTCGACCAGCCCGGCTTCGGGCTGCAGGGCCTGGAGGGCGCCCCCGAGGGCTTCGACGTCCAGATCGCCACCTACGTCGCCGGGCAGCTCGGGATCGCGCCCGAGGACATCTCCTGGGTCGAGGCCCCCAGCGCCCAGCGCGAGGACCTGATCGTCAACGGCACCGTCGACCTGGTCGTGGCGACCTACACGATCAACGACACCCGCCGGGAGCGGATCACCTTCGCCGGCCCCTACTACGTCGCCGGCCAGCAGATCATGGTGGGCGCCGACGAGGAGCGGATCTCCGGGCCGGAGGACCTGCGCGCCAACCCGGACGTCACGGTGTGCTCGGTGACGGGCTCGACCCCGGCCGAGAACATCCGCCAGTACCTGGCCGCCCCCGAGCAGCTCGTGGAGTTCGAGGTCTACGACGACTGCGTGACGGCCATGGAGAACGGCCAGGTGCAGGCGGTGACGACCGACAACGTCATCCTCACCGGCTACGTCGCCGAGTCCGACGGCGCGTTCAAGCTCGTCGGCGAGCAGTTCACCGAGGAGCCGTACGGCATCGGCATCGCCAAGGGCGACGTCGCCTTCTGCGAGTTCATCAACGACTCGCTCGCGCAGGCCGCCGAGGAGGGCTACTACGAGGAGGCCTGGACGTCGACGGCCGGCCAGTTCGAGGGCACCGAGGTGCCGGAGCTGCCCGAGCCGGACGAGTGCGTCTGAGGTCCTGCCCGCGCCCGGTGCCCCGCCCGCGCGGGGCACCGGGCGCCGCCCGCGCCCCAGCAGACCCCCCAGCAGGCCCCCCAGCAGGCCCCCCAGCAGGCCCGAGGAGGTGACCGCGTGGACCCGGTGCTCGACAACCTGCCGCTGTTCTGGAGCGGCTTCCTGCGCTCGCTCGGCATCGCGCTGTGGGGCGCGGCCGGCTCCCTCGTGCTCGGCACGCTGGTCGCCGTCTGCCGCATCTCGCCCGTGCCGGTGCTGCGGGCCTTCGGCGCGGCGTACGTGACGCTGCTGCGCAACACGCCGCTCGCCGTGCTGCTGTTCTTCTTCGCCTTCGGCATCCCCGCGCTCGGCGTCCGCGCCGGCTTCTACACCCTCGGGGTCACGGCGCTGGTGCTGTACACCGCGGCGTTCGTCTGCGAGGCCGAGCGCAGCGGCATCAACGCCGTCCCGGCGGGCCAGGCGGAGGCCGCGCGCGCGATCGGGCTGCGCTTCTCCCAGACGCTCGGGCTCGTGGTCCTCCCCCAGGCGCTGCGCGCGGTCGTCCAGCCCCTCGGCAACGTGCAGATCGCGATGATCAAGAACTCGGCGGTGGTGGGGGCGTTCGGCGTCGGTGGCGAGCTGTTCAGCGTCTACAACCGGCTCACCAGCGCCCAGGGCTACCCGCGCCTACCGGTGCTGACGGGCGTCGCCATCGGCTTCCTCGTGATGACCCTGACGGCGAGCGCGCTGCTCGCCGTCACCGAGCGCCGGCAGGCGGTGCCCCGGTGAGCGCCCCGGGGGCGACGGTCCTGTTCGACGCGCCGGGCCCGCGGGCGCGGCGGCGCACCCGCCTGGTCTCCGTCGCCGCCGGCGCCCTGCTGCTCGCGCTCGTCGTCGCGGCCCTGGTGCGCCTGTCGGCGCGGGGCCAGCTGGACGCCGAGCTGTGGGCGCCGCTGGTCGACCCGCGCACCGAGGAGTTCCCCGTCGTGTGGGGCCGCCTCGCCGAGGGGCTGTCCTTCACGCTGCGCGCAGCGACGGCCGCCACCGTCGCCTCCGCGGTGATCGGCGTCGCGATCGCCGCCGCCCGCCTGAGCCTGGGCCGCTACAGCCGCCTGCCGCTGGTCGGGGCGGTCGAGCTCCTGCGCGGGCTGCCCGTCGTCGTGACGATCTTCTACGTCAGCGTGCTGCTGCCCGAGGTCGGCCTGGACGTCGGCAACTTCTGGTTCCTCGTCGTCGGCCTGACCGCCTACAACTGCGTGATCATCAGCGAGATCGTGCGCGCCGGCGTCGTGGCGCTGCCCCGCGGCCAGGCGGAGGCGGGGCTGGCGGTCGGGCTGACGCGCGGGCAGACGATGCGCTTCGTCCAGCTGCCGCAGGCGCTGCGCGCCATGCTGCCCGCCCTCATCAGCCAGCTCGTGGTGATCATCAAGGACACCGCGCTCGCCTCGATCGTCCTCGCCAACGTCCGCGACGTGATCTGGCACGCCGACCGGATCCGCGGCTCGCTGGACGACCCGCTGCAGATGTACGCCGTCGTCGCCGTGCTGTTCGTCGTCATCTGCCTCGCGCTGGACCGCCTCGCGCACGCCGTCGACCGGCGGCTGGGACGCGCGCGCACCTCGAGGGCGAGCACCGCGGCCACGCGCGCCAGCGAGGCGACCACCGGCGCCTGAGCGGCCGCCGGACCGCCCGCCCGAAGCCCGCGAGGTGCCCGGCGTTCGCCCGACCGGCTGACGGGACGACACGGCGGCCGTGCTGCCCGCGGTGGCGCCATGATCGTCGTCGTGGCGCGCGGACCCGGAGCCGGCCGTGGACCGCACCGGAGCGGTCGCACCGCCGCGCCGTACGCGGTCACCCTCGCGGGACGGCCCCTGACCGTGGACCCGCGCCACGCGCACACCCCCCGCGTGCTGAGCGAGGGGCGGGAGCTGGAGCGGGACCGGTGGGGCTCCTACGTGCTGCGAGCCGCTGACGGGCGAGTGCACCGGGTCGAGGTCGGCTTCGACTGGGCGCAGCTCGGGACGACGGCCGCCGGGCCGCTGGCCGGGAGCACCGGCACCGAGGCGCTGCAGGCCTAGGCCGCCCGTGGTGCGGTCTGCCCGCGCGCTCAGTCGTCCAGCGGGCCGGGGTGGCCACCGAGCGCGTCCTCGTCGGCGCCCTCGGCGGCCAGGGCCTCGCGCACCACGCGGACGGCGAGCCCCTGGGGGTACCCCTTGCGGGCGAGCACGCCCGCGAGCCGGCGCAGCCGCACCTCCGGCTCCAGGCGCGCCGTGGCCGGCAGGCGCCGGGCCACCAGGGCCCGGGCGGCTGCCTCCTCGTCGTCGGCGTCGACCTGCTGCAGCGCCCGCTCCGCCGTCTGCGGGTCGATGCCCTTCGAGCGCAGCTCGTGCGCCAGGCCGCGCCGCGCCAGGTGGCGCGTGGCGTGCCGCGAGCGCACGAGCATCGCCGCGTAGGCCTCGTCGTCGACGAGCTGGACCTCGACGAAGCGGTCGAGCACCTGGGCGGCGACGTCCTGCGGGACGCCCTTGCGGGCCATCGCCCGCTCCAGCTCGACCCGGCTGCGGGGTGCAGCGGTCAGCTGGCGCAGGGCGATGGCCCGGGCGACGGCGTGGGGGTCGGCGTCCGCAGCGGTCTCGCCGCCGCGGCGCGCGTCGTCCTCCGGGGGCTCAGGCGCCGGTCGAGGCACGGGACGTCCTCCTCCGAGGCGGCACCCGCCGGGTCACCGTCAGAAGTCGACCGGGACCACGACCGGCGCCTCCGCCGGCGCGTCGACGCGCGGACCCACGCCGAGCTTCTCCTTGATCTTCTTCTCCAGCTCGTCGGAGAGGTCGGGGTTGTCGCGCAGGAACGCCCGCGCGTTCTCCTTGCCCTGCCCCAGCTGGTCGCCCTCGTAGGTGTACCAGGCGCCCGACTTGCGCACGAAGCCGTGCTCGACGCCCATGTCGATCAGGCCGCCCTCGCGGGAGATGCCCTGGCCGTACAGGATGTCGAACTCCGCCTGCTTGAACGGCGGGGAGACCTTGTTCTTGACCACCTTCACGCGCGTGCGGTTGCCGACGGGCTCGCTGCCGTCCTTGAGGGTCTCGATGCGCCGCACGTCCATGCGCACGGAGGCGTAGAACTTCAGCGCCTTGCCGCCGGTCGTGGTCTCGGGCGAGCCGAACATCACGCCGATCTTCTCGCGCAGCTGGTTGATGAAGATCGCCGTGGTGCCCGAGCTGCTCAGGGCGCCCGTGATCTTGCGCAGCGCCTGGGACATCAGCCGGGCCTGCAGGCCGACGTGGCTGTCGCCCATCTCGCCCTCGATCTCCGCGCGCGGCACCAGGGCGGCCACGGAGTCGATGACGATGATGTCCAGGGCGCCGGAGCGGATCAGCATGTCGGCGATCTCGAGGGCCTGCTCGCCGGTGTCGGGCTGGGAGACGAGCAGGGCGTCGGTGTCGACGCCGAGCTTCTTGGCGTACTCGGGGTCGAGCGCGTGCTCGGCGTCGATGAAGGCGGCGATGCCGCCCTTGCGCTGGGCGTTGGCCACGGCGTGCAGCGCGACCGTCGTCTTGCCGCTGCTCTCCGGGCCGTAGATCTCGACGATGCGGCCGCGGGGCAGGCCCCCGATGCCCAGGGCCACGTCGAGGGCGATGGAGCCCGTCGGGATGATCTCGATCGGGGGGCGGGACTCGTCGCCGAGCCGCATCACCGAGCCCTTGCCGAACTGCTTGTCGATCTGGGCCAGCGCGATGTCGAGGGACTTGGAGCGGTCTGCCGGAGCGGGCATGTCCTCACCTCAGGTCGGGAGCACCCGTCGGGTGCGTCGGTGTCGTCGGGGACGACGGTAGGTGCCACCACCGACAGTCCGGGAGCCCCGCGGCCGACCTGTGGACGGACGGCACCGGGTGCCCGGCACGACGGCCATCCTACGAACACGCGTTCGAGATCGGAAGCCGCGGCGAGCTGGAGGACGTGGACGAGCGTCCTGGCGGCGACCTCGCCGAGCAGCAGGTCGGCGAGGGGCTAGCCGCAGGAGGGCGCCGCCTCCGGCGCGTCGCCGGCCAGCAGCCGGGAGAGCACCGAGACGGGCACGGCGTAGGACTGGCCGCCGGCGGTGGCCCCGGCGTAGACCACGCCGACGACCTCGCCGGTGGCGTCCAGCAGGGCGCTGCCGGAGCTGCCGTGCTCGACCGGCACGTCCGTGGCGACCACCTGCTCGGCCATGGCGCCGATCGGGTCGTCGGCCATCCCGAGCACCTGCCCGCTGCTCTTGGTCATGGGCCCGCCGAGGGGGAAGCCGACGACGCTGACCGGGTCCCCGGTGCTCGGGTCCTGCGCGGCGAGCGGCACGTGGGAGGGCAGCTCCTGATCGGTGCGCACGACCGCGAGGTCGGCGATGGTGCTGATCCCGGCGGTGGAGACGGTCAGCTCCTGCCCGTCGTACGTGCTCACCTGCAGGGCCTCGGCGCCCTCCACGACGTGCTGGTTCGTGATCAGGGTCCGCTCGTCGACGGCGAAGCCGGAGCCGGTGGCGATGCCGGACCCGCAGCGGACGTTGCGCACCCGCACCGCGGCGCGCTCGACGGCGTCGAAGCCCGCGACCCGCCCGGCCGGCGAGCGGGCCCCGTCCTCCTGGGTGGTCCCGGCCTCGGTGGCCGTGGGTGACGGGGGCGCGGACGAGGGAGCCGCGGACGACGGCGCGGTGGACGGCGCCGCGGTGGACGGCGCCGCGGTGGACGACGGCGCGGTGGACGGTGGGTCCTGCGGCGGGCGCGGCACGGCGCAGCCGGCGAGCAGGGCAGCGCACGAGGCGGCGGGCAGGACGGCGGCGAGGGCCCCCGCACCGCCCGCGCGCCGCGCGCGCAGGGCGCCGCGCAGCGGGTGCGGGCGGGAGCGCGCCACCCTCAGCCCTCCAGGGAGACGACGAACTGCTGCTGGAGCTCCTGCGCCTGGGCGCAGGCCGCGTCGGCGCCGCTGGCGGTGCGCTGGGCGAGCGCGTAGTCGTAGTCGGGCGAGGCGAGGACGACGTCGAGCAGCTGGCGCATGGACGACGCGCAGGTGCCCATCGCGGTGGCCACGTCGGCCGCGGACCGCGCGACGTCGAAGTTGCGCTGGGCCTTCTGCGCGTTGGCCTCGCGCTGGTCGGCCACCTGCGCCTTCTCGTCCGACAGCGCGCGCACCCGGTCGCTGGCCTGGCCGAGCTCGTCCTCCACGGCCGTCGCCCGCTCCTGCAGGTCGGCGTGCTGGGCCTGCAGGTCGGCCAGCTGGGCCTGCAGGTCGGCGCGCTCGGCGGACACGAGCTCGGCGCGCTCCTGCCAGCGCCCCGCGACCGCGTACAGGTAGGCGCCCGCGCCGACCGCGGCGAGCAGGGCGACGACGAGGACCACCACGACGGTCCGCCGCTGGGGGACCCGCCGGCGGGCCGGCGGCGCGCTCACCGCTGCCAGGCGCTCGTCGATCGACATCAGCCCTCCTCCTCCTGCCGCGGCGCCGTCCACGGGCCGTGCCGCGCTCCCGCCCGGAACGCCGTGCGACCCATCATGGACGGCTCGGCCGCGCCGCGGTGGCGGTTCCGGCGAGCGCGCCGGTCAGCGGGCGCGGCGCCGGCGCGGGTCGAGCCACCGGCGCTCCTCCGGCACGTCGAGCGCGTCGCACAGGGCGACCCACACGTCGCGGGGCGGCACGCCGTCCGCGAGCGCCTGGCGCGCGGTGCGGTCCCCGAGGACGCCGAGGACCTGGTCCTGCAGGACCGAGTCGGCGTACGGCCGCCCGAACACCTGCTCGGCCAGCTGCTCGAACTCGCTCGCCCGCACCCGCGCGAGTGTGGCACGCAGCCGCCGGCACCGGCGGGTGGCGCCGGCGGGTGGCGCGCCCGCGTGCCGGGCGCCTTCCGGGTCGCGGCCCTCCTCGAGGCCCTCACGTGGGCGGGCCTGCTGGTCGGGACGTGGGCCGAGCGCGTCGCGCGGACGACGGAGGCCGGCGTGGAGCTGTTCGGCCCCCCGCACGGGGCCGCGTCCACCGCCTGCGTCGCGCTCGCCCTGGTGGCCGCGCGCACGCTGCGGTGGCCGGCCCGGACGATGCTGCTGGCGCTGGCGGCGAGCGTGCCGCCGGTGGCCACGGCGCTGTTCGAGGCGTGGGCGCGCCGCGCCGGGAGGCTGGCGCCGCCCGCCCGAGCCGGCGGCCCGAGCGGGTGACGGGAGGGCGCGGGCGGGCGCGCTGTCGGACCCCGGTGTCACGATGCCCGGATGGCCCAGCGGCGTGGCACCCCCGCCACCACCGGCGTCGGTGACGACGGCGACGTCCTCGAGCGCTTCTCCGCGCCCACCCGCGACTGGTTCCGCGGCGCCTTCGCCGCGCCCACCGCGGCGCAGGAGGGCGCGTGGCGGGCCATCAGCGCCGGGGACCACGCGCTCGTCGTCGCCCCGACCGGCTCCGGCAAGACGCTGTCGGCCTTCCTGTGGGCCCTGGACCGGATCGCGACGTCCCCCGTTCCGGAGGACCTCCAGCGCCGCTGCCGCGTCGTCTACGTCTCGCCGCTGAAGGCGCTGGCCACCGACGTCGAGCGCAACCTGCGCGCGCCGCTGACCGGCATGCGCCACGCGGCGCAGCGCCTGGGGCTGCCGCTGCCGGAGGTGTCCGTGGCGCTGCGCTCCGGGGACACGCCGGCCCAGGAGCGCCGCGCCTTCACGCGCACGCCGCCGGACGTGCTCATCACCACCCCGGAGTCGCTGTTCCTGCTGCTGACCTCCGCAGCGCGCGAGGTGCTGGCGGGGGTCGAGACGGTCGTCGTCGACGAGGTGCACGCGGTGGCGGGCACCAAGCGCGGCGCGCACCTGGCGCTGACCCTCGAGCGCCTCGACGCGCTCCTGCCGGTGCCCGCCCAGCGGATCGGGCTGTCCGCGACCGTGCGCCCGGTGGAGGAGGTCGCGCGCTTCCTCGCCGGGGCGCGCCCCGTCGGCACCGCGGTCCCCGGCGGGGACGCGGCGGGCGGCGCGGTCGCCGGGGACGGCGGCGGGCGCCCCGTCACCGTGGTGCAGCCGCCCTCGACCAAGGTGGTCGAGCTCGAGGTCGTCGTCCCCGTGCCCGACATGGGCGAGCTCGGCCAGCGCACCGAGGACCTCACGGGGCTGGCGGCCGGGGCCGAGCCGCGCGCGTCGATCTGGCCGGCGGTCGAGGAGCGCGTGGTCGACCTCGTGGCCTCGCACCGCTCCACGCTCGTCTTCGCCAACAGCCGCCGCCTGGCGGAGCGGCTGACGACCCGGCTGAACGAGATCTGGGCCGAGCGCGCCGCGGCCGAGCAGGCGGCGGAGCAGGGCGTGGAGCAGGGTGCGGAGGAGGCGGGGCCGGACGAGGACGGCGGGGTGGCCGTGGGCGCCGCTGCCGCGCAGACCCCGTCCCGGCCGCCGGCGCAGGTGATGGCCCAGGCGGGGCGGGGCGGCGCGGCCCCGGCCGTGCTGGCCCGCGCCCACCACGGGTCGGTCAGCCGCGAGCAGCGCAGCCTCATCGAGGACGACCTGAAGTCCGGGCGGCTGCCGGCGGTGGTGGCCACCTCCAGCCTGGAGCTGGGCATCGACATGGGCGCGGTCGACCTGGTGGTGCAGGTGGAGTCCCCGCCCAGCGTCGCCAGCGGCCTGCAGCGGGTCGGGCGCGCCGGGCACCAGGTCGGCGCCGTCAGCCACGGCGTGGTCTTCCCCAAGTACCGCGGCGACCTCGTGCAGACCGCCGTGGTCACCGAGCGGATGCGCGCCGGGGCGATCGAGGCGCTGCGCGTGCCGTCGTCCCCCCTCGACGTCCTCGCCCAGCAGGTCGTGGCCATGACGGCGATGGAGGACTGGCCGGTCGACGACCTCGAGCGCGTGGTGCGGCGCGCGGCGCCCTTCGCGGGCCTGACGCGGGGGGTGCTCGAGGCCGTCCTCGACATGCTCTCCGGGCGCTACCCCAGCGAGGAGTTCGCCGAGCTGCGCCCCCGGATCGTGTGGGACCGCGTCGCCGGCACCCTCTCCGGTCGCCCCGGCGCCCAGCGGCTGGCGGTGACCAGCGGCGGCACGATCCCCGACCGCGGCCTGTACGGGGTCTTCCTCGCCACGGGCGAGGGGCCGGGGCGGCGCGTCGGCGAGCTCGACGAGGAGATGGTCTACGAGTCGCGCGTGGGCGACGTGTTCACGCTCGGCACGAGCACGTGGCGCATCGAGGACATCACGGCCGACCAGGTGCTCGTCTCCCCCGCTCCCGGCCTGCCCGGCAAGCTGCCCTTCTGGCACGGCGAGGCCCTCGGGCGCCCCGCCGAGCTCGGTCGGGCCGTCGGCGCGTTCGTGCGGGAGGTCGGCGCGCTGGACGACGAGCGGGCGCGGGCCCGCGCGCGCGAGGCCGGGCTCGACGAGTGGGCGGCGGACAACCTCCTCGCGTACCTGCGCGAGCAGCAGGAGGCCACCGGCCACCTGCCCGACGACCGCACGATCGTCATCGAGCGCTTCCGCGACGAGCTCGGCGACTGGCGCGTCGTGGTGCACTCCCCCTTCGGCGCCCAGCTGCACGCGCCGTGGGCGCTGGCGGTGGGGGCGCGGCTGCGCGAGCGCTTCGGCGTCGACGTGCAGGCGATGTCCGCCGACGACGGCCTCGTGCTGCGCCTGCCGGACCTCGACCTGCTCAGCGGGCTCGGCGACGACCTCGGGGCCAGCCTGACCGGGGCGGGCGGCGGCTCCGGGCGCAGCGAGGCGCCCGACGTGCTCGAGGCCGTGCTCGTGGAGCCGGAGGACGTCGAGACCCTCGTGACCGCGGAGCTGGGCGGCTCCGCGCTGTTCGCCTCCCGCTTCCGCGAGTGCGCGGCCCGCTCCCTGCTCCTGCCGCGGCGCCGCCCGGACCGCCGCACCCCGCTGTGGCAGCAGCGCCAGCGCGCCGCGCAGCTGCTGGAGGTCGCCAGCCGCTACCCCTCGTTCCCCGTCGTGCTGGAGACGGTGCGCGAGTGCCTGCAGGACGTCTTCGACGTGCCGGCGCTGGCCGACCTCATGCGCTCCCTGCGCTCCGGCGCCGTGCGCGTGGTGCAGGTGACGACCGAGCAGGCCTCCCCCTTCGCGCGCGGGCTGCTGTTCGGCTACGTCGCGCAGTTCCTCTACGAGGGCGACACCCCGCTGGCGGAGAAGCGGGCCGCCGCCCTCTCCCTCGACCCCACCCTGCTGGCCGAGCTCCTCGGGCGCGGCGACGGCGCCTCCCTGGCCGACCTCCTCGACGCCGAGGCGCTGGCGCGCACGCAGGCGGAGCTGCAGCGCCTGGCCGAGGACCGCCGCTGCCGCGACGCCGAGGACGTCGCCGACCTGCTGCGCGTGCTCGGGCCGCTGGGCACCGCGGAGGTGGCGGCCCGCTCGCGCGCCGACGAGCCGGAGGCGGCGCGCTGGCTCGCCGAGCTGGAGGCCTCCCGCCGCGTGATCGCCGTGCGGATCGCGGGCGAGGCGCGGTGGGCGGTGGTCGAGGACGCCGGGCGCCTGCGCGACGCCCTCGGGGTGCCGCTGCCGGTCGGCGTCCCCGAGGCGTTCACCGCCCCGCTGCCCGACCCGGTCGCCGACCTCGTCGCCCGCTACGCGCGCACGCACGTGCCGTTCACGGCGGCGGTGGTGGCCGCACGGCTCGGCACGGGCGTGGCCGTCGTCACCGACGCCCTGCGCCGCCTGGAGCGCTCCGGGCGCCTGGTCTCCGGCGACCTGCTGCCGCCCGAGGTGCGCGCGTCGCTGGACGGCGCGGTGCCCGGCACGCCCGGCTCGGTACCGGACTGGTGCGACGCGGAGGTGCTCCGCCTGCTGCGGCGGCGCTCGCTGGCCGCGCTGCGCGCCGACGTCGAGCCGGTGCCGCCGCGCGACCTGGCCCTGTTCCTGCCCGGCTGGCAGGGCGTCGGCTCCCGGCTGCGCGGAGCGGATGGCGTGCTGCGCGTCGTGGAGCAGCTGGCGGGCGCGGTGCTGCCCGCCAGCGCGATCGAGTCCCTCGTGCTGCCGGTGCGCGTCGAGCGCTACGCGCCCGCGCTGCTCGACGAGCTGACCGCCTCCGGAGAGGTGCTCTGGCGCGGGCACGGCGCGCTGCCCGGCGACGACGGCTGGGTCTCCCTGCACCTGGCCGACTCCGCCGCCGTCACCCTGGCGCCGCCGGAGGACGACCTCGAGCTCACCGACGCCCACGCCCGGGTGCTCGAGGCGCTCTCCGGCGGCGGGGCCTACTTCTTCCGCGCGCTGTCGGATGCGGTGGGCTCCACCGTCCCCCGCGAGCGGGAGGCGCCCCCAGACGCCGCGCTGGCGGACCTGCTGTGGGACCTCGTGTGGGCGGGGCACCTGACCAACGACACGCTCGCGCCGCTGCGGGCGCGCCTGGCCGGGGGGCGCACCGCGCACCGGGCCCCGCGGGCGGCGCCGCGGGCCCGCTACGGGCGCCTGCGCCCGGGCCGGCCCGGGCGGCCCGGCGCCGGGGCGCTGCCGGCGCGCTCGGGGCCGCCGACGGCGGCGGGCCGGTGGTCGCTGCTGCCCCAGGCCGAGCCGGACGCCACGGTGCGCGCCGCCGCGACGGCGGAGGTGCTGCTCGACCGGCACGGCGTCCTCACCCGCGGCGCCGTGGCCGCCGAGCGGCTGCCGGGGGGCTTCGCCGCCGTGTACCGCGTGCTCGCGGCCATGGAGGAGGCCGGCCGGGTGCGCCGCGGGTACTTCGTGGAGGGCCTCGGCGCCTCGCAGTTCGCCAGCACCGGCGCCGTCGACCGGCTGCGGGCCGCGGCCCGCCCGCTGTCGGCGGTCGGCGCCGGCCAGTGGCAGCCCTCCGACCACCGCGGGGCGGGCGGCGCCGAGGCCGACCGGCCGCGCACCGTCGTGCTGGCCGCCGCGGACCCCGCCAACCCGTACGGGGCCGCCCTGCCCTGGCCCGAGCGCGAGGCCGTGCCCGGGCGCGAGGGCGCCGTCCCCCGCAAGCGGGAGGTGCCCCCAGGCGCGGGGCACCGGCCCGGGCGCAAGGCGGGGGCGCTGGTGGTGCTGCTGGACGGCGACCTGGTCCTCTACGTCGAGCGCGGCGGGCGGACCCTGCTCTCCTTCACCGAGGACCCGCAGGCGCTGCAGGCCGGCGCGGACGCGCTCGCCCTGGCCGTGCGCGACGGGGCCCTGGGCCGGCTCACCGTCCAGCGCGCCGACGGGGAGGGCGTGCTGGCTCCCGGGGGCTCGGCGCTGGGCGCCGCCCTGGAGGCCGCGGGCTTCACCGCGACCCCGCGCGGGCTGCGGGTTCGCGCGTGAGCCGGCCCGGCGGCGCCTGCGGCGTGGCACGCTGACCCGCATGGGCGCGGTCCACGACGGCATCGACGAGCGCCTCGCGGCGTGGCTGCTCGAGCAGCCGGTGTTCTTCGTCGGCACGGCGCCGCTGGACGCCGACGGGCGCGTCAACGTCTCCCCCAAGGGCATGGCCGGCACCTTCGCCGTCCTGGGCGCCTCCCGCGTGGCGTACCTCGACTACACCGGCTCCGGGGTGGAGACCATCGCCCACCTGCGCGAGAACGGCCGGATCGTCGTGATGTTCTGCGCCTTCAGCGGGCCGCCGACCGTCGTGCGGCTGCACGGGCGCGGGCGCGTCGTCCTGCCCGACGACGCCGACTTCCCCGCGCTGCGGGCGCGCTTCCCGAAGGAGCGCACCCGGGGCCAGCGCTCGGTCGTCGTCGTCGACGTCGAGCGCGTCGCCGACTCGTGCGGGTACTCCGTGCCGCTGATGGACCTGCGCGCGGACCGCGACGTCCTCGACCGGGCGCAGGGCCGCCGCGACGACGCCTACTTCGCCCGGTACTGGCGCACGCGCAACGCGCGCAGCATCGACGCCCTGCCCGGACTCGACCCGGGCACCGATCCGGGCACCGATCCGGCACCGGGGGCCTGAGCCGGTGCCCGAGGGCGACGTCGTCTGGCGCACCGCGCAGCGCCTGAACACCGCGCTCGCCGGGCAGGAGCTGCTGTCCGGCGACCTGCGCTGGCCGTCCCTGGCGGCCGCGGACCTGTCCGGGCGCACCGTGGTGGAGGTCGTCAGCGCCGGCAAGCACCTGCTGTGCCGCACCGCCGCGGCGGGCGGGGCGCCGCTGACCCTGCACAGCCACCTGCGCATGGAGGGCTCCTGGCACGTGCACGCCACGGGGGCGCCCTGGCGCACGGCCCGCGCCGCGCACGCCGTGCGCGCCGTGCTCGTCACCGCGCGCTGGACCGCCGTGGGCCACCGGCTGGGGATGCTCGACCTCGTGCCCACGGACCAGGAGCACCGCCTGGTCGGGCACCTCGGCCCGGACGTGCTCGGGCCCGGCTGGGACCCGCAGCGGGCGCTGGAGAACCTGCGCGCCGATCCCGACCGCGCCGTCGGGGAGGCGCTGCTCGACCAGCGGGTGCTGGCGGGCGTCGGCACGTTCTTCATGGCCGAGGCGCTGTTCGTGCGGGGCGTGACCCCGTGGACGCCGGTGCGCGACGTCCCCGACCCCGCCGGCCTGGTCGCGCTCGTGCACCGCATGCTCGACACGTGCCGGCACGAGGTCGCCCAGTCCACGACGGGCGATCCGCGACCGGGGCGGCGGCAGTGGGTGCACGCTCGCTCGGGGCAGCCGTGCCACCGCTGCGGCACGACGGTGCGGGTCGCGATGGTCGGGCGCGCGCCGCAGGACCGCACCGCCTTCTACTGCCCCCGCTGCCAGCGCGGCCCGGCACCGACGGACACCGGCCTGCCGCAGCGGCCCCTCGGGTCGGCGCCCCGAGCCGGGGGACGCCGGACGGCGCACCGCTCGCCGCGCTGAGGCCTGGCCGCCGCTGCGGCACCGTGCGAGCCTGCGCGGGTGAGCGCGCACGAGCACCCCGGCGAGGCCCACCGCGGCTCGGTGCTAGCCCGGCTGACCTGGCTGTGCGCCGGCGTGCTCGGCGCCAACGACGGCATCGTCTCCACCGCGGGGCTCGTGGTCGGGGTGGCGGGCGCGACGAGCGCGCGGGGGCCGGTGCTGCTCGCCGGCGTCGCGGGCGTGGTGGCCGGCGCGCTGTCGATGGCCGGCGGGGAGTACGTGTCGGTGAGCACCCAGCGCGACACCGAGCGGGCGGTGCTGGCCCGCGAGCGGTGGGAGCTGGAGCACCTGCCCGACGAGGAGCTGGCGGAGCTGGCGCAGATGTACGCCGACCGCGGGCTGCCGGGTCCGCTGGCCCACCAGGTGGCCCGGGCTCTGACGGACCACGACGCGCTGGCCGCCCACGCCGCGGTCGAGCTGGGGATCGACCCGGACGAGCGCAGCGACCCGTGGCGGGCGGCGTGGAGCTCGATGACCGCGTCCGCCGCCGGCGCCCTGCTGCCGCTGCTCGCGGTGCTGCTGCCGCCGCTGACCTGGCGCGTGCCCGTCACGGCGGCGGCGGTGCTCCTCGCGCTGGCCCTGACCGGATGGGCCTCCGCCCGCACGGGCGGGGCGCCCGCGCGGCCCGCGGTGCTGCGCACGGTGGGGGTGGGCGCCGCCGCCATGGCGGTCACGTGGACGACGGGTGCGCTGGTGGGCGCGCAGATCGGGTGAGCGCGCCTCAGGCGGCGGAGACGAGGGCCTTGCGCTCCAGGCGCGGCGCCTCGATCGTCACCGGCTCGACGGCGGTGGCGGCGGTGGCGGCGGTGGCGGCGTCGACGCCGTCGCGCTCGAGCGCGGCCTCCAGCTCACCGGTGCCCGGCAGCAGCCGCGCCGGCTCCTCGACGGCCGCCACCCGATCGCTCACCTCGCGCAGCACCGTGGACATCGGCACGTCGAGGGCGTCGCAGATGGAGGACAGCAGCTCCGAGGACGCCTCCTTCTGGCCGCGCTCGACCTCGGAGAGGTAGCCCAGGGAGACGCGGGCCGCACCGGAGACCTCGCGCAGGGTGCGCCCCTGCTGCTGGCGAGCGGCGCGCAGCACGTCGCCGATCTCGCGCCGGAGCAGGACCACGGGCCGCCTCCCTTCGCTCGTCCGGTCTGCGGCGGTCCGGGGGAGGACGCCGGTCGGCGCTGGTGGCGCCGTGGCACCACGGTACCCCGGACCGCTGGGGACCCCCGCGGTGCGGGAGCGCGTCGGTGCGTCGGGGCGCTGCGGCGGGCGCCCGGCGGCGGAGGGGCGGGCGGGAGCGAGAGGACGGGGGCGGGCCGGGGACCGCGGGTCGCGCGGCAGGGGGTGGACCATCACCGGGTACAACGTCCCCGCCCGGGGCGGCGTTCCGGCGGTGACCCGCTGTGGCGGCCCTCACGCCGGTGCGGTGGCGGCGGCCAGCAGCCGCAGCGCCGCCGCGGCGGCCGCGGCGCGCACCGCCGCGCGGTCGCCGGGCAGGGCCAGCCGCTCGGCGCGCAGCACCGGGCGGCCGCCCGCGCCGGCCCCGGCGACGGCGACGTGCACGGTGCCGACGGGCTGCCCGCCCTGCGGCCGCGGCCCGGCGACCCCGGTGGTCGCGACCCCGAGGTCGGCGCCGAGCAGGTCCCGCGCGCCGCGGGCCATCGCGAGGGCGACCTGCTCGTGGACGGGCCCGTGCTCCGCGAGCAGCGCCGCGTCCACGCCCAGCACGCCCGCCTTGACGTCGGTGGCGTAGGCGACGACCCCGCCGCGCAGCACCGCGGAGGCGCCGGGGACGTCCGCGAGGCGGGCGCTGACCAGTCCGGCGGTCAGGGACTCGGCGACCGCGACCGTCAGCCCGGCGGCCCGCAGCGCGGCCACGACCGCCGCCGCCTCAGCCGCCGCCTCAGCCGCCGCCTCCCCCGCGGGAGCGCTCGGGTCAGCGGCCGCCACGGGCGGAGCGGCGCAGCCGCACGGCCCGCACCACGTAGTCGGCGCCGGTGACGACCGTGACGACCACGGCGGCCAGGAGCACGGCGAAGGCCGTCCCCCGCGCCACCGCCTCGGCCGCGCCGTCGAACCACGTGCGCAGCGGCAGCAGGTACATGCCCAGGGCGACGAGCTGGAGCACCGTCTTCAGCTTGCCCCCGGACGACGCCGGGATCACCCCGTGGCGGATGACCCAGAAGCGCAGCGCCGTGACCCCGAGCTCGCGCCCGAGGATGACGACGGTGATCCACCACGGCACCTCGCCCAGCCACGACAGCCCGACGAGCACCGTGCCGAGCAGCAGCTTGTCCGCGATCGGGTCGGCGACCTTGCCGAAGTCGGTGACGAGGTTGCGCCGGCGGGCCAGCTCGCCGTCGATGCGGTCGGTGATGCCGGCGAGCACGAACGCCGCGAACGCCAGCAGGCGCAGCACCGGGTCCGCGCCGCCGTCCAGGAGCAGCAGCCAGGCCACCAGCGGCACGAGCGCGACCCGCACCACGGTCAGGACGTTGGCGATGTTGAGGTTGCGCGGCGGCGGCGACGCCGAGGGCACCGCTAGGGGGTCGGCGCGGGTCACGACGGCCTCCCGGCGCCGGCCTCCAGCGGCTCGGCGACGAGGTCGACGCCCTCGGCGGCGACGACGCGCGCCGGCACGAGGGCGCCGACCGGGTGCGCCGCGGCCGGGCCGAGCAGGCGGGTGGTGCCGTCGACGTCCGGGCCCTGGTGCTCGGCGCGCCCGACGGCGGCGCCGTCCTCGACCTCCTCGACCAGCACGGTGACGAGCGAGCCGACCCGCTCCTCGGCGCGCTGGCCGGTCAGCTCCTCCACCAGCCGCGAGAGGCGCGCCACCCGGGCGGCGACCTCGTGCTCGCCGACCTTGGCGTCCAGCGACGCGGCCTGCGTGCCCTCCTCGTCGGAGTACCCGAAGACGCCCACGACGTCCAGGCGCGCGGCGGTGAGGAACCGCTCGAGCTCGGCGACGTCCTCCTCCGCCTCCCCCGGGAACCCGGCGATGACGTTGGAGCGCACGCCGGCGTCCGGGGCGAGGGCGCGCACGTGCTCGAGCAGCCCGAGGAAGGCCTCCGTGCCGCCGAAGCGCCGCATGCGCCGCAGCACGCCCGGCGCCGCGTGCTGGAAGGACAGGTCGAAGTAGGGGACGACGCCGGGCGTGCCGGCGATCGCCTCCAGCAGGCCGGGGCGCACCTCGGCGGGCTGCAGGTACGACACGCGCACGCGCTCGACGCCGTCGACGGCGGCCAGCTGCGGCAGCAGGCGCTCCAGGGCCCGCAGGTCGCCGAGGTCCTTGCCGTAGGAGGTGGAGTTCTCCGAGACGAGGAACAGCTCGCGCGCGCCGCGCTCGGCGAGCCAGCGCGCCTCGGCGAGCACGTCCTGCGGGGGCCGGGAGACGAACGCGCCGCGGAAGGAGGGGATGGCGCAGAAGGTGCAGCGGCGGTCGCACCCCGAGGCCAGCTTCAGCGGCGCCCAGGGGCTGGGGGCACCTCCCGCGTGCGGGGACCCGTCCAGGCGGGCTCGCACCACCCGCGGCCCCGAGGGGGGCGCCGCGCCCGCCGGCAGGTCGCCCGCAGGGCCGTGGCCGGGCAGCGCGACCGCGCCCGCCGCGGCCTGGCGGGCGGCGGGGCTGACCGGCAGCAGCGAGCGCCGGTCGCGCGGCACGTGCGGCGCCGGGGCGCGGCCGTGCAGCAGCCCCTCCAGGTGCGTGGACAGGTCCGCGTAGCTGTCGAAGCCGAGCACCGCGTCGGCCTCGGGCAGGGCCTCGGCCAGCTCCGCGCCGTACCGCTCGGCCATGCAGCCGACCGCGACGACCGCCCGGGTGCGCGGGCGGCGCCTCCCGCCCGCGCCGTCGCCCGACCCGCGCGCGGGCGCGCCCTTGAGGTCGGCGACCTCCAGGAGCACGTCGACGGAGTCCTTCTTCGCCTGCTCGATGAAGCCGCACGTGTTGACGACGGCGACGTCGGCGTCCGCGGGGTCCTGGACGAGGTCCCACCCGGCGCCGGCGAGGCGGCCCGCGAGCTCCTCGGAGTCGACCTCGTTGCGGACGCAGCCCAGCGTGACGAGAGCGACGCTGCGTGCTGGCACGCGCCCAGGGTACGGGTCCGCGCCCGCGTCCACCGGCCCGTCGTGGGGGCCGTGGACGCGAGCGCGCCTCACGCCCGGTCGGTCAGCTGCCAGGCGTCCTCGGACGCCCCGTCGTCCTCGCCGTCGTCCTCGCCGTCGTCCTCGCCGTCGTGCCACCCGGTGCCGTCCGCGCCGGCGCCCGCCGCGGAGGCGCCCGCCGAGGCGAGGGGGGTGGCCCCGCTGCGCGCCGACCCCGCGGTCGCGCCGCCGGAGCCCGCGGCCGCGCCGCCCTGCCCGCGCAGGGACGCCAGCAGCGTCGGCAGGTCGTCGGGCTTGACGAGGACGTCGCGGGCCTTGGAGCCCTCGCTGGGGCCCACGACGTCCCGGGACTCCAGCAGGTCCATGAGCCGCCCGGCCTTGGCGAAGCCCACGCGCAGCTTGCGCTGCAGCATGGACGTGGAGCCGAACTGCGTGGTCACGACGAGCTCGGCGGCCTGCAGCAGCAGCTCCAGGTCGTCGCCGATGTCCTCGTCGACCTCCTTCTTCGCGCCGGTCGACGCGCCGACGTCCTCGCGGTAGTCGGGGTCGAGCTGGCCCTTCACGTGCGCCACGACGGCGGCGACCTCGGTCTCGGTCACCCACGCGCCCTGCACGCGGGCCGGCTTGGAGCTGCCCATGGGCAGGAACAGCGCGTCGCCCTGGCCGATGAGCTTCTCCGCGCCCGGCTGGTCCAGGACGACGCGGGAGTCCGCGAGCGAGGACGTCGCGAACGCCAGGCGCGAGGGCACGTTGGCCTTGATCAGGCCCGTGACGACGTCCACGCTCGGGCGCTGGGTCGCCAGCACCAGGTGGATGCCGGCCGCGCGGGCGAGCTGGGTGATCCGGACGATGGAGTCCTCGACGTCGCGGGGCGCGACCATCATCAGGTCGGCGAGCTCGTCGACGACGACGAGCAGGTACGGGTAGGGGCGCAGCACGCGCTGGCTGCCCGGCAGGGGCTCGACCGCGCCGGCGCGCACCGCCCGGTTGAAGTCGTCGACGTGCTTGAACCCGAACGCGGCGAGGTCGTCGTAGCGGGCGTCCATCTCCGCCACGACCCACTGCAGCGCCTCGGCCGCCCTCTTCGCGTTCGTGATGATCGGCGTGATGAGGTGCGGGATGCCGTCGTAGGCGGTCAGCTCCACGCGCTTGGGGTCGACGAGGATCATCTTCACCTGGTCGGGCGTGGCCCTCATGAGGATCGAGACGATCATCGAGTTGACGAAGCTGGACTTGCCCGCGCCGGTGGCGCCCGCGACGAGCAGGTGCGGGGTCTTGGCGAGGTTCGCCACGACGTAGCCGCCCTCGACGTCCTTGCCGACGCCCATGAGCATCGGGTGCTCGTCCTTGCGGGCCGCCGAGCTGCGCAGCACGTCGCCGAGGGAGACGG
Source organism: Quadrisphaera sp. DSM 44207 (assembly GCF_900101335.1). Lineage (NCBI taxonomy): Bacteria > Bacillati > Actinomycetota > Actinomycetes > Kineosporiales > Kineosporiaceae > Quadrisphaera > Quadrisphaera sp. DSM 44207. The sequence goes on along the minus strand of NZ_FNKA01000002.1, from coordinate 54,027 downwards.
TCTCGCGGTCGGTGTTGGGGATCTCCACGCCGATGGCGGACTTGCCGGGGATCGGCGAGAGGATGCGCACGTCGGCGCTGGCCACCGCGTAGGCGATGTTCTTGCTCAGGGCCGTGACCTTCTCGACCTTCACGCCGGTGCCGAGCTCGACCTCGTAGCGCGTCACGGTCGGGCCGCGGGTGTAGTCGGTGACCCGGGCGTCGATGCCGAAGTTCTCCAGCACCCCGGTCAGCGCCTCGACGACGCGCTCGTTGGCCGGCGTGCGCGTCTTGTGGCTGCTGCCCGTGGCCAGCGCGGCGTCCGGCGGCAGGGTGTAGGTGACGTCGCCGGAGAGGAACAGCTGCTCCACGCGCTCGGGCAGCTGCGTGGTGGGCGGGGCCTCCAGGACGGCGCGGTCCGGCTCGGGGCGGCGCTGCGGCGCGGGCGGGGCCGGGACGGGCACGGTCCGCGCAGCGGCCTCCTCCGCCCGAGCCGCCGCCCGGGCGGAGGCCTGGTGCGCGTCCAGCGCCTCCTGGACCTCCAGGGCCTCCTCGGCCTCCCGCGCCTGCTGGGCCTCGCGGGCCTCGCGGGCCTCCCGGTCGGCGCGCACGAGCGGGGACTCGTAGGCCTCGTCGCCGTCGCGCGGCTCCCCCAGCGGGTGCGCGCCGGCGCGGCGGCGCCGGGCGCGGGCGCGCGGCGCCGGCTCCTCCAGGTCGCCGTCCTGGCCCGTCAGGCGGGAGTAGCCCTCGCGCAGCCGCGAGGGGATGGCGTGCACGGGCGTCGCGGTGACGACGAGCACGCCGAACAGGGCGAGCAGCACCAGCAGCGGCACGGCCACCCAGACGGTCAGCGCCGCGGCCAGGGGCGTGGCGACGAGGTACCCGACGATGCCGCCGGCCTCCCGCACGGGCGCGGCGCCCTCGGTGGGGTTCGGGGACCCGGAGCCGAGGTGGACCAGCCCGGCGACGGCCACGGCGATGGCGCTGAGGCCGATGGCCACCCGGTTGTTGGCCCGGGCGGAGTCGGGGCGGCGCAGCAGGCGCACGGCGCAGACCAGCAGCAGCAGGGGCAGCGCCAGCCCGACCCGCCCGACCGTGCCGCCGACGACCGCGTGCACCACGTCGCCGAAGGAGCCCCGCAGGCCCCACCACTCGCGGGCGGCGACCACGATGGCCAGCCCCACCAGGGCCAGCCCGACGCCGTCGCGCCGCACGTCCGGGTCCAGGTCCGTCCCACCGTCCTCCCGCAGGCGGCGGGCCGTCCCGCCGACGAGGTGCGCCGTCCCCATCCAGGCGCGGCGGACGGCGCGCAGCGGCAGCGGCAGCCTGGCGGGCTCCGCGCGCTGCTCGCGCCCCGCCGGTCGCCGCGTGGACCGGACCGGCGCGCGTCGGGTGCTCTTCGCCCCCCGGCGCGTCGGGGTGCGCGTCGCCATGCACCCACGCTACCGCGCAGTCACATCTTCAACACCCGTCCCACGCCGGGGCCGCCGGACCTCGACCTCGGGCGGAGGTCGAGGTCCAGCCGTGCTCAGGCCTCCAGGACCACCGGGATGATCATCGGTCGGCGGCGCAGCGTCGTGCCCGCCCAGCGCCCGACGACCCGGCGCACCACCTGCTGCAGCTGGTGGGTGTCCCGGGCCCCGTCGCTGGCGGCCTGGGCCAGGGCGTCGGCGATGCGCGGCTTGATGGTCTCGAAGACCGCGTCCTCCTCGGCCACGCCCCGCGCGTGCACCTCCGGGCCCACGACGACCTTGCCCGTGGCGGCGTCGACGACGACGAAGACGGACACGAACCCCTCGTCGCCGAGGATGCGGCGGTCCTTCAGGTCGGCGTCCGTGATGCTGCCCACGGAGGAGCCGTCGACGTAGACGTAGCCGCACGGCACGGCACCGGCGATCTGCGCCCGGCCGTCGCGCAGGTCCACGACGACGCCGTCCTCGGCGATGACCACCCGCTCGCGCGGCACCCCGGTGCTCACGGCGAGGTCGGCGTTGGCGTGCAGGTGGCGCACCTCGCCGTGCACGGGCATGACGTTGCGCGGGCGCAGGATGTTGTAGACGTACAGCAGCTCCCCCGCGCTGGCGTGCCCGGACACGTGCACGCGCGCGTTGCCCGAGTGCACGACCTCCGCGCCGAGGCGGATCAGGCCGTTGATGACGCGGTAGACGGCGTTCTCGTTGCCGGGGATGAGGGAGGACGCCAGCACCACCGTGTCGCCCGTGCCGACCTGGATGCGGTGGTCGCGGTTGGCCATGCGCGACAGGGCCGCCATCGGCTCGCCCTGGGAGCCGGTGCACATGAGCACCACGCGCTCGTCCGGCAGGTCCTCGACGTCGCGCAGGTCGACGAGGACGCCCCGCGGCACGTCCAGGTAGCCCAGGTCGGCCGCGACGCCCATGTTGCGCACCATCGAGCGCCCCACCAGGGCCACCTTGCGCCCGTGCGCGGCCGCCGCGTCGAGGACCTGCTGCACCCGGTGCACGTGGCTGGCGAAGCTCGCGACGATGATGCGCCGCTGCGCGGTGGCGAAGACCCGCTCCAGCGCCGGGCGGATCTCCCGCTCCGACGTCGTGAACCCGGGGACCTCCGCGTTGGTGGAGTCGACCATGAACAGGTCCACGCCGGCCTCGCCGAGCCGGGCGAAGGCGCGCAGGTCGGTGATCCGCCCGTCCAGCGGCAGCTGGTCCATCTTGAAGTCGCCCGTGTGCAGCACCGTGCCCGCCGCCGTGCGCACGGCGACCGCGAGGGCGTCGGGGATGGAGTGGTTGACCGCGACGAACTCGCACTCGAAGGGCCCGAGGCGCTCGACCTGCCCCTCGCGCACGGCGAGGGTGTACGGGGTCAGGCGGTGCTCCTTGAGCTTGGCCTCCACCAGCGCCAGCGTCAGCGTGGAGCCGACGAGCGGGATGTCCGGGCGCAGGCGCAGCAGGAAGGGCACGGCGCCGATGTGGTCTTCGTGCCCGTGGGTGAGCACGAGCGCGACGACGTCCCCGAGCCGGTCGGCGATGTGGCTGAAGTCGGGGAGGATCAGGTCGACGCCCGGCTGGTTCTCCTCGGGGAAGAGCACGCCGCAGTCGATGAGCAGCAGCTTGCCGTCGATCTCGAGCACGGCCATGTTGCGGCCGACCTCGCCCAGGCCCCCGAGCGGGACGATCCGCAGCGCGCCCGGCGCGAGCGCGCGCGGCGGGGACAGCTCCGGGTGCGACTGGCTCACGCCGCCTCCTCCGTCGTCGCCGTGAGCGATGCCCTGCGCTCGACGGTTCGCTCGCTTCGCTCGTTCACAGGACTCCCGCTTCCTCGAGGTCGGCGCGCAGCTGCTCGACCTGGGAGGGCGTGGCCTCCACCAGCGGCAGGCGCACGGTGCGGTGGGCGAGGGTGCCCTGCAGCTGCAGCGCGGCCTTGACCATGATCGCCCCCTGGGTGCGCGTCATGATCGCGGTCACGGCGGGCAGCAGCCGGCGGTGCAGGGCCAGGGCCGTCGCGAGGTCGCCGGCGTCGACCGCCGCGGCCATCTGCGCGTACTGGGCCGCGGCCACGTGGCCCACGACGCTGACCATCCCCACCGCCCCCTGCGTCAGGTGGGCCAGGTTCAGCGTGTCGTCGCCGGAGTAGTAGGCCAGGTCGCAGCCGGCCATGACGACCGAGGAGGCGAACAGGTCCGCCTTCGCGTCCTTGACGGCGACGATCCGCGGGTGCTCGGCCAGGCGCAGCAGCGTGTCGGTGGCGATCGCCACGGCGGTGCGACCGGGGATGTCGTAGAGCATGACGGGCAGGCCCGTGGCGTCCGCGACCGCCTCGAAGTGGCGGCGCAGGCCCTCCTGGGGCGGCTTGTTGTAGTAGGGGCTGACCACCAGCAGCCCGTGCACGCCCGTGGCCTCCGCCGCCCTCGCCCGCGCGACGCTGTGCGCGGTGTCGTTGTTGCCCGAGCCCGCGACGACGGTCGCGCGGTCGCCGACGGCCTCCACCACGGCCGCCAGCAGCGCGTCGTGCTCGCGCTCGGCCAGCGTCGGGGACTCCCCGGTCGTGCCCGCGACGACGAGCCCGTCGTTGCCGGCGTCCACCAGGTGCGCGGCGAGGCGCTGGGCGGCGTCGAGGTCGAGCTCCCCCTCGGCGGTGAAGGGGGTGGCCATCGCGGTCAGGACCGTGCCGAAGGGCCGCGGCCGGGACGGCGGCGGGGCGGCGGGGGCGGACATGGGGGCCACGCTACCGGGGCTCCCCGCGCCGCCCTCCGCGCTCGTCCTCGACGACGGCGTCGAGCGCGTCGTCCAGCATGCCGTCCGCGGAGGCGTCGCCCGACCCGCTCACCGACCCGTTCGCCGACCCGCCGCCCGACCCGTCGAGCGCGGCGCCGTCGTCGGCGACGGGCTCCTGCTCCGGCGCCGGGCGGCCGCCCGGGGCGCTGTCGGCGGCGGCCTGCGCGGCCGCGCGCGCCCGGGCCACGCCCTCCTCGCCGCCCACGGCGCCACGGGTCGCGGCGGCGAGGCGGTCCTTGACCGAGGCCGCGCTCAGGCGCTCCTTCATCGTGGTCGCGTACAGGTCGACGTACTCCTGGCCCGACAGCCGCATGATCTCGTACATGATCTCGTCCGTCACGGAGCGCAGCACGAAGCGGTCGTTCTCCATGCCGGCGTAGCGCGAGAAGTCCAGCGGCCGCCCGATGACGACGCCGACGCGGCGGATCCGCGGGATCGTCCGCCCCACCGGCTGGACGACGTCCGTGCCGAAGAGGGCGACGGGGATGACGGGCACGCCCGCCGTCAGCGCCATGCGGGCCACGCCCGTGCGGCCGCGGTACAGGCGCCCGTCGGGGCTGCGGGTGCCCTCCGGGTACAGCCCGAGCAGCTCGCCGCGCGCGAGCACCCCGAGCCCGGTGCGGATCGCCGCCTCGCTGGCCTTGCCGCCGGAGCGGTCGATCGGCAGCTGCCCGACGCCCTTGAAGAAGCCCGCCGTCAGCCGGCCCTTGACGCCGCGGCCGGTGAAGTAGTCCGACTTCGCGAGGAACGTGACCCGGCGCGGGACGACCAGCGGCAGGAAGACGGAGTCGGAGAAGGAGCGGTGGTTGGCCACGAGGATCGCCGGCCCCGCCGCGGGCACGTTCTCCAGGCCGCGCACCCACGGGCGGAACAGCGCGGTCATCAGGGGGTACAGGACCGCCTTGGCGAGCCAGTAGAACACGCGGTCCTCCTCCCCCGGCGACCGTCGACCGGGTGCCCGCACTCTAGGTCCACGCCGCCGGGTGCGGCAGGAGCGGCGGTCGCCGTGACACCATGACGGCGTGCCCGTCCTGCCCGGCGCCGAGCCCTTCTCCGCCGACGGCGGGGACCGGGCGGTGCTGCTGTGCCACGGGTTCACGGGCTCCCCGCAGGGCCTGCGCCCGTGGGCCCAGGACCTCGCCGACGCCGGCCTGACGGTGCGCCTGCCGCGCCTGCCCGGGCACGGCACCACCTGGCAGGAGATGGCCCGCACCGGCTGGGACGACTGGGTGGCGGCCGTCGCGGCCGAGCTGGCCGCCCTGCGCGCGCGCGGCTGCACGACGGTCGTGGGCGGGCTGTCGATGGGCGGGGCGCTCGCGCTGCGCCTGGCCGCCGACCACCCCGGGGACGTCGCCGGGCTGGTGCTCGTCAACCCCTCCGTGCGCCAGGGCGCCCGCGAGCGCCTCGCGGTGCCCGTGCTGCGCCGGCTGGTCGCGAGCGCCCCCGGGGTGGGGGGCGACCTGCGGGTGCGCGACGTCGCGGAGCTCGCCTACGACCGGGTGCCGCTGGGCAGCCTGCACACCTTCCAGCGCGCCAGCCGCGAGCTCGTGCGCGACCTGCACCGGGTGGTCGCGCCGCTGGTGCTGCTGCGCTCGGCGGTCGACCACGTCGTCCCGCCCTCCAGCAGCGCCCTGGTGCTCTCCTCGGTCTCGTCCACGGACGTGCGCGAGCACGTGCTGGCCGACAGCTACCACGTGGCGACGCTGGACCACGACGCGCCGGCGATCAGCGCCACCACGCTCGACCTCGTGCGGAGGGTGGCGCCGTGAGCGGGACCCCGGAGGACCGGGAGGGCGAGCGGCCCGAGGAGCGCCCGGGGCCCGAGACGCCGCCGGAGCGCAGCGGCGTGGACGTCGAGGCCGCCTGGGCCGACATCGTCGCGCACTGGGACGCCGAGCGGCCGCCCGTCGGCGCCTGGCCCGCCCAGGAGGACACCGAGCCCCTCGACCCCCCCGGCCCAGCCGACCTGACCGGCCCGGTCGCTCCCCCCGGCCCGGTCGCTCCCCCCGGCCCGAGCGACGCGACCCGCGACGCCCGAGACGCCCGCGACCCGTGGACCGGCGAGACCGCCAGGGGGTCAGCCGGAGGGTCAGCCGCGGGGTCCGCCGGGGAGGCCGCGGCGCGCCGTCCCCGCCCGCCCCGGCCGGAGCCGGAGCCGGCGGAGGACCCGGAGGACCGCTTCGTGCCGCCGGAGCCGGCGCCGCTGCGGCCGTCGTGGTCCTCCTGGCTGCCGTGGCTCGGCGCGGTCGGCGCCCCCGTGCTGCTGCTCGTCACGGTCGTGGTGGGCCCGGCCCTGCCCGGGACGGCGGTGCTGCTGCTCGTGGCGGCCTTCGTCGCGGGCGCGGTGGCCCTGGTGCTGCGCCTGCCGACGTCCCGCGACGACGACGAGGACGACGGCGCCGTCGTCTGAGGGCGCTCAGGCGGTGGCGTGTCGGCGGCCGAGGTCGGCCATGCCGACCAGCCCCGCCTGAGCGCCCAGCTGCGCGGCGAGCACGCGGGCCTGCGGCCGGTACCCCCGGCCGGTCAGGGAGCGGGCGAACGCCGCGCGCGCCGGGCCGAGCAGCAGGTCCCCGGCCTCGGACAGGCCGCCCCCGACCACGAACGTGCCGGGGTCGAGCGCCGCTGCGAGGTTGGCCAGGCCCGTGCCGAACCAGGTGCCGACGTCCTCGAGGACCTCCCGCGCGGCCGGGTCCCCCGCCTGCGCCGCCTCGGTGAGCAGCGGCCCGGTCACCGCGTCGGGGTCCCCGCCGGCGCGGCGCAGCAGCTCGTGGGCCACCGGGGAGCCGGAGCGCGCCAGCTCGCGCGCCTCGCGGGTGACCGCGTTGCCCGAGGCGTACTGCTCCCAGCAGCCGCGGCCGCCGCACTCGCAGCGGTGGCCGCCGGGCACGAGCACCATGTGCCCGAACTCCCCGGCCACCCCGTAGCGGCCGCGCTCGAGGCGCCCGTCGAGGACCAGGGCGCCCCCGATGCCGGTGCCGAGGGTGATGCACACCAGGTGGCTCTCCCCGCGCCCGGCACCGAAGCGCCACTCGGCCCACGCGGCGCCGTTGGCGTCGTTGTCGACGAGCACGGGCCGGTCGAGGCGGTTCTGCACGGCGTCGCGCAGCGGCTCGTTGCGCCACGCCAGGTGCGGGGAGAACAGGACCGTGGCGCGGTCCTGCGCCACGAACCCGGCCGCCCCGACGCCCACCGAGACCACCTCGGCGCCGCACACCCGCGCGTGGGCGGCGAGCTCGCCCACCACCTCCACGATGGTGTCCTCGACGGCGCCGGCGTCGCGCCCGGGCGTGGGGCGGCGGGCGGTGCACACGACGGCGCCGTCCTCGTCGACCAGGCCGGCGGCGACCTTGGTGCCGCCGATGTCGACCCCGACGGCGAGGCTCACGGGCGCCTCACCGGATCCGCGCGAGCCCGGCGACGCCGATCATCCCGGCGTCGTTGCCGAGCTGCGCCAGCTCCACTGCCGGCTCGGGGCGGTGGCCGCGCGCGGTCAGCTGGCGCCGGAAGGCGGCGCGCACGGGCTCCAGCAGCAGGTCCCCCGCCGCGGAGACCCCGCCGCCGACGACGACCATCGACGGGTCGAGCACCGCGACGACGCTGGCCGCGCCCTCGCCGATCCAGCGGCCGAGGTCCGCGAGCAGCTCGACGGCCGCCGGGTCGCCCTCGGTGGCGGCGCGGGTCACGTGCGGGCCCTCGATCCGGTGCGGGTCGCCGCCGGCGAGCTCGAGCAGGCGGGCGGCCGCCGGCGGGGCCGTGACGGCCAGCTCGCGGGCCTCGCGCACCAGCGCCCGCCCGGAGGCGTACTGCTCCCAGCAGCCGCGGTTGCCGCACCCGCAGCGGAAACCGTCGGGCACCACGCGCAGGTGCCCGAGCTCCCCGGCGAAGCCGGCGGGCCCGCGCAGCAGGTGCCCGCCCGTGACGATGCCGCCGCCGAGCCCGGTGCCGATGGTCAGCAGCACCATGTCCTGCACCGCCCGGCCGGCGCCGTGGACGAACTCGCCCCAGGCGGCGGCGTTGGCGTCGTTCTCGACGACCACGGGCAGGTGGAGCTGGCGCTCGAGGTCCGCGCGCAGCGGCTCGTCGCGCCAGGCGAGGTTCGGCGCGAAGGTGACCACCGACCGGGTGGCGTCGACGAACCCGGCGGCGGCCACGCCGACGGCCTCGGTCTCGTGCTCGGCGCGCAGCTCGCGCACGGCGTCCACGACGGCGTCCTCGATGGCCTGCACGTCCGTGGCCGGCGTCTCGCGCCGCACGCGGGCGAGGATGCGCCCGTCCTCGGTGACCACGCCGGCGGCGATCTTCGTGCCGCCGATGTCCACGCCGATGGTGTGCACGCTGCCGCCTCCTCCTCCCGCTCCGGGCCGCGCCCGGAGCGCGGCGCCAGCCGGGGAGGCTATCGGCGGCCCCGCCGGGCCCGCACCGCGGTGCCGCCGTGCGGGCGATCCTGCACCCCCGCGAGCGGCCGTCCCGATAGGCTCGTCCTCCTCCGCCGCAGCGCCGTGGCGCCGAGCCAGAGGAGCAGCCGTGTCCGAGCACGCCGTCCCCCTCGCCGTCCGGGTGGACCCGGCCACCACCATCCCGGACCTGGTCCTGGACGCCGCCCGGCGGGACCCGCAGCAGCCCCTCTACCGGCGCTGGCGCGACGGGGCGTGGGTCGACGTGAGCGCCGCCGCGTTCCTCGAGGAGGTCACCGCGCTCGCGAAGGGCCTGGTGGCGGCGGGCGTGCAGCGCGGCGACCGCGTCGGCCTGCTGGCCCGCACCCGCTACGAGTGGACCCTCGCGGACGTCGCGATCTGGTTCGCCGGGGCCGTCTCCGTCCCCGTCTACGAGACCTCCTCCGCCGAGCAGGCCCGCTGGATCCTCTCCGACTCCGGCGCCGTGGGCTGCGTCGTCGAGGGCGCGCGGCACGCGCAGCTGGTCGCCGGGGTGCGCGGGGACCTCCCGCAGCTGCGCTCGGTGTGGAGCATCGAGGACGGCGACCTGGAGCGCCTGGCCGCCGAGGGCGCCGCCGCCGGCGACGAGGAGCTGCAGGCGCGCCGTCGCGGGGCCCGCGGCGACGACCTGGCGACGATCATCTACACGTCCGGGACGACGGGGCGGCCGAAGGGCTGCCAGCTCACCCACGCCAACTTCGTCGTGCTGTCGAAGAACGCCATCCACGCCGTGCCCGAGGTCTTCTCCGCCGAGGGCGCCTCGACGCTGCTGTTCCTGCCGCTGGCGCACGTGTTCGGCCAGTTCATCCAGGTGCTGTGCCTGGCCAGCCCGGTCACCCTCGGCCACGCCGCCGACATCAAGAACCTCACCACGGACCTCGCCACGTTCCGCCCGACGTTCCTGCTCGCCGTCCCCCGGGTCTTCGAGAAGGTCTACAACGGCGCCGAGCAGAAGGCGATCGCCTCCGGCCGCGGCCGGGTCTTCGCCCGCGCCGCGCAGGTCGCCGAGCGGTACAGCCGGGCGCTGGACGACGGCGGGCCGGGCCTGGGCCTGCGCGCCCAGCACGCGCTGTTCGACCGGCTCGTGTACTCGCGGCTGCGCGCCGCCCTCGGCGGGCGCGCGCAGTACGCCGTGTCCGGCAGCGCGCCCCTCGGCGAGCGCCTGGGCCACTTCTTCCGCGGCGCCGGGATCGTGGTGCTGCAGGGCTACGGGCTGACCGAGACCACCGCGCCGACCTGCGTCACCCTGCCGGGGAGCCTGAGGATCGGCACGGTCGGCCCGCCGCTGCCCGGCTGCTCGGTGCGCGTCGCGGACGACGGGGAGGTCCTCGTCGCCGGCCCGCACGTCTTCACCGGCTACTGGAACGACCCGGCGGCGACCGCCGCCGCGATGGAGGGCCCGTGGTTCCGCACGGGCGACCTCGGCGTCCTGGACGACGAGGGCAACCTGACGATCACCGGCCGCAAGAAGGAGATCATCGTCACGGCGGGCGGGAAGAACGTGGCGCCCGCGGTGCTCGAGGACCAGCTGCGCGCGCACCCGCTGATCAGCCAGACCATCGTCGTCGGCGACCAGCGCCCGTTCGTGGCGGCCCTGGTCACCCTCGACGCCGACATGCTGCCCGCGTGGCTGAGGAACCACGGCAAGCCGGAGATGACGGTCGCGCAGGCCGCGCAGGACCCCGACGTGCTCGCCGAGGTCCAGCGCGCCGTGGACACCGCGAACACGGCCGTCTCGCGGGCCGAGTCGATCCGCAAGTTCGTCGTCCTCGACACCGACTTCACGGAGGAGGGCGGTCACCTGACGCCCTCGATGAAGCTCAAGCGCTCCGTCATCGCCCGCGACTACGCGCCGCGCGTGGAGGAGATCTACGCCGGCTGAGCCGGTGCTCCCGGGGCGAGCAGCTGCTGCAGCCGGTCGGCCTGGTGCCGCCAGCGCCACCGCTGCGCCACCCACGCCCGGCCGCGCTCGCCCATCGCCCGCGCCCGGTCCGGGTCGGCGAGCAGGCCCGCGAGCCCGTCGGCCACGGCGACGGGGTCGGTGCCGTCCACGACGAGGCCCGTCTCGCCGTCCCGGACCGCCTCCGGGGCGCCGCCGGAGCGCCCGGCGACCACGGGCAGCCCCGTGGCGGCCGCCTCCAGGTAGCAGATGCCCAGGCCCTCGGTCTCCAGCCCGCCGAGGCGGTCGCGGCTGGGCATGCAGAAGACGTCGCCGGCGTCGTAGTGGGCCGGCAGCTCCTGCGCGGGCACGCGGCCGGTGAGCACCACGTGCCGCTCCAGGCCCAGGCGCCGCACCTCGCGCTCCACGGCGGGGCGGTGCGGCCCGTCGCCGACCAGCAGCAGCACCGCGTCGGGGGCGCGCGAGAGCACGCGCGGCAGGGCCCGCACCAGCACGTCCTGGCCCTTGCGCGCCACCACGCGCGAGACGCACACCACGACCGGGCGCCGCCCGAGGCCGAGCCGCGCGCGCACCTGCTCACCGCCGCACCCGGGCCGGAACACCGCGTCGTCCACGCCCGGCACCAGCGGCACCATGCGCGGGCGCAGGTGCTCCGGCAGCGCGGCGGCGATGCGCCGGCGGGTGTGCTCGACGAGGTAGGTCAGGACGTCGTTGCGCTCGGCGACCGCGCGCAGCAGGCGGCGCGCGCCCGGCACGGCGGCCCACCACACCTCGTGCCCGTGCGTGGTGGCCACGGTGCGCGCCACGCCGGCGCGCCGCAGCGCGGGGGCCATCAGCCCCAGGGGGGCCGCGGCGCCGAACCAGGCCCGGTCGCAGCCGTGCGCCCGCGCCGTCGCGGCGACCCGGGCGGCGGTGGCGGGCGTCGGCAGCAGCACCCGGGTCGGGTCGCGCACCACCGGGAAGGGCAGCGTCGCGTCGAAGGCGGCGTCGCCGTCCTGGCGGGAGGCGTGGACGACGACGCTGCCGGGCGGGGCGAGCGTCGTCATCGCCAGCACGAAGGACTCGATGCCGCCCGGGCGGGGCGGGAAGTCGTTGGTGACCACGAGGGTGCGGCCTGCGGCCGGCGCTGCGGGCACCACGGCACCACTGTACGGACGCCGCTCAGGCGGCCAGCTCCTGCAGGCGCGCCCGCCAGTCGCGCACGAGGGCCTCCCGGTCGGTGCCCAGCACCTCGCCCAGCGCCTCCTGCGCGTGCGCCTCGGCCGCGCGCTCCCGCTCCGCGCTGCCGGGAGGGGCGAGCTCGTGCGCGGCGTCCGGCGCCTGCGCACCGCCCTGGGCCTGCGCACCGCCCTGGGCCTGCGCACCGCCCTGGGCCTGCGCACCGCCCTGGACCGCGGCGTCCGCGGACGCCGCGCGGTACAGCCGCACCAGAGCGGCCCCGCCGGAGCGCTCGGCCACGAGGTCGGCCGCCAGCCACGCGCCGGCGTAGGCGCGGGCCAGCCGGCCGCCGGCGGGGTCGAAGTCCTCCTCCCCGGGCAGGTCCTGCGGGGCCCGCCCCGCGCGCACCTCCGCGAGCAGCTCCGCCGCCACCACCTCGGGCGGCAGCCCGCTGCCCTCGTAGGCCACCCAGTCGGCGAAGCCCTCGCTCAGCCACACCGGCACCGGCCGCGTCGCCGTCGAGCGGGTCGCCACGTGCGCCAGCTCGTGGGCGAGGACCACGCGCTGGCCCTCGGGGACCAGCGCGTCGAAGGCCCCGGGGTTGAGCAGCACCCGGTCCGCGCGCCCGCCGGCCGCCGCCCCGGGCGCGCCGCCGGTCGTCACGGCGGCGATCTGCTCCAGCCCCGCGGCGTCGGCGCGCCCCAGCAGGCGCGCGAGCTGCTCCTGCGTGGCGGGCACCTCCACGACCGTGGTGCGCGGCCACGCCGTGCCCCACACCCGGTCCACCCGCTCGGCGGCCTCGGCCACCAGGGGCGCGCGCGCCCTGAGCACGGCGGGGTCCGCGGTGCCGACGAGCAGCGCCCGCGGCGTGCGCACCGCCGTCACGTCGCCGAGGTCCCACAGGTCCGGGTCGGTGGTGCCGTCGGCGTCCCCCGCCAGCGCCCAGCCGCCGCCGCGCGGCACCACCGTCAGGTGCTGCTCGCGGCGCACCTCACCCGCCCCGGCGCCCTGGAGCCGGTAGGAGAGGACGACGCGCGCCACCCAGCTGCCCGCCGGCAGCGCCGCCCGCCGCTGCGGCGGCAGCTCGGGCCCGGTGCCCTGGTGCGCCCAGCTCCAGGACTCCAGCGGCACGGCGGCCAGCCGGTCGAACACCTGCGCCTGGCGCTGCGCGTAGTCGGCGGCGAGCCCGGCGTCGACGGCCTCGAGCCAGCCCTCGCGGTCGCGCGCCAGCAGCGCCGCGGCGCGCTCGGCGAGCAGCGCCTGCAGCGCCGCGCCGCGCTCGTCGGCCGCCGGCGGCAGCGCCGACCCGGCCGCGTCGCCCTCGGCGGCCGGCCACGAGGCCGCGGCCACCTGCCGCGGCGCCGGCGCCGCTCGCGGACCGGCGCCGGCCCACAGCCCGGCGCCGAGCAGGAGCGCCAGCACCGCGGCGAGCGCGGCGGAGGGACGGCGGGACGGCCGCGCCCGGTGCCTGCCGGTGCGCCGGCCCGCGGGCCCGCCGGGACGCGGACGGGTGCGGGACCCCGGCAGCTGCGCGCGGTGCCGGCCGGTGCTCCCGGTGGAGGGGGCCGGGTGGTCAGCCGGCGCGGGGGGCACCGCTGTCACGGCCGCCATCGTAGGCAGCGGGGACCAGCCGCAGCGGCGGGACGAGCCCGGAGGAGGCGAGCACGCCGAGGGCGGCGCGCTCGCCGTCGTCCAGCCGCACCGCCCGCGCCGGCGCGGGCACGCCCAGGAGGACGGTCACGACGCAGTCCGAGCACGCGGCGCCGCGGACCTCGCAGGTGTCGCAGTCGACCAGCACGACGCACCTCCCCTGCCGCCACCGGCACCTCCGGCGGGACGGGCAGGACGCTAGGGACGGGGTCCGACAGGACGGACCGCAGCGACGGGCCGCAGCGGGCGGCCGGAGGGCGGGACGGCGCCGCCGGCTGTCGGTGCCGGCGCCTAGCGTCCGCGCCATGGCTCCCGCGGCGGCCCGTCGGGCCCCTTCCCCCGCGCCGGAGCTCGTCCAGGGCACTCTCGACGAGCTCGGCACGCCCCTGTCAGAGGTCACCTTCGTCGTCGTCGACCTGGAGACGACGGGGGCCTCGGCCACCAGCTGCGGCATCACCGAGCTGGGCGCGGTCAAGGTCCGCGGAGGGCGGGTGGTCGGGGAGATGAGCACCCTCGTGCGCCCCGAGCAGGCCATCCCCGCCGCCATCGCCGTCCTGACCGGCATCACGGACGCGATGGTGGCCACCGCCCCGCGCATCGGGGCCGTGCTGCCCACCTTCCTCGAGTTCGCGCGCGGCTGCGTGCTGGTCGCCCACAACGCGCCCTTCGACGTCGGCTTCCTCGTCGCCGCGTGCGAGCGCACGGGCACGACGTGGCCGCGCCCGCAGGTGGTCGACACCGTGCGCCTGTCGCGGCAGGTCCTCGGCCGCGACGAGGTGCGCAACCACAAGCTGTCCACGCTCGCGCGCCACTTCGGGGCGTCGACGGCGCCCACGCACCGCGCGCTGGACGACGCGCGCGCCACCGTGGACGTGCTGCACGCGCTGCTGGCCCGCGTCGGCGGCCTGGGCGTGACCACGCTGGAGGAGCTGGCCACCTACAGCGCCCGCGTGCCCGAGCAGCTGCGCCGCAAGCGCCACCTCGCCGACGGCGTGCCGTCCGCCCCGGGGGTCTACCTGTTCTCCGACGCCGAGGGCCGCGTGCTCTACGTCGGCACCAGCGGCGACCTGCGGGCGCGGGTGCGCAGCTACTTCACCGCCTCCGAGCGGCGCTCGCGCATGGCGGAGATGGTCGCGCTCGCCGCGCGGGTGACACCCGTGGTGTGCGCGACGCCGCTGGAGGCCGCCGTCCGCGAGCTGCGCCTGATCGCCGAGCACGACCCGCGCTACAACCGCCGCTCCCGCCGCCCCGACCGGGCGCCCTGGGTCAAGCTCACCGCCGAACCGTTCCCGCGCCTGTCGGTGGTGCACCAGGTGCGCGACGACGCGGCGGCCGGGGCCGCCTACCTCGGCCCCTTCTCCACCCGGTCGGCCGCCGAGGCCGCCGTGGCGGCGCTGCACGGCGCCTTCGCGCTGCGCCAGTGCACCGGCCGGCTGCCCCTGCGCCCCTCCCCCTCGGCCGCCGCCTGCGTGCTGGCGGAGATGGGCCGGTGCGGCGCGCCGTGCACGGGCGCCCAGTCCGCCGCGGAGTACGCGCGGGTGGTGGAGGCGGTGCGCGCCGCCGTGCTCGCCGACCCCGAGCCCGTGCTGAGCGCCTCCAGCGCCCGGCTGGCGCGCCTGGCCGAGGCGGAGCGCTACGAGGAGGCCGCCGCCGTGCGCGACCGCTCGACCGCCTTCCTGCGGGCCGCCGCGCGCACCCAGCGCCTCGCGCCGCTGGCCGCCGCGCCGGAGCTGGCGGCCGCGCGCCGCACCGCGGACGGCGGGTGGGAGCTGGTCGTCGTCCGCTACGGCCGGCTCGCCGGGAGCGCGGCGTGCGCCCCCGGCGCGGACCCGCGACCGCACCTGGAGGCGCTGCGCGCGACCGCGGAGGCCGTCGCGCGACCGCCGCTGCCGGCTCCCGCGGGCACCCCTGAGGAGGCCGAGAAGGTGCTGCGCTGGCTCGAGCAGGACGGCGTCCGGCTCGTGTCGGTCGAGGGCGAGTGGAGCTGCCCCGTGCGCGGCGCCGCGGGCCGCGCCCGCGACGGCGCCCACGGCCCCGGGCACGGTCTAGGGTCGGTGCTCGCCGGGCCCGTGCCCGCAGACGCAGGAGGTGCCGGGTGATCACCGCCATCGTGCACGTCAACACCGACGTCGACCGCATCCCCGAGGCCGCCGCGGACATCGCCGAGCTCGACGGGGTCAGCGAGGTCTACTCGGTCACGGGGGACACCGACCTCGTCGCCGTGGTGCGCGTGCACGAGCACGAGCAGCTCGCGCAGGTGATCGCCGAGCGGATCAGCAAGGTCGCGGGCGTGCGGGCCACGCGCACGTACCTGGCCTTCCGCGCCTACTCGCGCCACGACCTCGACGCCGCGTTCGCCCTCGGCCTGGAGGACTGAGCCCGGAGGACCGGGCTCGGAGGACCGAGCCCGGAGGACCGAGCCCGGAGGACCGGGCCGCCCGCCGCGGGTCAGGCGCGGCTCGCGGCCACCCAGCGCTCCAGGACGCCGGCCGCGGCACCGGAGTCCAGGGCTTGCGCGGCGCGCTCGAGGCCGGCGCGCAGGTCGCCGACGAGCCCTCCGCCGCCGGGGGACGCCGCCGCCAGGGCCGCCGCGGCGTTGAGGAGCACCGCGTCGCGCACGGGCCCGCGCCGCCCGGCGAGCAGCGCCCGCGCCACCCCCGCGTTGTGCGGCGCGTCGCCGCCGCGCAGGGCCTCCAGCGGGGACGTCGGCAGCCCCAGGTCGTCCGGGTGCAGCCCGGACTCGGCGACGTCGCCGTCCCGCACCCGCCACACGCGCGAGCCGGTCGAGGTCGTCAGCTCGTCGAGGCCGTCGTCGCCGCGGAAGACGAGGGCGCGCGCGCCGCGCCCGGCGAGCACGCCGGCCACCAGGGGCGCCATGCGGGCGTCCGCGACGCCGATCGCCGAGGCGGCGGGGCGCGCCGGGTTCGTCAGCGGGCCGAGGAAGTTGAACGCCGTGGCGATGCCCAGCTCCCGGCGCGGCGCCGCCGCGTGGCGCATCGCCGGGTGGAACACCTGCGCGAAGCAGAACGTGATGCCGACCTCCCCGACCAGCTCGCCGACGCGCGCGGGCGGCAGGTCCAGGCGCACGCCGAGCTCCTCGAGCAGGTCGGCGGAGCCGCACAGCGAGGACGCCGCGCGGTTGCCGTGCTTGACGACGGTGCAGCCGGCCCCCGCCACCACGAGCGCGGCCATCGTGGAGATGTTCACCGTCCCGGCGCGGTCGCCGCCGGTGCCGACGACGTCCACCGCCGGGCCCGTCCCGGGCGGCAGGGGCACGGGCACGGCGTGCTCGAGCATGGCGTCGGCGAGCCCGGCCAGCTCCGGCACCGTCTCGCCCTTGGCGCGCAGCGCCACCAGCAGCCCCGCCACCCGCGCGGGGCTCGCCTCCCCCGCCATCACCTGCGACATCGCCCACGCCGCCTGCTGCGCCGTCAGGTCCCGCCGCTCGATCAGCTGGGCGATCAGCCCCGCCCAGCTGGGTCCTCCACCGCTGCCCGTCATCGCCCGTCCGTCCGCCGCCGCCCCCGTCCGTCGCTCCGGGGCCCGATGACCCCATAATGGCGCTCGTGGCGAGCACAGCAGCGGTGCGGGACGTGTCGGCGCACGCGACCGTCAACCGGCCGGACATGGTCTCCGTCGGCACGATCGTGTGGCTGTCCAGCGAGCTGATGTTCTTCGCCGGCCTCTTCGCCATGTACTTCACGATCCGGGCGACGGTGCCGGGGCTGTGGGAGACCGAGCCGGAGCTGCTGAACATCCCGTTCTCGGTGGCCAACACCACCGTGCTGGTGCTCAGCTCCTTCACCTGCCAGATGGGCGTCTTCGCCGCCGAGCGCTACCAGCCGGGCCGCACCGGCTCGCTGCTCAACGCCGTCCGCTGGGGCATGCGCGAGTGGTACGTCCTCACCTTCGTCATGGGGTCGGTGTTCGTCGCCGGCCAGGTGTACGAGTACGCCGAGCTGGTGCACGAGGGGCTGACGATCGCCTCCAGCCCCTACGGCTCGGTGTTCTACATGGCGACGGGCTTCCACGGCCTCCACGTCGTGGGCGGCCTGATCGCCTTCCTCATGGTGATCGGCCGCAGCTTCGCCGCTCGCCGCTTCGGCCACCAGGAGGCCACCACCGCGGTGGTCACCTCCTACTACTGGCACTTCGTCGACGTGGTCTGGGTCGGCCTCTTCGCCGTCATCTACGTCATCCAGTGAGTCAGGGATGAGCGGCGGACGGGCGCGGGAGACCTCGTGGACGGACCTGCTCACGACGGCGGGACGATGATCGTGAGTCCTGTCACGTACGGTCCGCCTTGGTCGCCCGAGCCGGCCAGAGAGATGAGGATGTCCCTGTGAAGGCACTCGCAGCCCGTCGGCGGCACCCGCTGGCGACCGTGCTGATCATGCTGCTCGGCCTGGTGCTCGTGGGCACGGGGTACTCGGCGGTCGCGCCCTCGCGCGCGGAGGCGAGCACCGCGGTCGGCGAGGCGGACATCGCCGCGGGCCGCGCCCTGTTCCTCGCCAACTGCTCCACCTGCCACGGCCTGCAGGCCGAGGGCACCGACCAGGGCCCGACCCTCATCGGCGTGGGCGCGGCGGCGGTCGACTTCCAGGTCGGCACCGGGCGCATGCCGCTGCAGGCCGACAGCATCCAGGCGCCGGCGCGCACGGTGGACTACACCGAGGAGCAGATCGCGCAGCTGTCCGCCTACGTGGCCTCCCTCGCCCCCGGGCCCGCGATCCCGCCCGAGGAGCTGACCGTCGCCCTCGACGACCCGGAGCGGATCTCCGAGGGCAACGAGCTGTTCCGCACCAACTGCGCCATGTGCCACAACGTCGTGGGCGCCGGCGGGGCCCTGACGCGCGGCAAGTACGCGCCGTCCCTGGAGGGCGTCAGCGGCAAGCACGTCTACGAGGCCATGCAGACCGGCCCGCAGTCGATGCCCGTCTTCAACGACGAGAACATCACGCCGGAGGAGAAGCAGAGCATCATCAGCTACCTCTCCTACGTCGAGGAGGAGCCGAACCCCGGCGGCCTGCTCAAGCTGGGCTCCCTGGGCCCGGTCTCGGAGGGCCTGTTCGCCTGGACGGTCGGCATCGCGCTGCTGGTCGCCTGCGCCGTCTGGCTCGCCACGAGGGCGTCGTGACGACGCCCTCGACGCCGGTGACGACGCCGGTGACGACGCCGGTGACGACGCGCAGGACGACCGCCCCCTCCGCGCCGGCACCGGCGCGGACCCGGCCCGAGGACGGACGATGAAGGACGACGAGCACGACCTCATTCCGAGCCAGGGCCTCGCGGCCCCGGACGACCGGCCGCTGCCCGACCGGTTCGCCAACCCGGGCCTCGCCCCGCACCGCTTCCGCACCACCGACACCGACACCAGGGCCGCCAAGCGGGCCGAGCGCCAGGTCGCGACGATCTTCGGCATCTCGGCCCTGGGGTCGGTCCTCGCCATCGTCAGCTACCTCGTCTTCGACCTCGAGGGCACGTTCGCGAGCGTGCAGCGCTCGACGATCTTCCTGGGCCTCGGACTGGGCCTGGCGATCTTCTGCATCGGCATCGGCGCCGTGCACTGGGCCCGCACGCTCATGCCCGACCACGAGCAGGTCGAGGAGCGCCACCCGATCGGCGGCAACGACGTCGAGCGCGCGCAGGCAGCGGCGATCCTCGAGGACGGCCTCGAGGAGAGCGGCCTCGGCCGCCGCAAGCTCATCCGCAACTCCCTCTTCGGCGCGGCGGCGCTGGCCCCCGTCCCGGCGGTGCTGACCCTCGGCGACCTGGGCCCCCTGCCGGGCACGAAGCCGTACGAGACCCTCTGGTCCTCCGGCGTGCGCCTGGCCCGCGACCCCGACGAGAAGCCCATCCGGGCGGAGGACGTCACGCTGGGGTCGGTCTTCCACGTCGTCCCCGAGGGCCTGTCCGAGTCCGAGCACCCGCTCGAGGAGAAGGCCAAGGCGGCCGTCCTCCTCGTGCGCATCGAGCCCGGCCAGGTGCGCCAGGACCCCGAGCGCGTCGGCTGGGACGTCGACGGCATCTACGCGTACTCCAAGATCTGCACGCACGTCGGCTGCCCCGTCGCCCTGTACGAGCAGCAGACGCACCACCTCCTGTGCCCGTGCCACCAGTCGACCTTCGACCTGACACAGCACTGCCGGGTGATCTTCGGGCCGGCCGTGAGGCCGCTGCCCCAACTCCCCATCACCGTCGATGACGAGGGCTACCTGGTCGCGACCGCTGGCCTCTCGGACACCCCGGGACCGAGCTTCTGGGAGCGCGGATGAGCACCATCTTCTCCTCGCGCGCCGCGGAGTACGTCGACGAGCGCGTCGGCAGCTCCAAGATGGTGCGCACCTTCGCCCGCAAGATCTTCCCCGACCACTGGTCGTTCCTCCTGGGGGAGATCTCGCTCTACACCTTCATCGTGTGCCTCATCAGCGGCACGTTCCTGACGTTCTGGTACGTGCCCAGCATGGGCCTGGTCACCTACGAGGGCAGCTACGCGCCGCTCGTGGGCCAGCAGGTCTCCGAGGCGTACGCCTCCACGCTGAACATCTCGTTCGACGTGCGCGGCGGCCTGCTGATGCGGCAGATCCACCACTGGGCGGCGCTGCTGTTCGTGGCGTCCACGATGATCCACATGGCGCGCGTGTTCTTCACCGGCGCCTTCCGCAAGCCGCGCGAGATCAACTGGGTGATCGGCGCCGCGCTGGCCGTCCTCGCCCTGGGCGCCGGCTTCACCGGCTACTCGCTGCCGGACGACCTGCTCTCCGGCAACGGCCTGCGGATCATCGAGGGCATCCTGCGGTCCATCCCCGTGGTGGGCACGTACCTGTCCTTCTTCGTCTTCGGCGGCGAGTTCCCCGGCGAGACGATCATCCCGCGCCTGTTCATCGCTCACGTGCTGCTGATCCCGGCCGTGCTGCTGGCCCTGATCGCCCTGCACCTGGCGCTGCTGGTGCTGCACAAGCACACGCACTTCCCCGGCCCGGGCCGCAAGGACACCAACGTCGTCGGGTACCCGCTGTACCCGGTGTACGTGGCCAAGGCCGGCGGCTTCTTCTTCATCGTCTTCGGCGCCGTCGTCCTCATGGCCGCGTTCGTGACGATCAACCCGATCTGGAACTACGGCCCGTACGACCCCTCCCCCATCTCGGCGGGCACGCAGCCGGACTTCTACATCTTCCTCTTCGACGGCGCGCTGCGGCTGTGGCCGGGCTGGATCGGCGACGTGCCGACCGAGTTCGTCATCTTCGGCAACACGCTGTCCCTGAACATCCTGCTCCCGGCCCTGGGCCTGTTCAGCCTCATGGCCGGCGCGATCTTCGCGTACCCGTTCGTCGAGGCCTGGGTGACCGGCGACCGCCGCGAGCACCACCTGCTCGAGCGCCCGCGCAACAACCCCACGCGCACGGCCCTCGGCATCGCCTTCATCGCCCTCTACCTCGACGTGGCCCTCGCGGCGACGAACGACCTCATCGCCACGCACTTCGGGCTGTCGATCAACGACATCACCTACGTCCTGCGCGCCGGTGTCGTCGTCGCTCCCGTCGCCGCGTTCTGGATCACCAAGCGGGTGTGCCTGGGCCTGCAGCGGCGCGACCGCGAGCTGGCCCTGCACGGGCGCGAGACCGGGCGCATCGTGCGCACGGCGGACGGCGAGTACTTCGAGGTCCACGAGCCCCTCTCCCCCGAGGAGCGCTGGGTGCTCGTGCAGCACGAGACGCACCGGCCGATCGAGCTCGACCCCATCGGCCAGCGCAGCCGCACCGAGCGGGTCCGCGCCAAGCTGTCGACGTGGTTCTTCGAGGACCGCATCGAGCCCGTCACGCCCAGCGAGCTCGAGGCCGCGCACCACGAGGGCGGCCAGCACGGCGAGGTGCTCGCCACCGAGGAGCACCGTCCGGCGATCGGCTCCGGCCAGCAGTGACGTCCGGCGCACGGCGCCGAGGGGGCGGGGACCGCGTGGTCCCCGCCCCCTCGGCGTTCCGGGTGGGCGCGGGGGACCTGCGCACCGGCCCCGTCGACCCGGGCGCGGTGCGGGCGCTGGCGCGGGCGGTCACCTCCGAGCAGGAGGAGCGCTCCGGGGTGGCGATGTACCTGGCCCTGCAGGACCTGGCCCTGCAGGACGCGGCCCTGCACGACGCGGCCCCGTACGAGCCGGCCGGCCGGGACGGCGCCCCCGACGCCGACGCGCTGCGGGACGGGCGCGAGGTCGCCCGCGCGCTCGCGCACTGGCACGCCCTCCTGGGCCTGGACGACGGCAGCGACGCCGTCCAGCACGTCCTGGCGACGCTCGCGGCGCACCGGGTGCGCCTGAACCCGCCGACCGCGGACGACGCCGCGGACGACGCCGCGGACGAGCCCCTCGTCGTCCTGCCCGGCTACGCCCCCTCCCGCCCGGGCGCCCTGGAGCGCGTGGTCGACGTCGTCCGGGGCGGGCGGCTGGTGCGGGTCGTCAACTACCACAGCACCCCGCGCGCGCAGGCGGAGCAGGTCGCCGCCGACCTCGCCGACTACGCCGCCCGCTACGCGCCGCTGCGCCCGGGCGACGTCCACCGCTTCCTCGACACGGGCAGCTGGGGCACGCACCGGCCCGGTCTGGTGGTGGCCTTCTTCGACGGGTACCGCAACGCCGTCGACGTCGCCGCTCCCGCCTGCGAGGCCGCGGGCGTGCCCGGGTGGTTCTTCGTGCCCACGGCCTTCCTCGACGTCCCCGAGGAGGACCAGCGCGCCTTCGCCGCCACCCACGACCTCGACCTCGTGGCCGAGGAGCGCCACGGGCGCGGCCGCGTCGCCATGACGTGGGACGAGGCGGCCGCGCTCGCCGAGCGGCACGTCGTGCTCGCGCACACCGCCTCGCACACCACCGCCGCGGGCGTGCGCACGCCCGAGGAGGTGCGCCGGGAGGTGCTGGAGCCGCTGCGGCGCCTGGAGGACGTCACCGGGCGCCGTCCCGAGGCGTTCGCGTGGCTGGGCGGCACGCCCTTCGACCCCGCCGAGCCCGGGTGCGCCGCGCTGCGCGACGCCGGCGTGCCGCTCCTCGTCTCCGGCACGGGCGTCGAGCGGCTGAGCAGGCCCTGAGGCCCCGCCCGAGCCCCGAGCGCCCCCCGCGCTAGCGCGCGTCCTCGTCCTCGGAGGGCACGACCACCACCGGCAGCGCCGCCTTCTGCAGCACCGCGTGGCTGGTGGAGCCCAGCAGGGCCGAGGCGACCGCGCCGTGGCCGCGGGTGCCGATCACCAGCAGCCGCCCGTCCCGGGACGCCTCGAGCAGCGCCCGCGGCGTCGAGGCGTCGTGGACCAGCCGCTGGTGCACCACGAGGTCCGGGTGGTCCTCGCACATGCCCGCCACCGACTCCGCGAGCATGAGCCGGTGCTCCGAGGCGTAGTCGTGGGCGATGCCCGCGTACAGCGGAGGCGCCAGCATCGACCCCGCGTCCGCGAGGTCCCACGCGTGGACGGCGGTCAGCTCCTCGCCCAGCAGCGCCGCCTCCTCGGCGGCCCAGCGCAGCGCCCGCAGCGACGCCAGGGACCCGTCGACGCCCACCACGACGCCGCGGCCGCGCGAGGCGGCGCTCTCGCGCACGACCACGACGGGGCACGGGGAGTGCGCCACGAGGTACAGGCTCGTGGAGCCCAGGAGCAGCCCGGACAGGCCGCCGCGCCCCCGGGCGCCCACGACGACCAGACCTCCGGACGCCGCCTGGTCGAGCAGCGCCCGCCGCGGCGGCTCCAGCACCAGGCAGGTGCTCACCTCGACCCCGGGAGCCGCCTCGCGGACGCGCTCCTCGGCCTCGGCCACCACCCGGCGGCCCTCCTCCTGGACGCCCTCCAGGAGGTCCGTGGCGAGCATGAACGCCTCACCGTAGGTGGGCGGGTAGCGCAGGGCGTGCACCAGCCGGACGGGCAGGCGGCGCCGGGCCGCCTCGGCCGCGCCCCAGTCGAGCGCGCGGCGGGAGTGGGGTGAGTCGTCGACACCGATGACGACGGCCCTGGTCGTCGTGTGGATCGCCACCTGGACCTCCTCACGAGCCGGGCGAGGCCGGCGCGCCGGTTCGCCCGGAGCTGGTGCGGCGCGGACGCGCCGCACCCCCAGGGTGCACCTGCGGCGCCCGCGGCGACAGGGGTCTGCGCACGACGAGACCCCCGCACCCGTGCGCTGGCACGGGTGCGGGGGTCTCGTCGGGGAGGGCCGGCGAGCGCCGGCGGCGCTCAGTGGGCGTGGGCCCCGCGGTAGAACTCGAAGACCCAGCCGACGAGCGCGAGGGCGGACAGCCCGATGCCGATCAGGACGAGCCAGAACGCCATGGCCATGCCGAGGAACGTGACGCCGATCGCGGCGCCCAGCCACAGCGGCCACCACGAGTGGGGGGCGAAGACGCCCTGCTCGCCGGCGCCCTGCTCCACCTCGCCGTAGACGTCGTCCTCGGGACGCTCGTCGATGCGGCGGCTGGTGACGTACAGGTAGCTGCCGACGAGGGCGAACAGGCCCCCGACCAGCAGGATGCCCGTGGTGCCCACGGCTTCCCACGCCGACAGCCAGCCGTAGATGACGCCCAGCGGCAGGAAGAACAGGCCACCACCGACGAACAGCCAGTACTCGACCTTCACGTCACTTCCCCCTCATGTCGGGCTGCTGGGTGCCGAAGCCACCCAGCACGCCCTCCTCCGGGGCCGGCTTGTCCATCGCCGCGACCTCGGGGTGGTGCAGGTCGAAGGCCGGCGACTCGGAGCGGATCCGCGGCATCGAGATGAAGTTGTGCCGCGGTGCGGGGCAGGAGGTCGCCCACTCGAGGGAGCGGCCGAAGCCCCACGGGTCGTCCACGATCACCTTCTCGTCCTTGCGCGCGGTGATCCACACGTTCCACAGGAACGGCAGCATCGAGGCGCCGAGCAGGAAGGAGCCGGCTGTGGACACCTGGTTCATGAACGTGAAGCCGTCGTCGGCGAGGTAGTCGGCGTAGCGGCGGGGCATGCCCATGACGCCGAGCCAGTGCTGGATGAGGAACGTCAGGTGGAACCCGATGAACAGCATCCAGAAGTGGATCTTGCCCCACCTCTCGTCGAGCATCGTGCCCGTCCACTTCGGCCACCAGAAGTAGAAGCCGGCGAACATCGCGAACACGACGGTGCCGAACACGACGTAGTGGAAGTGGGCGACGACGAAGTAGCTGTCGTTGAGGTGGAAGTCCAGCGGCGGGCTGGAGAGGATCACGCCGGTCAGGCCGCCCAGGAGGAACGTGACGAGGAAGCCGATCGACCACAGCATCGGCGTCTCGAACGTGATGGACCCGCCCCACAGGGTGCCGATCCAGTTGAAGAACTTCACGCCCGTCGGCACCGCGATGAGCATCGTGGTGAAGGCGAAGAAGGGCAGCAGCACCGCGCCGGTGGGGTACATGTGGTGCGCCCACACCGCCACCGACAGCGCCGCGATGGCGATGGTGGCGAAGACGAGGCCCTTGTACCCGAAGATCGGCTTGCGGCTGAACACGGGCAGGATCTCGGTGATGATGCCGAAGAACGGCAGGGCGATGATGTAGACCTCGGGGTGCCCGAAGAACCAGAACATGTGCTGCCACAGCAGCGAGCCGCCGTTCTCGGGGTTGAAGATCTGCGCCTGCAGCACGCGGTCGGCGCCGAGCGCGAAGAGCGCGGCGGCCAGCACCGGGAACGCCATGAGCACCAGCAGGCTGGTGATGAGGATGTTCCAGGTGAAGATCGGCATGCGCCACATCGTCATGCCGGGCGCGCGCATGCAGATGATCGTCGTGATGAAGTTGACGGCGCCGAGGATGGTGCCGAAGCCCGTCATGGCCAGCCCGAACACCCACATGTTGCCGCCCAGGCCGGGCGAGAAGGTGTCGTCGGACAGCGGCGCGTACGCGTACCAGCCGAAGCTCGCCGCGCCCGAGGGCAGCAGGAGGCTGCCCGCGACGATGGCGGCCCCGAAGAAGAACAGCCAGAACGAGAGCATGTTCAGCCGCGGGAAGGCGACGTCCGGGGAGCCGATCTGCAGCGGCATGATCGCGTTCGCGAAGCCGGCGAACAGCGGCGTCGCGAACAGCAGCAGCATGATCGTGCCGTGCATGGTGAACAGCTGGTTGTACTGCTCGATGGTCTGCACGACCTGGATGCCGGGCGCGAACAGCTCGGCGCGGATGAGCAGCGCCATGAGGCCGGCCAGGAGGAAGTAGAACAGGCTCGTGATGATGTAGAGGAAGCCGATGACCTTGTGGTCGGTGGCCGTGATCCACCGGATCACCACCCGGCCGTAGCTGTCCCTGCGCGTGACCGTGCGGCTGCGCGGCACGGCCGTCGCGGCCCCGGCGGCCTCGTAGTACGTGGTCATCAGTACTTGTGCTCCGCCCCCGGCTGGGTGCCGATCTGGTCTTCCTCGCGGTCACCGGTCAGGATCCGGCCGATGTTGGTGGGCAGCTGGCCCGTCTGGCCCGCGTCCCGCAGCGCCTGCAGCTGGTCCTCGTACCGCTCGGGGGAGACCACCTCGACGTTGAAGAGCATCTGCGGGTGGTACTGGCCGCACAGCTCGGCGCACTTGCCGACGTAGGAGCCCTCCTCCTGCGGCGTGAACGCCCAGTAGTTCGTGCGCCCGGGGATGACGTCCTTCTTGTAGTTGAACGCCGGCACCCAGAAGGAGTGGACGACGTCGCGCGAGCGCAGCGTCAGCTCCACGCTCTGGCCCGCGGGCAGGTACACGGTCGGGACGATGTCGTTGATGTCCTTGTTGCCCACCGGGGACTGGCGGCCGGTGTCGTAGACCTCGGCGTCCAGGTAGTTGATGTCCCACGACCACTGCTTGGCGACGACCTCGATGTTGACGTCCGGGTCCGCCGGCCGGGACTCGATGGCCGCCTGGTCGCGCGCGGTGAAGTAGAAGAGCACGCTGACGACGAAGATCGGCACGACGGTGTACAGGATCTCCATCGGCACGTTGTAGCGCAGCTGCGCGGGCAGCCCGGTGTCCGCCGGACGGCGCCGGTAGCGCGCGATGCACCAGATGATCAGGCCCCAGACGACGATGCCGAGCGCCATGGCGGCGATCCAGGAGCCGTTCCACAGGCTGCCGACCACGCCGGTGAAGTTCGTCGTCTCCGCCGTGCCGGGCAGCCACAGCCGGCTGATCGAGACGGCCGCGCCGGACTCCGACTCCTGGGAGCCCTCCTCGGAGGAGCAGGCGCTCAGGAGCGCCACGGCTCCGGCCGCACCGACGGCGAAGGCCGCCCGGCGCGCGGCGGCGCGCCGGCGCCGCGGCGGGCTCCCGGGATGGTGGTGGTCGAACACTCGCGGTCCCCACTCCTGACAGGCCCGGCACGCCCGGGGCAGCAGACTCGGCTGCCCGAACACTACCCCTCGGCGCTCTCGCGGCCCCCCGGGGTCGAGCCCCCCGGCCGGTGCGCGTGATCCACCTCACCCGCCCTGGTCGCGGGCCCGCGGCGGCCCGCCCCAGGCGGGCGGCAGCGGCAGCGGCAGCGCCGCCTCGAGGCGGCGCAGGTACTCGGCGCGCGGGACCTCCACCACGCCGAGCGAGGCCAGGTGGTCCGTGCGCCACTGCACGTCCAGGAGCCGCCGCGGCTCGCCGTCCTCGCGCAGCAGGCCCACCAGGGCCACCAGGGCCGCCTTGGAGGCGTCGGAGGCGCGGGAGAACATCGACTCCCCGGCGAACAGGCCGCCGACCGCCACCCCGTAGAGCCCGCCGAGCAGCCGCCCGTCGCGCCAGGTCTCGACGGAGTGCGCCCACCCCGCCCGGTGCAGGCGGCCGTAGGCGCGGGCGACGGCCGGGGTGATCCACCGGCCCGGGCGGGAGGGGTCGGCGCAGGCCTGCACGACGGCGTCGAAGGCGGTGTCCAGGCGCACCTCGAAGCGGGCGGCCGAGCGGCGCAGGGAGCGGGAGACGCGCAGCGCGTCCAGCGGCAGGACGCCGCGCGGGTCGGGGCACCACCAGCCGAGCGGGTCCGCGCCGCCGTCGCCCAGGCCCATGGG
This sequence comes from Quadrisphaera sp. DSM 44207, assembly GCF_900101335.1. Taxonomy (NCBI): domain Bacteria; kingdom Bacillati; phylum Actinomycetota; class Actinomycetes; order Kineosporiales; family Kineosporiaceae; genus Quadrisphaera; species Quadrisphaera sp. DSM 44207. The sequence continues at coordinate 26,663 of NZ_FNKA01000002.1, read as the reverse complement.
GAACAGGCCCAGGCGGTAGGCGGCCAGCAGCGTGCCCGGCTCCAGGTCGGCCCCGGCGCCCGCGACCTCCTCCCCCGGTGCGCCCGCCGCCAGCAGACGCGAGCGAGCCGCAGCCAGCCCCCTGGCCCAGGGGGACGGCGGCGGCTCGCTCGGGGGGCCCGCCGGACGCCCCACCGGCGACCGGCCGGGGCCGGTCAGGAGAAGGAGTCGCCGCAGGCGCAGCTGCTGCCCGCGTTGGGGTTGTCGATGGTGAAGCCCTGCTTCTCGATGCTGTCGGCGAAGTCGATGGAGGCGCCGTCGAGGTACGGGCGGCTCATCTTGTCGACGATGACCTCGACGCCGTCGAAGTCGCGGGTCGCGTCGCCGTCGAGGAAGCGCTCGTCGAAGTACAGCTGGTAGATCAGCCCGGAGCAGCCGCCGGGCTGCACCGCCACGCGCAGGCGCAGGTCGTCGCGGCCCTCCTGCTCGAGCAGGCTCTTGACCTTGGCGGCGGCGACGTCGGTCAGCTCGACGCCGTGGGTCTCCTCGGCCTCGACCGCCGGGGCGGTCGGCTGGGCGATCTGGGTGGTGTCGGTCATGGGTCCTCCTCGAGGCTCGCGGAAGGCTCGCCAGCGCGCTGGTGCGCGTCCACCGGCGCCAACGCGGGCCGGCCCGGTCGTGTTCCGGCACCGCGAGCCTACGCCCGGCTCACGCCCCCCAGCCCGCCGCCAGCCGGCGCACCCGCGCGGCCAGCGTGCCGGCGGGGTCGGCCAGCGCGGCCGGCACGTCCTCGGGGCGCTCGGCGACGGCGGCCGCGGCGGCCAGGCCCGCGGCCCGGGCCTGCTCCGGCTCCAGCCGCACCTGGCCGGCCACGGCGACCACGGGGACCCCGGCCTCGCCGCCGCAGCGGGCCACCTCGGCGACGACCTTGCCGTGCAGGGACTGCCAGTCCAGGCTCCCCTCCCCCGTCAGCAGGGCCCCGGCGCCGCGGGCGCGCTCGGGCAGCCGCACGGCGCCGGCCACGGCGCGCGCGCCGCCCTCGCGGCGTCCGCCCAGCAGCGCCAGGGCGTACCCGAGGCCGCCGGCCGCGCCGGAGCCGGGCCGCTCCGCCAGCGCTCGCGCCGCCGGCCCGAGCGCGCCCTCCGCGGCCCGCACCAGGTCGGCGAGCGCGGCCTCGAGCGCCTCCACCTGCGCGGGGCCGGCGCCCTTCTGCGGCCCGAAGCCGCGCGCCGCGCCGCGCGGGCCGAGCAGGGGGACGTCGACGTCGGAGGCGGCGACGAGGTCCACGTCGGCCCAGCGGGCGCGCACGTCCCGCAGGCCGGCGAGGTCGCCGGCCTCCACCCCGGCCAGCGCCCCGCCGCCGCGGCCCAGCCGGTCGGGGTCGCCCGCGCCCAGGGCCGCGAGTACCCCGGCGCCGCCGTCGGTGGTGCCCGAGCCGCCCAGGCCCACCACGACGCGGCGGGCGCCGGCCTCCAGCGCGGCCGCCAGCAGCTCGCCCACGCCGGTCGTCGACGCCGCCAGCGCGTCCCGGCGGTCGGCGGGCACCAGCGCGGAGCCGCACGCGAGCGCGGACTCGACGTACGCCGTGCGCTGCCCACCCGCGTCGACGAGGAGGACGGGCGCGCGCACGGGGTCCCCGAGCGGGCCGCTCGCCCCGACGTGCAGCAGCCGTCCGCCGAGCACGGAGGCCAGCACCTCGACGAACCCCGGGCCGCCGTCGGACAGCGGGCACAGCTCGACCTCGTCGCCGGGGCGGGCGGCCGACCACCCCCGCGCCATGGCCCGCGCCGCCTGCGAGGCGGTCAGGGTGCCGGTGAAGCCGTCGGGGGCGACGAGCACGCGCATGGCCCGATCCTGCCGTGCGCGGAGCGCTCGGCGCCGCGCCGACGACCCCGGCGCCGCGCCGACGACCGAGGGGCGCTGGCGCCCGCTCCCCGGGCGGGTGCGTCAGCCGGCGGCCAGGCGCTGAAGCAGCAGGGCCTCGGCGAGCACGGCGCGCTCGAGCACCGCCAGGGACAGCGACTCGTCGTGGCCGTGCGCGCGGGTGTCCGGGTCCTCCACGCCCGTGACGAGCACGGTGGCCCCGGGGAGCTGCTCGACGAGGTCGGCGATGAACGGGATGGACCCGCCGATGCCCGTCAGCGCCACCTCGGCGCCGCCCCACGCCTCGGCCAGCGCCGCGCGGGCGGCGTCGGGGACCGGGCCCTCGACGTCCCCGGCGAAGGCCTGGCCCGCCTCGAGCAGCGAGACCTCGACGCGGGCCCCGAAGGGCGCGGTGGCCAGCAGGTGGGCGCGCAGGGCCTCGTAGGCCTCGCGGGCGTCCTGGCCGGGCGCCACCCGCAGCGACAGCTTCGCGGTCGCGCTCGGCTGCAGGGTATTCGAGGCCCGCGCCACCGCCGGCAGGTCGGTGCCGACGACGGTCAGCGCCGGTCGGCTCCACAGCCGCGCGGCGAGGCTGCCGCCGCCGACCAGCCGCACGCCGTCCAGGACGCCGGCGTCGGCGCGCAGCCGCTCCTCGGGGACCTCCGCGTCCGGCTCGCGGCCGGCGCGCAGGCCGGGAACGGCCAGCTCGCCGTCCTCGTCGCGCAGCCGGTCGAGCAGGCGCACCAGCGCCGTGGCGGCGTCGGGCACCGGCCCGCCGTGCATCCCCGAGTGCACGGCGTGGTCGAGCGTGCGCACGGTCACCAGCGCCTCGACGAGGCCGCGCAGGCTCGTCGTCAGGGACGGGACGTCGACGCTGCGGTTGTCGGAGTCGGCGACGACGACGACGTCCGCGGCGAGGCGGTCGCGGTGGCGGCGCAGGAAATCGGCGAAGGACGGCGACCCGACCTCCTCCTCCCCCTCGACGAAGACCGTGACGCCCACGCCGTCCCCGGGGCCCCACCGCCCCAGGAGGGCGCGCAGCGCACCGAGGTGGACGGCGACGCCGGCCTTGTCGTCGGCGGCGCCGCGCCCGTAGAGGCGCCCGCCCCGCTCGACGGGCTCGAAGGCGGGGGTGGTCCAGCCGTCGTCGCTGCTGGGGGGCTGGACGTCGTGGTGGGCGTAGAGCAGCACCGTGCGCGCCCCGGGCGGGGCCGGTCGGCGCGCGACCACGGCGGGCGCGCCGTCCGTGCCGTCGGGGCGCCGGGCCCGCAGCACCTCGACCTCCGGCAACCCCGCCCCGCGCAGCAGGTCGGCCACCGCCCGCGCGCTGGCCCGCACGTGCGCCTGGTCGAAGGCCGCCGCGGACACGCTCGGGATGCGCACGAGGTCCTCGAGGTCGGCGCGCAGGCGCGGCATCAGGCCGTGCACCTCCTCCCGCAGGGCGCCGGCGACGGGGGAGGGCGGGGTCGCTGCCATGGCCGGGCAACGTAGCGCCCGGCGGCGACGGCGCCGGAGGGCACCGCGCACGCCGTACCCTGGGCCCGTGCTCGGACGTGGGAAGCAGGGTGCGACGCCGCTGCGCAAGCTAGGGGCGTCGCCGCTGGGGAGGCGGGCCGCGGCACCCGTCGCACCGCCGGCACCGGCGCGGCCCGAGAAGGCCGGCGGCAAGAATCGCCCGACGCCGAGCCGCGCGTCCGCGCAGGCCGCCAACCGCCGTCCCCTCGTGGCCTCCGACCGGCGCGCGGCCGGCCGCGGCTCGCGCGAGAGCGCCCGCGCGGAGCGGGTGCGGGCCCGCGAGGGGATGCTCGCCGGCGACGAGCGCTACCTGCCCAGCCGCGACCGCGGCCCGGTGCGCCGGTACGTGCGCGACGTCGTCGACGCCCGCCGCAACGCCGGCGAGCACTTCCTCCTCGTCGTCATCGCGATCCTCGTCACCCAGCTCGTCGTGCGCTCGGTCACGTTCCAGCTGGTCACCACGGCGGTGCTGTGGGCCGCCGTGCTCGTCGTCGTCGTCGACGGCTTCCTCCTCGCCCGCGCGCTGCGCCGCGGGATCACCGAGCGGTTCGGCGCCGCCGCGCTGGAGCGCGGGGTGGTCCGCTACGGGGTCTTCCGCGCCCTGCAGCTGCGCCGCAGCCGCATCCCGCGCCCCGCCGTCCAGCGCGGCCAGCGCCCGCGCTGACGCGGCGCACCCGCCCGGCGCCCGGGTCGTCGGCGCGCCTGCGCGGCCCTGGGGTCGGGCCGTGGGGTTCCGACGCCTCGGCAGCAGCGGCCTGAAGGTCTCCGAGATCACGTACGGGAACTGGCTGACCCACGGGTCCCAGGTCGAGGACGACACCGCCACGCGGTGCGTGCACGCCGCCCTCGACGTCGGCATCTCGACCTTCGACACCGCCGACGTCGACGCGGACGGCCGGGCCGAGAGCGTCCTCGGCGCGGCGCTGGCGGGCGAGCGGCGCGAGTCCCTGGAGATCCTGACCAACGTCTACTGGCCCACCGGCCCGGGCGGCAGGAACGACACGGGCCTGTCGCGCGAGCACGTGGTGGAGTCCATCGACGCCTCGCTGCGGCGCGTCGACGAGGCCCTCGGGGACGTCGTCGAGCGCGACCCGGCCCGCACGGCGCAGGACGCGCCGCAGCGGCGCCCGGCCTGACCGGCCGGCCCGCGCCCGGTCACTCGGTCGGGCGCAGGCTGAGCGGCCCGTAGACGCGCTCGCCGTCCACGAGCAGGCTCACCTGCTCCACGCCGCCGGCGACGAGCTGGCGCCAGCTCTCCCCCAGCCAGGTCTCGGCGTCGGCCTGCGCGGGGAAGCCGCTGCCCGGCGGGGTCGGCGCCGCCCGCACCGCGCGCCCCTCCGCGTCCTCGCACGACCACGTCCACACCGGCATCCGCCCACGCTACTGCGAGGATGGGCGCGTGGGGCTGGGCGGCGGACCGCGGTGGTGGGACGAGTACGAGTGGGTGGACCTGTCGTCCCTGCGCGCCGAGCCGCAGCCCGAGCGCGGTGGGCGGGCCCGGTCGCGCCGCGAGCGCGCCGGTGCCGGGGACGCCGGTCGAGACGCGGGGCAGGACGCCGGCCGGGACGCGGGCCGGGACGCGGGCCAGGACGCGGGCGGGCGGGGTGCCGCGGAGCCGGCGCCGGACCCGCTCGCCGACGCGCTCCGCGACCTGCTCACCGAGCGGCCGCTGTGGGTGGACGCCCCGGGCGCGCGCGTGCTCCTGGTCGACCTCGACAACCTGCGCGCCGGCCCGGCCCGGTGGCGCGCGCGGATGGCGGCGGTGGTCACCCTGGCCCGCCAGGCCGACACCGCGCACCTGGCCGGGCAGGAGGGGGCGGTCGAGCGCGCGCGCCCGCACCTGGCCGAGTTCGCCGACCGCGCCGTGGCGGTGCCGGACGGCAGCGACCTGGCCGACCACGTGCTCCTCGACGCGGCGGCGGCCGACGCGGACGCCGCGCGGGGGCCGGTGCAGGTGGTCGTCGTCAGCAACGACGGCATCTTCGCGGACCTCGCCTCGCGCGGGCCGCTGGTGGTCCTCAGCCCGGGCGTGGACGCCCTCAGCGACCGCCTGGACGACGCGGCGACCGACGTGCTGGACCTCGCGGCGCTGGAGCAGGACGTCGCCGCGTCGGCCTGAGGGCCGGGCCCGCGCCCGCGCCGGTCGCCTGGCCGCGGCGCACCGCGGCGCGCGGGTCAGCCGCCCAGCGCCCCGGCCAGCAGCCAGCGCCCGCCGAGGGCCAGCGCGGCCGCGGCGAGCAGGAGGAAGGCCGCGACCCAGGCGGGCGCCGGCACCCCGGTCAGCCGCGCCAGCTGGTCGGCGTCGGACGTCGGGGCGCGCTGGCGGCGGCGGGCGCTCGCCAGCTCCAGCACCGTGCGCGGGGCGGCCAGCAGCAGGAACCACGCGACCAGGTGCGCGAACGCCGACTGCGCCTGCTCCGGCAGCCCGAGCGTGACGCCGACGAGGACGGCGCCGAGGACGAGCACGGACCACAGGCCGAACCAGGTGCGCACCTGCACCAGCAGCAGGGCCAGCGCCGCGAGCAGGCCCCACAGCAGGGCGACGGCGTGCCCGGTGCCGAGGACGGCCGCCGCGCCCAGGCCCAGCAGCGCCGGGCCGGGGTACCCGGCCGCCGCGGTCAGCACCATCCCCGCCCCCGTCGGGCGGCCGGCGGAGACGGCGACGCCGGAGGAGTCCGAGTGCAGCCGGATGCCGCGCAGCCGGCGTCCGGCCAGCGCCGCCACGACCCCGTGGGCGCCCTCGTGGACGATCGTCACCACGTGCCGCGCTCGCGCCCACGCCGGGCGCAGCGCCACCAGCGCCAGGGCCGCGACCGCGGTGGCGAGCACGACGACCGGAGGCGGCGCGGGCTGGGCGCCGCTCACGCGCTCGAGCAGCTGGGCCACGGCGTCGCTCACCGGCCGATCATCGGCGACTGGGAGCATGGCGGCCGTGAGCGCCACCCTGGTCGCGCGCGGCCTCGCCGCCGGGCACGCCGACCGCACCCTGTTCTCCGGCCTCGACCTCGTCGTCGCCCCGGGCGACGTCGTGGGCCTGGTGGGCGCGAACGGGGCGGGCAAGTCCACCCTGCTGCGCCTGCTCGCCGGGCTCGAGGCGCCGCTGGCGGGCAGCGTCGCCCTCACCCCGCCCGGCGCGAGCGTCGGGTGGCTGCCGCAGGAGGTCTCCCGCACGCCCGGGGAGACCGTGCGCGAGCACCTGGCCCGCCGCACCGGCGTGGCGGCGGCGCAGGCCGAGCTGGACGCCGCGACCGCCGCGCTCGCGGACGCCCACCACCCGCGGCACGCCGGCGCGGAGGACCGCTACGCGGCCGCCTTCGACCGGTGGCTGGCGCTCGGCGCCGCGGACCTGGAGGAGCGCACCGACCAGGTGGTGGCCGACCTCGGCCTGCCCGCCGACCTGCTGCGCGGCGGCGGCGCCGCCATGACGGGCCTGTCGGGCGGCCAGGCGGCGCGCGTGGGCCTGGCCGCGCTGCTGCTCTCCCGCTTCGACGTCCTGCTGCTCGACGAGCCCACCAACGACCTCGACCTCGACGGGCTGGCGCGCCTGGAGCGCTTCGTGAGCGCGCAGCGGGCCGGCACGGTCGTGGTCTCGCACGACCGCGAGTTCCTCGCCCGCTCGGTCACCTCCGTGGTCGAGCTGGACCTCGCGCAGCAGCGGGTCGGCGTCTACGGCGGCGGCTACGAGGCGTACCTGCAGGAGCGGGCGGTGGCCCGCCGCCACGCGCGCGAGGCGTACGAGGAGTACGCCGGCGAGCGCGGCCGGCTGCTGGAGCGGGCGCGCACGCAGCGGGCGTGGATGGACAAGGGCGTGCGCGACGCGGTGCGCAAGGCCTCCGACCCGGACAAGGTCCTCAGGCAGCACCGCCGGGAGGCCTCGGAGAAGCAGGCCGCCAAGGCGCGCCAGACCGAGCGCCGCCTGGAGCGCCTCGAGGCCGTCGAGGAGCCGCGCAAGGAGTGGCAGCTGCGCTACGCCATCGCCCCGGCGCCGCGCTCGAGCAGCGTCGTGGCGACCCTGCGCGGCGCCGTCGTCACCCGCCCGGGCCCGGACGGCGCGCCCGCCTTCGTGCTGGGCCCGGTGGACCTGCAGGTCGACGCCGGGGACCGGATCGGGGTGACCGGTCCGAACGGCGCGGGCAAGACCACGCTGCTCGCGGCCCTGCTCGGCCGGGCACCGCTGGCGGCCGGCACGTCCGCGCTCGGTCCCAGCGTGGCCGTCGGCGAGGTGGACCAGGCGCGCAGCCGGCTCGCCGGCGCAGCGCCGCTCGCGGAGGCGCTCGGGGCCGAGCTGCCCGAGTGGCCGGGAGCCGACGTCCGCACCCTGCTCGCCAAGTTCGGCCTGCGCGGGGGCTCCGTGCTGCGCCCCGCGACCTCCCTCTCCCCCGGCGAGCGCACGCGCGCCGCCCTGGCGCTGCTGCAGGCGCGCGGGGTGAACCTGCTCGTGCTCGACGAGCCCACCAACCACCTGGACCTGCCCGCGATCGAGCAGCTGGAGGACGCGCTGGAGGCGTACACCGGGGCGCTGCTGCTCGTCACGCACGACCGGCGGCTGCTGCAGGCGGTCTCGCTGACCCGCCGCTGGCGCGTGGAGGCCGGGCGGGTCAGCGAGACCTGACGGAAGCGGCTGCCGTGCGGCTGGCGCGTCGTCTACCGCGCGTCGGCTACCGGGCGTCGAGGGGCAGCAGCACGCCCTGCACCTCCGGGTCGGTGGCCAGGTACTCCTGCACCGCCGGGTCCTGGAACGCCTCGACCAGGTCGACGATGTTCGGCTCGTCGAGCCACTCGGTGCCGACCGTCAGCTGCCCGGCGAACTCGTCCGGGGCCGGCGGGGCGAAGATCTGCTTCTCCAGCGGGACCTTCGCGGCCAGGTAGTACTCGGTGTAGCCGACGGCGGCGTCGAGGTCGGGCAGCGCGCGGGACTGCGCCCCGAAGTCCAGGAGCGTGAACTGCAGGCCCTTGGGGTTCTCCGCGACGTCGTCGACCGTGGCGCGCCACTCGTCGACCGCCGGGTCGAGGGTGATCAGGTCGGCGCGCTCGAGCACCCACAGGCCCTGCGCCTCGTTGGCGGGGTCGGAGTAGAGGGAGATGGTCGCGCCGTCCGGGATCTCCTCGACGCTGCCCCACCGGTCCGACCACAGGCCGAAGCCCCACCGGAAGACCGGCGTGGCGGCGGTCTCCTCGAAGTCGGGGTTGGCCTCGAGCACCTGGGAGAGCCACAGCTCGTGCTGGTAGACGGTGGCCGCGACCTCGCCCTCGCTGACGGCGCGGTTGATGGTGTTGGAGTCGGCCAGGCCCTTGAACGCGACCTCGATGCCGTAGCGCGGCGCGACCTCCTCGGCGACGAACTCCACGAGCGCCTGCTCGCGGGCGTTGCCCTCGGCGGTGGCGACGTACAGGGTCGCGCCGGGCACCTCGTTGGCCACGGGGTCGGCGGTCAGGCGCGGGACGACGACGGCCGCGGCGACGCCCGCGGCGGCGAGGCCGGCGCCGGCGACCCAGGGCCAGCGGCGAGCACGGCGCAGCGTGAAGCCGTGGGTCTCGTCGACGGGCGCGGCGGGGCGGGTGGTGGGCTCGGTGGTCATGGCGGTCTCCTCGGGATCGGGTGCGCGGACGGCGCGGGTCGGGTCGGGCGGGGTCGGGCGAGGTCGAGCGGGGGCCGGGTGGGGCGGGGGCTCAGGCGGCGGCCTGCGGCGCGGCCGGAGCGGGGTCGGGGCGCGCAGCGGCGCCCGCGCGGCCGCGACGGGCGGTGCGCAGGTGCGGGGTGAGCCGGCGCACGAGCCGGTCGCCGACCAGCTGCACGAGGGCGACGGCGCCCACGAGGATCGCGATGGTCGTGATCATCACGGCGTGGTCGAAGCGCTGGTAGCCGTAGGTGACGGCCACGTAGCCGATGCCGCCGGCGCCGATCGTCCCGGCGATGGCCGAGTACTCGATCATCGCGATGGTGTTGATCGTCAGGCCGCCGACGACCAGCGGCGCCGCCTCGCTCAGCTGCACCGTGGTGATGATCTGCAGCGGGGAGGCGCCGGAGGCCCGGGCGACGCGCACGAGCTCCGGCGGGACGCTGCGCAGGGCGTTCTCGACGATGCGGGCGAAGAAGGCGGTGCCCGCCAGCGTCATGGGCACCACGGCGGCGGCGATGCCGATGTTGGTGCCGGTGATGAAGCGGGTCACCGGCACCAGGGCCGCCATGAGGATGAGGAACGGCAGGGAGCGCCCGACGCTGACGACCCAGCCGAGGGCGGTGTGCAGGGGCCGGTTCTCGAACAGCCCGCCGGGCGCCAGGTCGTGCACGAGGACGCCGAGGGGGACGCCGAGCGCGACGACGAGGACCATGACGACGCCGACCATGAGCAGCGTGTCGCCGAGGGCCGGGACGACGAGGGCGGGGATCTGTGCGAGCGGCGTGTCGCCGGAGGCGGTGAGCACGGGCAGGGCGGGGGTCGCCGGAACGGCGCTCACGCCACCGGCTCCAGCCGCGCGGCGGCGTCCGGGGCGGACGGCGCGGGGGCGGGGGGCTGCGCGGCGGCGGGAGCGCTGCCGGCGCCGCGGCCCGGGGCGAGGCCGAGGGCGCGCAGCACGCCCTCGACGCGCACCGGGTCGGTCCGCTCGTCGATGCGCACCGTGGCGCGCCCGACGGTCTGGCCGCCCACCGCGCCCACGGAGGCGTCGAGGAGGGCGACGTCGGCGTTGAGGGCGAGGGAGGCGCGCACGAGCCAGTCCCCCGGCACGTCCGGGGACCGGTAGGTCACCGACCACACCCCCGCGCGCGCCGGCCCGGCGTCCTCGCGGCGTCCGAGCAGGGCCGCGCCGAGGGCCGAGGACGGGTCGCGCAGCAGGTCCACGACGCGCCCGGACTCCCCGATCCGCCCGGCCTCGAGGCGGGCGGCGCGGTCGGCCACGTCCACGACGACGTCCATCTCGTGCGTGATGAAGAGGATGGACAGGCCCAGCTCGTCGCGCAGCTGCCGGACCAGGGCCACGACGGACGCCGTGGCCTCGGGGTCGAGGCCGGAGGTGGCCTCGTCGGCGAGCAGCACCGAGGGGCGCAGGGCGAGGGCGCGCGCGATGCCGACGCGCTGGCGCTGCCCTCCGGAGAGCTGGTGCGGGTAGTGGCGGGCGCGGTCGGCCAGGCCGACGCGGTCGAGCAGCTCGGCCACGCGCCGGCGCCGCTCCGCGGGCGTGACGCCCAGGTACCGCAGCGGCAGCGCCACGTTCTCCTCCGCGGTGCGGCGCGACTGCAGGCCGTCGGACTGGAAGATCGTGCCGATCTGGCGGCGCGCGGCGCGCAGGCGGCGCTCGCCGAGGGAGGACAGGTCCACCCCGCCCACGACGACCGACCCGGAGGTGGGCCGCTCGAGGAGGTTCACGCACTGCGCGAGGGTGCTCTTGCCGGCGCCGCTGGGGCCGACGATGGCGACGATCTCGCCGGTGCGCACGGTCAGGTCCAGGTGGTCCAGGACGACGGTGCGCCCCGGTCCGTGGCCGTAGGCCTTGGTCAGCTGGTCGAGCTCGATCACGGGGTCTCCGGGGGTGGGTGGACGGGTCGGCGGGCGCGGCGCGGCGCCCGCGGGGCGGGGCCGGCTGCGCGAGGGCAGGGGTGGGCCGGGCAGGGGTGGGCCGGGCAGGGGTGGGCCGGGCGAGGGCGGGCTGCGCCGGGCGCGGTCCAGGTCGGGTGCGCCCGTCCGGCTCGGGGGTGCGGGGCGGGGCCGCGCAGGAGCGCCGGTGCGCCGGTGGTCTCAGCGCGCCGCGGCGCCGGGGCCGGTCAGCGGTGGACGGCGGTGCGCGGCCCCCGGCGACACGGGTCGTCGCGGCGGGCGGGGCGGCGCGGCAGGTGGCGCGGGGCGGGGCACGGCGAGCAGCGCACGGAGCTCTCCTGGGTCGTCCTTACCAGGGCCGGTCGGCCGCTGGTCTGGTCATCACCCGGGGCACCCCACGACGAGGAGGGTTGCCGGCCAGCGAGCCGGGGCTTCGCGCTGGCGCTCATGACCGCAGGACGGAACCTGGCAGGCGGTGCGAGGTCCTGTCAAGCACCCGCCCGGGAGCGCGGCGCGCCGGCGCCGCGTCGCGCGCGGGTCCCGCCTCCCTGGCCGGGCGCGGTGTCGGGGCGCCTCGTTAAGGTTCTGCCCTGCCCGCCGCAGAACCCGAGGAGAGCCGTGCCCACGCTGACCGCCACCGCCAGGACGCTGCAGACCGTGCCGGCCGACGCGGTCGTGCTCGGCGTCGCCGCGGGCGCGAGCGGCGCGGGGCCCCGGCTGCTGGGGGCCGACGACCTGCCCGCGGAGCTGCGCGGGGTCCTGGGCGCCTCCCTGGCGGGCCTGGGCGTCACCGGCCGTCCCGACGAGGTGCGGCGCGTGCCGACCGCCGGCGCGCTGGGCGCCCCGGTCCTGGTGCTGACCGGGCTCGGCCGCGTCGGTGCCGCGGGCCCGGACGCCGAGGCCCTGCGCCGCGCCGCGGGAGCGGCCGTGCGCGAGCTGGCCGGCACGGGCTCCGTGGCGCTGGCGCTGCCGGCCGACGACGTCGACGCCGCCGCGGCGGTGGCCGAGGGGGCCCTGCTGGGCGCGTACGCGTACCGCGCCTACCGGCGCCGCAGCGCCGCGGAGCACCGCGCGCCCGTCGAGCAGCTGCTGCTCGTCACGCCGCTGCACCGCGAGCGCGCCCTGGAGGACCGCGTCGAGCGCGCCACCGTGCTGGCCGCGGCGGTCGCGGGCGCCCGCGACCTCGTCAACTGCCCGCCGGCCGACCTGTACCCGGCGTCCTTCGCCGACGCGGTGCGCGAGCGCGCCAAGGGCCTGCCCGTCAAGGTCACCGTGCTGGACGAGCAGGCGCTGGCCGAGGGCGGCTACGGCGGCATCCTCGGCGTCGGCCAGGGCTCCAGCCGTCCCCCGCGCCTGGTCGCGCTGTCCTACGCGCCCCGCGGCGCCAAGGCCCACCTCGCGCTGGTCGGCAAGGGCATCACGTTCGACTCCGGCGGCCTGTCGATCAAGCCGGCGGGCAGCATGGAGACGATGAAGTGCGACATGGCCGGCGCGGCGGCGGTCCTCGAGGCCGCGCTCGCCGTCGCGCGCCTCGGGCTGCCGGTGCGCGTGACGGCGTGGATGGCGCTCGCGGAGAACATGCCCTCGGGCACCGCCCAGCGGCCCTCCGACGTCCTGACGACCTACGGCGGGCGCACGGTGGAGGTGCTCAACACCGACGCCGAGGGCCGCCTGGTGCTCGCGGACGCGCTCGTGGCCGCCGGGGAGGAGCAGCCCGACGCCGTCGTCGACGTCGCGACCCTGACCGGCGCGCAGGTCGTCGCCCTCGGCACCCGCGTGTCGGCCGTCATGGGCGAGGACGACGCGTTCCGCGAGCGCGTGCTCGCCGCGGCCTCGCGCGCCGGTGAGCAGTTCTGGCCCATGCCGCTGCCGGAGGAGCTGCGGGCCAGCATGGACTCCCAGGTCGCCGACATCGCCAACATGGGCGACCGGATGGGCGGCATGCTGGTGGCAGGCCTGTTCCTGCGCGAGTTCGTCCCGCGCACCGGCGGCGGGAGCGCCCCCGAGGACGCACCGCGCCTGCCGTGGGCCCACCTGGACGTCGCCGGGCCGGCCTTCAACGAGGGCGCGCCGCACGGCTACACCGGCAAGGGCGGCACGGGCGTGGCCGTGCGCACGCTGGTGGCCCTCGCGGAGGACTACGTCTCCTGAGCCCTCACCCGCGGCTCCGGGCGCGGGCCCGCCGTCGGCCGGGTCGCTGCGGGCGGTGCCTCAGCCCGGCTGCTCGTCGCGGCGGCGGCGCGCCGTGTGCTCGCGCATCCGCTGCGGGTACCCGGTCTGGTTCACGTCGTACACCGGGATCCCGAGGCGCCGGGCGAAGGCCCACGCCGCGGCGGGGTCCGGCACGCGGCGGCGCGTCCACTCGCCGTCCTGCGCGACGAGCACCAGCGTCGTCGGCGTCACGGACGTCGCCGGCTCGACGTAGGCCTCCACGCCCGTGCGGGAGGCCGCGAAGGAGCGCAGGTGCTCGGCGTCCGCCCCGGAGCGGGCCCGCCACCCGCCCTCGGCCGCGGCGGCGGACGACCGCCGGCGGCGGCGCCACCACCGCGAGAGTAGGCCCACCCCGTCACGGTAGCCCTCGCGCCGCACCCGAGGGGCCGAGCGGGTGCGGGTGGTGCCAGGATGGACATGCTGCCCGCGCCACCGCTGTCGAAGGAGGGTCCCGTGGCCGAGTCGACCCACGAGCAGGTGTACGACGTCGTCGTCCTCGGCGGTGGGAGCGGCGGGTACGCCTGCGCCTTCCGCGCCGCGGAGCTGGGCATGAGCGTGGCGCTGGTCGAGAAGGACAAGCTCGGCGGCACGTGCCTGCACCGCGGATGCATCCCCACCAAGGCGCTGCTGCACGCCGCCGAGGTCGCCGACGCCGCCCGCGAGAGCGAGCAGTACGGCGTCCGCGCCAGCCTCGAGGGCATCGACATGGCGGGCGTCCACAAGTACAAGGACGGCGTCATCGGCCGCCTGTACAAGGGGCTGCAGGGCCTGGCCAAGGCCAACAAGGTGACGATCGTCGAGGGCGAGGGCCGGCTCGTCGCCGAGGACGCGGTCGAGGTCGGCGGCCAGCGCGTGCGGGGCCGCAACGTCGTGCTCGCCACGGGGTCCTACTCCCGCTCCCTGCCGGGGCTGGAGATCGGCGGCCGCGTGCTGACCAGCGACACCGCGCTGACCCTGGACCACGTGCCGGACAGGGCCGTCATCCTCGGCGGCGGGGTGATCGGCGTGGAGTTCGCCAGCGCCTGGAAGTCCTTCGGCGTCGACGTGACGATCGTCGAGGCCCTGCCGCGCCTGGTGCCGGCCGAGGACGCGGCGTGCAGCAAGGCGATCGAGCGCGCCTTCCGCAAGCGCAAGATCGACTTCAGGACGGGCGTGCGCTTCTCCGGCGTCGAGCAGACCGACGACGGCGTGACGGTCTCCCTCGAGGACGGTACGACGCTCGAGGCCGACTACCTGCTCGTCGCCGTCGGTCGCGGCCCCACGACCGCGGGTTTCGGCTACGAGGAGCAGGGCATCATCATCGACCGCGGGTTCGTCGTCACCGACGAGCGCCTGCGCACGGGCGTGGACGGCGTCTGGGCGGTGGGCGACATCGTGCCCGGCCTGCAGCTGGCGCACCGGGGCTTCGCCCAGGGCATCTTCGTCGCCGAGGAGATCGCCGGCCTCGACCCGATCCCGGTGATCGACTCCGGCGTGCCGCGGGTCACCTACAGCGACCCGGAGATCATCTCGGTGGGCCTCACCGAGGCGCAGTCGCGGGAGACCTACGGCGAGGACGCCGTCGAGGTCTACGAGTACAACCTCGCAGGCAACGGCCGCAGCCAGATCATCGGCACCCAGGGCTTCCTCAAGCTGGTGCGCCGCAAGGACGGCCCGCTCGTCGGCATCCACGGCGTCGGCTCCCGGATCAGCGAGCAGGTCGGCGAGGCGCAGCTGATCGTCAACTGGGAGGCGTACCCCGAGGAGGTCGCGCAGCTGATCCACGCGCACCCGACCCAGAACGAGGCCATGGGCGAGGCGCACCTGGCCCTGGCCGGCAAGCCGCTGCACGCCCACGGCTGACCCCACGGCTGACGGGCCGCCTGCCCACCCGCACCTCGCACCGCTCCCAGCGACGACGATCACCGGCCGGGACCCCGGCCGGTGAGACAGGAGACCTGATGTCCGAGTCCGTGCAGATGCCCGCCCTCGGGGAGAGCGTCACCGAGGGGACCGTCACCCGCTGGCTGAAGCAGGTCGGCGAGCGGGTCGAGGTCGACGAGCCGCTGCTCGAGGTCTCCACGGACAAGGTCGACACCGAGATCCCCTCCCCCGTCGCGGGAGTGCTGCAGGAGATCCTCGTCGCCGAGGACGAGACCGCCGAGGTGGGCGTCGCCCTGGCCCGGATCGGCGACGAGGCGCCGAGCGACGGCGGCGGCGCACCGTCCTCCTCCGGCGGCGACGGGCAGCAGGCTCCGTCCGCTCCGGCCCAGGAGCCGCAGCCGGGCCCCGAGCCGGACGCTCCCGCGGCTGCCGGCTCTCCGGGCGCCGGCACCCCGGTCGCCGCCCAGGACGGCGGCTCCGGCGGCTCCGGCGGTGGTGCGAGGGGTGTGCCCGTGACCATGCCGGCCCTGGGCGAGAGCGTCACCGAGGGCACGGTGACGCGGTGGCTGAAGGCGGAGGGCGAGACCGTCGAGGTCGACGAGCCGCTGCTGGAGGTCTCCACCGACAAGGTCGACACCGAGATCCCCTCGCCCGTGGCCGGCACCGTGCTGAAGATCCTCGTGGGCGAGGACGAGACCGTCGAGGTCGGCGCCCAGCTGGCGCTGGTCGGCAGCGGCACCGCCGGGGGCGGCGACCAGGCCGGCGGTCAGGACGGCGGTCAGGCCGGTGAGCAGGCCGGTGAGCAGGCCGGCGGCGCGCCCGTCGAGCGGGTGGGCGACGCCTCCGGCGGCCAGGACGCTGCGGCCGGCTCCCTCGCCGAGGAGGTCGAGCAGCGCGAGCAGGCGGCGCAGCAGTCGGAGGAGAAGGCCGAGCGCCAGGTCCGGCAGGCGCGCTCCGGCGGGGACGGCGGCGGGTCCGGTGGGTCCGGTGGGTCCGGTGGCGGCGACAGCGGTGGGACCGGCGGTCGCGCGGGCGCCGAGGCCGCGGCGCCGGCGCCCTCGCCGGCGTCGCGGGACGACACCGGCCAGAGCGCCGGGCAGGACGACCAGGGCCAGCCGCAGCGCCAGCTCGGCGCCGACAGCAGCGCTCCCGAGCCCGAGCAGGCCAGCGAGGACTACAACTCCATCGCCCCGCAGACCGGCGGGCCCGTGCGCCCGCCGACGGGCGAGCAGGTGCCCGGCCCGGCCCCGGAGGTCTCCTCCTACGTCACGCCGCTGGTGCGCAAGCTCGCCGCCCAGCACGACGTCGACCTGTCGTCGCTGACGGGCACGGGCGTCGGCGGGCGCATCCGCAAGCAGGACGTCCTCGACGCCGCGGAGCGCCGGCGCGCCGAGGCCGAGCAGGCGCAGCAGGCCGCTCAGCAGCCCGCCCAGCCCGCGCAGCAGCCCGCGCAGCAGCCCGCTCAGCCGAGCCAGGCGCCGGCGCCTGCGTCGTCCGCGCCCGCCACGGCGCGGCCGACGGCGGCACCGGAGGTCGCCGCCAAGCGCGGCACCACGGAGAAGATGTCGCGCCTGCGCAAGGTGATCGCCCAGCGCATGGTGGAGTCGCTGCAGGTCTCCGCGCAGCTGACCAGCGTGGTCGAGGTCGACGTCACCCGCATCGCGCGGCTGCGGGCCCGGGCCAAGGACGAGTTCAGGGCGCGCGAGGGCACGAGCCTGTCGTTCCTGCCGTTCTTCGCGCTCGCGGCGGTCGAGGCCCTCAAGGCCTACCCGCAGGTCAACGCGAGCATCGAGGGCGACACCATCGTCTACCACGCCCAGGAGAACCTCGGCGTGGCCGTCGACACCGAGCGCGGCCTGCTCGTGCCCGTCATCAAGGACGCCGGCGACCTCAACATCGCCGGGCTCGCCCGCCGGATCGCCGACCTCGCGGCCCGCACGCGCGCCAACAAGGTCACGCCCGACGAGCTCGGCGGCGGCACGTTCACGCTGACGAACACCGGCAGCCGCGGCGCCCTGTTCGACACGCCGATCATCAACCAGCCCCAGGTCGCGATCCTCGGCACCGGCGCCGTCGTCAAGCGCCCGGCCGTGGTGGCCGACGCCGACGGCGGGGAGTCGATCGCGGTCCGCTCGATGGCCTACCTGGCGCTGTCGTACGACCACCGCCTCGTGGACGGCGCGGACGCCGCGCGGTTCCTCTCCGCCATCAAGGCGCGCCTGGAGGAGGGCGCGTTCGAGGCCGACCTCGGCCTGTGAGCGCCGCGACGCCGCCCAGGAGGCACCGGTGAAGGTCGTCGTCGCCGGCGCCTCGGGCCTGATCGGCGTGCCGCTGGTGCGCCGGCTGCGCGCGCAGGGCCACGAGGTGGTGCGCCTGGTGCGCCGGGCGCCCACCGCGCCGGGCGAGGTGCGGTGGGACCCTGCGACGGGCGTGCTGGACCCCGTCGCGGTGGCCGGCGCGGACGCCGCCGTCGACCTGGCCGGCGCCGGCATCGGCGACCGACGGTGGACGCGGCGCTACCGCCGCACGGTCCTGCACTCGCGCACCTCGAGCACCGGCACCCTGGCCCGGGCCCTGGCCGCCCAGGACCGCCCGCCCGCCGTGCTGCTGCAGGCGAGCGCCACCGGGTACTACGGGGACCGCGGCGAGGAGGAGCTGACGGAGGCGTCCGCGCCCGGCACGGGCTTCGTCCCGGGGGTCTGCATGGCCTGGGAGGCCGCCGCGGAGCCGGCGCGCGCCGCGGGGATCCGGGTGGTGGCGCTGCGCACGGGCCTCGTGCTCACCCCCGAGGGCGGGCTCGTGGGCCGGATGGCGCCGCTGCTGCGCACCGGGCTGGCCGGCCCGCTCGGGTCCGGGCGGGCGTGGTGGTCGTGGATCACGCTGGAGGACCAGCTGCGCGCCCTGCTGTTCCTCCTCGAGCACGACGTCGCCGGGCCGGTCAACCTCGTCGCCCCCGAGCCGGCGCGCAACGGCGACCTGGTGCGGGCCCTGGCGCGCGGGTACTCCCGGCCGGCGCTGCTGCCGGTGCCCGCCCTCGCGCTGCGCGCGGCCGTCGGCGGGTTCGCGGAGGAGATCCTCGCCAGCCGCCGCGTGCTGCCCCAGGTGCTGGCAGGGGCGGGCTTCCGCTTCACGGCGCCCGACCTCGCCGGCGCCGTGCGGCAGGTCACCGCCGCCTGACCCGCCACCTGACCCGCCGCCCGACGCGCCGCCGGCGCGCCGCGCTCAGGCGGTCGACTCCACGACCCACCGCTGCCCGTCGCGCACGAGCACCAGCAGGGAGGTGACCGGCGCGGACGCCGGCACCGCCACCGAGGTGCCGTCCGGCAGCACCCGCTCGTGGGCCGAGGTGACCACCGTGGCGCGCACGCGCGCACGCCGCGCCCCGTCGGCGCTCGCGGGCGCGGACAGCACCTCGGTGGCGAGCACCTCGAACGCGAGGCCGTCCAGGCGCGCTCCGCCGGCCAGGGAGCGCTCGAGCTGGGCGAGGTCCGCCTGCGCCGCGGGCGAGCCCGCGGCGTTGACCTCCCGCAGCAGGTCGGCGTCCGCCTCGGTGTAGGCGCGCGAGCGCAGCGCGGCCAGCGCGGGGACGGCGGCGGCCGGGTCGGCTGCCGCGCTCGGCGCGACACCGGACGGGACGGCGCCGACCGGGGCCGGACGGCCAGCCGGGGTCGGTGGACCGGTCGGGGCCGGCGGACCGGTCGGCGCGGAGGTGGTGAGGAGGACCGCGACGACGGTCGCCCCGGCGAGGCCGGCCAGCGCGAGCCCGCCGGCGACGGCGCGGCCGCGGGCGGGCCAGCGCCGCTCCTGCCCGGCGTCCTCGGCCGCGGCGGCGGCCTCCAGCCGCAGGCGCCGGGTGACGGCACCGGCCGAGGACGCTGCGGCGTCCGGAGCCAGGCGCACGGGCTGCGCGGGCAGCAGCGCCCAGGCCGCGTCGGCGAGCTCGGCGGCGCCGGGGCGGTCGGCGGGCGCCGCGGCCGTGCCGCGCCGGAGCAGGTCGAGCAGCGCCGCGCGCGCCGGCCCGCCACCGGGCTCCGCCTCCCCCGCGGCGTCCGGAGCGGCGTCCGGAGCGGCGTCGAGGAGGTCGTCGAGCGCGTCCGGTGGGACGTCCCCGGTGCTCGGCGCGCGGCCGGTGAGCGCGAACCACCCCACCGCCGCGAGCCCGTGGACGTCACCGGCGGGCGCGGCCGCGGCGCCGCTGAGCCGCTCGGGCGCGACGAAGCCCGGGGTCGCGGTCAGCCACGCCTGCGGCGCCTCGCGCCCGGGCCGCCGCGCCCGCCGCCCGCGGCCCGTCGGCGGCACGACCCCGGCCGCGCTCTCGACCACGCTCTCGACCGCGACCCCGGCCGCGCTCCCGACCGCGCCGGCCTGGCCCCCGTCGGACAGCAGCGGCCGGCCGTCGTCGTCGAGGAGCACGTTGCCGGGGGCGACGTCGCCGTGCACGAGCCCGCGCGCGTGCAGGGCGGCGAGGGCGCTGCCGAGGCAGCCGACCACGGTGACGACCTCCGCGGCGTCGAGGGGACCGCGGGCCGCCACGAGGTCCTGCAGGCTCCCCCCGCCGGCCAGCTGGAGCACCAGGGCGGGGCCCGTGCTGGTGCGCACGACGTCGAGCAGGCGCACCACGTGGGGGTGCTCGACCGCCGCCAGCAGGGAGGCCTCGGAGGGCTCCGGTGCCCCTGGCGGCAGCCCGAGGAGCACCTTGACGGCGACCTGCGAGCCGTCCGGCGCCGTCGCCGCCCACACCTGGCCGCTGCCGCCCGCGCCCAGCAGCCGCCCGAGGCGGTAGCCGGGCACGCTCGGGATGACCGGCGCGGGTGCACGGACGGCACCGACGGCACGGACGACGCGGACGGGGCGCTCGCTCACCCGCCCACCCTGCCGCGCGCGGACGCAGGCGCGCCGGCGCTGTCCACAGGCCCCGGCGGTACCGTCGCGCCGGTGGACAGCGCCGAGGTCGTCGTCGTGGGCGCCGGGCTGGCGGGCCTGGCCTGCGCCCAGCGGCTGGCGGCCGCCGGTGTGCCCGCGCTCGTGCTCGAGGCCTCCGACGGCGTCGGCGGGCGCGTGCGCACCGACGTCGTCGACGGCTACCGCTGCGACCGCGGGTTCCAGCTGGTCAACCCCGCCTACCCGGCGCTGCCCCGCGTGGTGGACCTGGCGCGCCTGCAGCTGCGGCCCTTCGCCGCCGGCGTCGTGGTGGCGACGGGCGCCGGGCGGCACCGCGTCGCCGACCCGCGCCGCCTGCCCTCGGCGGCCCTGGAGTCGCTGCGCGCGCCGGTGGGCTCCCTGCCGGAGAAGGCCGCCTTCGCCCGCTGGGCGCTGGGCGCGGCGCTGGCCGACCCCCGGCGCGTGCGGGACGGCACCGACGAGCCGCTGTCCTCGGCGCTCGACCGCGCGGGCGTGCACGGGCGGCTGCGGCGCAGCGTGGTCACGCCCTTCCTGGCGGGGGTCCTCGGCGAGGACGGCGGTGCGACGTCCGCCGCGTTCACGCGCCTGGTCGTGCGCAGCTTCGTGCGCGGGACGCCCGGCGTCCCCGCCGGCGGCGTCCAGGCGCTGCCCCAGCAGGTGGCGGCGTCCCTGCCGGCCGGCGCCGTGCGCACCGCCGTGCCCGTCATCGGGGTCGAGCGCACGGGGGCCGGTGTGCGGGTGGGCACCGCGGCGGGCGCGGTGCGGGCGCGGGCGGTGGTGGTCGCCACCGACGCCGCGGCGGCCGCGCGCCTGCTGCCGGGCCTGCGCGTGCCGCCGCCGCGCGCCCTGACGACCTGGTGGCACCTCACCGACGTCCCGCCCGCCCCCGCGCGCACCCGCCGGCTGCTGCACGTGGACGGCGACCGGCGCGGACCGCTCGTCAACAGCGCCGTGCTGACGGCGGTGGCACCCGGCTACGCGCCGGCGGGCGCGGACCCGGCGCGGCACCTGGTGGCCAGCACCGTGCTCGGCGCCCGCGCCGACGGGGCGTCGGAGCGGGACGTCCGCGCCCAGCTGGCCCTGCTGTACGGCACGGCCACCGCCGGCTGGGACCTGCTGGCGGTGCACGCCCTGCCGCACGCCCTGCCCGCCGTGACCGCGCCCCTGCAGGCCCGCCGCCCGGTCGACCTGGGCGGGGGCGTCTTCGTGGCCGGGGACCACCGCGACACCGCCAGCCAGCAGGGCGCCCTGGTCTCCGGCCGCCGCGCGGCGGGCGCCGTGCTCGCCGCCCTGGGCGCCGCTGGGTGAGACGCACCTCACAGATCGTCCGGGAACCCGGCGGTCCTCGCGCCGCGTGACGACCGGTGCCTCGGGTAAGCGCGGCGCATGGCCCTGCCCGGACTCAGCGCCCCCGTGCGCCACCGGCCGCCGTCCTCGCGCCACCGCGCCCTGGCACGCGCGCGCGGGCCCGTCGCCTCCCTCGCACCCGGCCGCGCACCGGACCGCGCACCGGACCGCGGGCCGGGCCCCGAGCTGGTCCGCGAGCTGGATCGCGCCACCGCACGAGCGCTCGAGGGTGCCCGCCCGGCTTCCCGCACCACGCAGCGGCGGCCCGCGCGGGCTGCGGTCGCGGCGGCGGTGCGCTGGTGGCCGCTGGCGGCCGCGGCGGTGCTCCTCGCCGTCGTCGTCGACGTCGTCACCGCCGGGCCGCTGGTGCGCCTGGACGTCGCGGTGCAGGCGTACGCGCCGCTGCAGCGGTGGCCGGCGCTCGAGGACGCCGCGTGGGTGATGGACGACATGGGCCTGCGCGGCCTGACGGTCCCGCTGCTGGTGGTGGTCGCGCTGCTGCTGCGCTGGCGCACCGGCGACTGGCGGCCCCTGCTCGTGGTGGTGGTCTCCGAGCTCGCCCTCAACCTCGTCGTGGGCTCGACCAAGCTCGCCACCGGTCGGGGCTTCCCCCGCGACGGCGACCCGGCCCTCGGCCAGGACGGGATCATCTTCCCCTCCGGGCACGCCGCGAACACCGCGCTGTGCGCCGCGCTGCTCGTGCACTTCGCGGGCCGGTGGCGCGGGAGGCGCCTGCGCCGGCGCACGCAGGTCGCGGCCGTGGCCGGACCGACGGCGACGATGGCGGCGATCTCCCTGTACCTGGGCACGCACTGGGTCACCGACCTCGTGGTCGGCGCCCTCGTCGGCCTGCTGCTGGCGCGGGCGGCGCTGCGCTGGCAGGAGCAGATCGCCCGCGTCGCGCGGCGGCTGACCGGGTGGCGGCTGGACGCCCCTGGCGTCAGGGCGCGGACGGCGCCACCGGCACGACCCGCCCCTGCTCCGCGCTGAGCCGCGCGGCGTCGAGGACCGCGAGGACGTGCACGGCGTCCTCCGGCTGCACCGGCATCCCCGCCTGCCCCGTCCCCTCGCGCAGGGCCGCGCCCAGCAGGCGGTAGAAGTCCGCGTGCGCCCCGGGCGCCGTGGGGACCGGGACGGGCTCCTCCCCGCCGAAGACCCACCCGGTGCACCCCGGCGGCGCCGTGGACGGCACGGCTGTGGCGTCGGGCACCCCCTCGAACCCGGTCGCCAGGTACGCGCCGCGCGCTCCCAGGACGCGGGTGCGCGGCCCGGGCGCCGCGACGAGGGAGGCGGCCCACAGGTGGCTGCGCACCCCGCCGGCGTGGACGCAGGAGAGGAACACGTCGTCCTCGGCGACGGTCGTGCGCGCGGCGATCTCGGCCCCGACGGCGGTGACGGGGCCGAAGAGCTGCACGGCGGAGTCGACGAGGTGGCTGCCGAGGTCGAGGAGCAGGCCGCCGCCCTGCTGCGGCGGGGCGTTCTCGCGCCAGCGGTCCTTGGGCACCGGCCGCCACCGCTCCCAGCGCCGCTCGAAGCGGTGCACCGGGCCCAGGGCGTCCTGGTCCAGGACCGCCGCGAGGGTGCGCTGCTCGTCGTCCCAGCGGCGGTTCTGGAAGACGGTCAGCGGCACGCCCGCCTCCCGCGCCGCCGCCACGAGGGAGGCGGCGGTCGGGGCGTCGACGGCCAGCGGCTTGTCGCAGACCACGGGCACGCCGGCGGCGACGCACGCGAGAACCTGCTCCGCGTGCGCGCCGGTGGGGGAGGCGAGGACGACCGCGTCGGGGCGGGCGTCCAGCAGCGCGGGCAGGTCCGGCACCACGGCGGCGCCGGGCAGCTCCTCGCGCGCCGCCGCCACCCGCTGCGGGCTGGCGGTGGCCACCACGGCGACGTCCAGCCCCGCCTCCCGCAGCAGCCGGGCGTGGATCCCGCGCCCGGCGTCCCCGTACCCGACCAGCCCGATCCTCGCGCCGTCCACGCCGCTCGCCCCCGTCCCGCTCACCGATCCGCTCACCGTCCCGCTCACCCGTCGGCCCGCACGGGCTCGCGCGGCCGCTCCCGCGCCTCCTCGCCCGCCTCCTCGCCCGCCTCCGGGTGCTCGCGGGAGAGCCGGCTCGGCCACCACACCCGGGACCCGATGTCGTACACGGCCGCTGGCACCAGCAGCGAGCGGACGACGAGGGTGTCGAGCAGGACGCCGAGGGCGACGATGACCGCGATCTGCAGCAGGAACAGGATCGGGATCGTCGCGAGCGCGCCGAAGGTGGAGGCGAGGACGACGCCCGCGCTCGTGATGACGCCGCCGGTGACGGCCAGGCCCACGAGGGTGCCCGGGCGGGTGCCCCGCGCCACCGACTCCTCGCGCACCCTCGTCGTGAGGAAGATCGAGTAGTCGATGCCGAGCGCGACGAGGAAGACGAACCCGTAGAGCGGGATCGCCGGGTCGCCGCCCGGCAGGTCGAGCACGGCGTCCCCGAACAGGATGGCGCTGGCGCCGATGGTGGCCGCGAAGGACAGCACGTTGGCGGCCACGAGCAGCACCGGCGCCACGAGGGAGCGCAGCAGCAGCACGAGGACGACGAGGATGACCGCCAGCACCGCCGGCACGATCACGCGCAGGTCGCGCTCGCTGGCCTCGCGGACGTCGAGGTTGGAGGCCGTCTGCCCGCCGACGAGGACATCGGTGCCGACGGCGTCCAGGCGGGTGCGCAGGTCCGCGACGACGTCCTCGGCCTCGGGGCTGCCCGCCGGCGGCTGCAGGGTCGCCTGCACCTGCACGGTGCCGTCGACGACGAGGGGCGGGCCGGGCGGCGCGCCGGGCGCGGCCGGGGCGGCGGAGGTCGCCACCGCCGCCTGCACGCCGTCGGTGGCGGTGACCACCTCGAGCACCTGCGGCAGGTCGGCCTCGTCGGCGAGGACGAGCGCGGGGGTGCCGGACCCGCCGGGGAAGTGCCCGAGGAGCACCTCCTGGCCCACCACGGACTCCACGCGGTCGCGGAAGACGTCCGTCTGCTCCACGCCGTCGGCCTCGAACTGCGGCACGAACGCCGCCAGGCCGAGCAGGGCGGCCAGCGTGAGCACCCACACGGCGCGCGGACGGCGTCCCACGAGGGAGGAGACCCGGCCCCACAGGCCGCGCGCGCCGACGACGCCGGCGGAGTGCGCGTGGTCCAGGTGCGGCACTCGGGGCCAGAACAGCCACCGGCCGGAGGGTGCCCGGGCGTACCAGGGGGCGTCGTGCCCACCGGCGACGTGCCGCCCGTGCGCGTGCAGCGCCCGCCAGCGCAGCGCCGCCAGGACGGCGGCGGCGAGGACGACGACGGCCGCGCCGACCGCGGCCCCGGCGGCTCCCGCGAGGGCCGCGCCGGCGCCGGCGGCGACCGCGAGCGCGACGAGGAGGAGCAGCACGACCGGCACCAGCAGCAGCACCGGCAGCAGGGTCAGCGACGAGACGAGCGCCGCGACGATGCCGATGGCGCCGACGGGGCCGAGGCCGCGCGTGGAGCCGAGGTCGGCCAGCAGCAGGCACAGCAGCCCCAGGACGACGGTCGCGGCGCTCGCCGCGATCGGCTCCAGCGAGGCCCGCCACGCGCGGCGCATGGCCGTGTACTTCGACGGGTGCTCGTGCAGCTCCTCGCGGTAGCGGGCGACGAGGAGGAGGGCGTAGTCGGTCGCGGCGCCGACGACGAGGATGAAGAGGATGCCCTGGCTCTGGCCGTTGATGTCGATGGCGCCGGCGTCGGCGAGCGGGTAGACGAGCGCACCCGCGGCCGCGAGGGCGAAGAGGGCGGCGAGCAGGGCCGCGACGGGCAGCAGCGGGCTGCGGTAGACCAGCAGCAGGATGACGAAGACCACCGCCAGCGACACCTGCAGCAGCCGGCCGTCGATGCCGGCGAAGGCGGTGACGAAGTCGGCGAGCACGCCGCCGGGGCCGGTCACCCACGCCTGCAGGCCCGGGCTGGCCGCCTCCACGTCCGCGGCCAGCGACGTGCGCAGCGCCTGCGCGGCGCCGAAGAGCGCCGGCTCGCCGTCGGGGAGGTTCTCCCCCGCGGCCTGCGCGTCCAGCGGCACGGGCACCAGCAGCGCCGCGCCGTCCCGGCTCGGCACGGGGACGACCGGCTCGTCGGCGAGCAGGTCGCCCAGCGGCACGGGGTCGGCGTCGGCGACCTCCACCTCCACGTCCGGCAGGCCCGCGATCCACTGCTGCACGGCCGGGGCGTCGCTCGCGGCCAGGCCGCCCTCGCGCTCGAGCACGACGAAGAACGGCAGCGCGTCCGAGCCGGCGAAGGCGCCCGCGCGCTCGGAGACCGCGGAGGACTCGGCCTCCTCGGGCAGGAAGGACGCGTTGTCGTTGCGCTGCACCTCCGACAGGCGGCCCACCAGCGGCCCCCCGACGCCGGCCAGCGCCAGCCACACGCCGAGGACGGCCAGCAGCGCGCCGGCCCGCGCGACGGCCCGGCGCGGGCTCGGGCGCGGGCTCGGGTGCTCGCCCGGTGCGCTGCTCGTCGTCACGCCGGCATGGTCCCCCGCACGACCGGCAGCGGCGACCGCGGGCCGCCGTAGCCTGGTGCCGTGCAGGTCTTCCGGGTCGCCTTCAGCCCCACCCCGCTGGAGTACCGCGAGGGCTGGCAGCTGCAGCGCTCCGCCCACGCCGACGTCGTGGCCGGGCGGCGCGAGGACACCGTGCTCCTGCTCGAGCACGCCCCCACCTACACGGCCGGCAGGCGGACGGCGGACGACGAGCGGCCCCGCGACGGCACGCCCGTCGTCGACGTCGACCGCGGCGGGAGGATCACCTGGCACGGTCCCGGGCAGCTCGTGGGCTACCCGATCGTGCGCCTGCCCGAGCCCGTGGACGTGGTGCGGTACGTGCGCCTGCTCGAGGAGGTCCTCATCGCCGCCTGCGCCGACCTGGGCGTGGTGGGCGGGCGCGTGGACGGGCGCAGCGGGGTGTGGGTCGCCGCCGACGGGCGCGGGCCCGCGCGCAAGGTGGCCGCGATCGGCGTCCGCGTGGCCCGCGGGGTGGCGATGCACGGGTTCGCCCTCAACGCCGACTGCGACCTGGCCGCGTTCGGCGGCATCGTGCCGTGCGGCATCCGCGACGCCGGCGTGACGTCGCTGAGCGCCGAGCTGGGGCGGGACGTCGGCGTGCCGGAGGCGCTGCCCGTGGTCGAGGCGCACCTGCTGCGCCTGCTGCCGCCGGCGCTGCGGGCCGCGCCGTCCGGCGAGGAGCTCAGCGCAGCTGGGGCATGACCTCGGCCGCGATCAGCTCCAGGTGGGCGAGGTAGGACAGGTGCGCCGCAGGCGTAGCCTGGTGCGGTGACCCTGGCCCCTGAGGGACGTCGGATGCTGCGGATCGAGGCGCGCAACGCGGCCGTTCCGATCGAGCGCAAGCCGGAGTGGATCAAGACGCGGGCGCGGATGGGCCCGGAGTACACCGAGCTGAAGTCC